>CAYUFY010000054.1:0-19780 GCA_964443795.1 uncultured Anaerolineales bacterium | reverse complement strand
GGCATAAATTAAATGCCGTTCATCATCCCAGCCTTCATGGTTGATTTTAGTGTCAAGGGCATATTGAACATCATAGCCCTGTTGGATAAGGTGCTGGATGACAACCCGCCGAGCATCTTCATCGGCATATAGGGCGATGTATAGGCGCGGCTCACTCATTTTTTAGTGCGGCCTGTTTGCGCTCGGCAATGCGACTAAGTTCGAGAGCGTGCGCCGCTTCGTCGGCGGCTAACAAACCATCTATTTCAGCCTGATGGTGAAAATAGTAGCTCAGCGAATCGCAAATTTCCGCAATGGATAAATGGGGCTCGTAGTCCTTGCGAATTTGTTCAGCCGTCTCGCCTAATTTCATCCACCCGATGAGAATGCGGACACTAATGCGCGAGTGGCGCGTCATCGGCTCGCCCCGATGTCGGGTAGGAATCCGAATAATTAACGGGTGGTCTGTGTCAATAATCGTCGGGCGGGCTTCAGTCATCGGTGGGGCCGCGATTTCGATGCTAGTTTCACGCACGGCATACTCAACCTTGCCCGTGTGTGACTGCATGGCTGAAACCATCTCCGTCAAAGTTTTAACCGACCGCTCCAAACTGGCTAAACGCTCTAAAATCTGTTCCATGTCTGTCATTGTGACCTCCAACCTTACCCAATCCGCTTCAACCCCGCCAGGTAGCGCCCGCTGGTGAGTTTGGCGTAATTGTCCTTATAGCATTGCCACTCAGCGTAGTATCACTTTGTGTCTGTGGGATTCTACCATCCGCACATGGCGTGGTTCTATTTATAAAACACCGGCCACCTCTTCGGCTCCACCTCATGCATCAGGCTATACGCCGCGTCGAAAACGGTCTCCACATTCGGCTTGGACCAGTAATCGCCGTCGGAGCCGTAGGCGGGGCGGTGGGGTTGGGCGGTGAGGGTGTGGGCAGGCGAGTCGAGCCAGTAGTAGCCGCCCTGCTTCTCGATGACTTCCTGCATCATATACGCCGTCGTGCCGCCGGGCACGTCTTCGTCAATGAAGATGATGCGGCTCGTCTTCTGGAGCGACTCGAGGATGCGCCCATGCAAGTCAAACGGTAACAGCGTTTGCACATCAATCACCTCGGCTTCGATGCCGGTGCGACTGAGCAGATCAGCGGCGTCCATCACGATGCGGCAGGTCGCGCCGTAGGTAACGAGCGTGAGGTCGCCCCCCGCCCGTAGGGTCTCGGGCACCCCCACCGGGACCGTGAACTCCGCGAGGTTATCGGGCAAACGCTCTTTGGCGCGGTAGCCGTTGAGGACTTCGACAATCAGCGCGGGTTCATCGCTTTGGAGTGCGGTGTTGTAGAACCCGGCGGCTTGGGTCATGTTGCGTGGGACGAGCAGGTTGAGGCCGCGCAGGAGGTGCAGTAGGCCGCCCATGGGCGAGCCAGAGTGCCACACACCTTCCAGCCGGTGGCCGCGGGTGCGGATGATGACCGGCGCTTTCTGCCCGCCTTTGGTGCGCCAGTGCAGAGTGGCCAGATCATCGGCCATGATTTGCAGGGCGTAGAGGACGTAGTCGAGATATTGAATCTCGGCGATGGGGCGCAGACCCCGCATGGCGAGGCCGATGGCCTGCCCGAGGATGGTGGCCTCGCGGATGCCGGTGTCGGAGACGCGCGCCTCGCCGTATTTGGCTTGCAGACCCGCGAAGCCCTGATTCACATCGCCAAGTTTGCCCACATCCTCGCCGAAGGCCAGCACGCGCGGGTCGCGGGCCAGGATGGCATCGAAGCAGGCGTTCATTAACTCGAAGCCATGCACCAGCGGCGAGTTGGTCGAATAACTGGGTTTCACTTCGGCCACTTTGCGCGCCGACTCGGCCGACTGGCTGTAGAGATACGAGCTATAGCGTTCGGCCTGGAGTGGCCCAAATTTCTTTTGCCAGTCAATGAGAATTTGTTTGCGGTGCGGGTGTTCATCGCGCAGGGTGAAGAGCGCCTCGCGCGTGGCGACCATGAGTTCGCGCCGGAGCGGGACGGGCGCGTTGAGCACACGGGCCTTGAGCGCGGAAAAATCCGGCGAGCCGGGCGCGATTTCATCGAGGATATCGCAGAACTCCTCGGTCTCCTCACGGATGGGGCGGGCATACGCCTCCCACGCGGCCTTGCGGTTGCGCTCCACCAGTTCCTTGTCCTCGCGCTCGAGCGCATCCAGTTCATCGTCGGTGGCCACGCCCTGTGTCACAATCCACTGCCGGAACCGGCGCAGGCAATCATATTCCAGTTCCCAATCCAAACGCTCGGCGGATTTGTAGCGCTCGTGACTGCCAGAGGTGGAGTGTCCCTGGGGTTGGGTGACTTCCACAATGTGCAGGATGGCGGGGAGGTGGTCGCGCCGGGCGGCCTCCACCGCGTGGGCGTAGGCGTCCACGAGGGCCGGGTAATCCCACGCGGGGACCCGGTAAATGTCAAACCCATCGCGCCCGCCGGGGGTGCGCTGAAAGCCCTTGAGTAATTCGGTCAAATTTTGTTTGACCATCTGATATTCGTTGCTGACGGAAATGCCGTAGCCGTCATCCCAGATGGAGAGCACCGCCGGGACTTGCAGAACCCCGAGCGCGTTGACCGCTTCCCAGAACATGCCCTCGGACGTGGAGGCATTGCCGATGGTGCCGAAGGCGACCTCCTCACCGTGGCGCGAGAATTGCGTGAGGTGCTGGAGTTCGGGGACGGTGCGATAAATTTTGGAGGCTTGCGCCAACCCGACCAGGCGCGGCATTTGGGCGCCGGTGGGCGAGAGATCGGCGGCGGTGTTGTAGAGTTGGCTGAGGTTGCGCCATGAGCCGTCGGGGTTGAGCGAGCGCGAGGCGAAGTGCGCGTTCATGGAGCGCCCGCCACTACTGGGTTCGGCCAGCACATCGGCGTGCGCGTAAAGTTGCGCGAAGAATTCCTGCAGGGTGATCACGCCCAGGGTGAGCATGAGCGTTTGGTCGCGGTAATAGCCGGAGCGCCAGTCGCCGGGGCGAAAGTATTTGGCCAGCGCGAGTTGCGGCAGTTCCTTGCCGTCGCCGAAGATGCCGAACTTGGCCTTGCCGCTGAGCACCTCGCGCCGCCCGATGAGGCTGGTCTGGCGGCTTTGATAGGCGAGGTGATAGTCGCACAGAATTTCCTCGGCGCTGAGCAGGTGGGTGGCGACTGGGACGGGTTGATCGAGGCGCATCATGGGTAGGATTCTCTCACAGTGGGCAAGCCCCTAGCCCCCATCCCCGGCCCTTCCCCCGTCGCGGAAGCGCGCGACAGGGGAAGGGAGTCCTTCGAGTAGTTCACAGCAGACTTTCCGCCACAATCTCGGCTACATCGAGGATTTGCATCTCGCTCTTGGCGTTGGTGGCGGCATCGCTCATCATAATCAGGCAGAAGGGGCAGGCCACCGCCAGCGTGTCTTTGCCCGTCGCTACGGCTTCATTGAAGCGGTTGGCGTTCACGCGCTCGGTGCCGTGCTCTTCTTCCTTCCACATTTGCGCGCCGCCCGCGCCGCAACAAAACGACTGGCGGCGGTTGCGCGGCAGTTCGGTAATCTTCGCGCCCGCGCTCTTTAGGGCATCGCGCGGCTCGTCCAGCACATTGTTGTGCCGCCCCAAATAGCACGGGTCATGGAAGGCCAAGTCCATCGCCTTCTTCTCGTCAAAATTTAAGCGCCCCGCCCCGGTCAATTCGTTAATCAATTGCGTGTGATGCACCACATCATAGTTCCCGCCGAAATCGGCGTATTCGTTCTTGAGCGTGTGCATACAATGCGGGCAGGTCGAGACAATGCGGCGGAAGTGCTTGTGCGTTTGCTCTTCCACTTCCTCATGCACCACGCCTTCGCCCGCGCGGTAAGCCACCGTCACCCGCTCCGTCTTTTCCACCGGCAATACTTCGTTCAACACTTCCACATTTTGCGTCGCCAGTTGCATGAACAACGCTTCGTTGCCCGCCCGCCGCGCCGAGTCACCGGTGCAAGATTCCATCTGGCCCAACACCGCGAAGTTCACGTTGGCGGCTTGCAATACCTTCACAAACGCGCGGGCCGTCTTGCGGGCGCGCGGGTCGGTGGAGGGCGCGCACCCCACCCAGTACAAAATTTCAAAATCCGGGTTGTCGTCAACCGTCGGCACGTTCAGCCCCTCGGCCCATTCCAGGCGGCTGTTCGCGCCAATACCCCACGGGTTGGCTTGCCGTTCCATGCCCTTGAACGCGGTCTGGAACGGCGCGGGGAAGTTGTTCTCCATCAGCACCAGATTGCGGCGGATATCGAGAATGTCGCGCATCGGCTCGTTGCCCACGGGACAAATATCCACGCACGCCCCGCAGGTGGTGCAGGCCCACACGGCCTCCGGCGAAATGGCAAATTCGGTGAGGGCCGGCGCGGATTCGGCGCCCCGGGCGATGGCCGCCCCCTCGCTGTTTAAGAAGTAACGCTTGTTGATTTCGAGCGCGGCGGGGGAGAGCGCCTTGCCGGTGGCGTTGGCCGGGCAGGCATCCTGACACCGGTTGCACATGATACAGGCATAGGCGTCGAGCAGGGCCGTCCATTCCAAATGTTCCAACTTGGCCGCGCCATATTGGGTGATGGTCTCGTCTTCGAAATTGATGGCCGTCAGTTGGCCGATGGATTTGCGCTCGGGCTTGAGCAAGAAATTGAGCGGGGCCATGAAGATGTGGATGTGCTTGGAGTGCAGGAAGTACGGCACGAACAGCAAAATCGCGCCGAGCGCCAACCAGAACGCCAGATGCTCTACGACCACAATCATGTTTGGCGTCAGGCGACCATCCAACAGGCGGCTGGCGAAGCTGGCAAAGGGTTGCCACACATCGCGGTCGGGTTCACGGATGAAGACCAAACCCGCCGGGATGGTCAGCCGCACAACCTCGCCCAAGAAGCGCGCGCCGACGTGCATGAGGATGAACAAGCCGACCACCAGCGAATCCCGCCGGATGCCGAACAACGCTTGGGGGTGCAGTAACGTGCTGGGGCGGAAGCCGAACACCTTCGGGCCGCGCACCACGCGCCGGATCAGCATCCCCGTCATCCCCACGAGCACGCCCACCGTCAAAATATCCGCAATGAGCCGGTGAATCATCCCCAACGGGTCGGGTAACTCAAATCCAAAAAACGCGCGCAGGCCGTCGGTGATGTTGACGAGGAGGTAATAGGTGAAGCCCCACGCGATGAGTGCGTGCATGATGCTCGGGCCAAGCCGCACGCGCCAGGTGGGGGCCAGCGTAAGAAACTTCAGGTTCGCGTCCCACGCGCGGCGCAGAACGTCGGTGGTAAGGGCAGGTCTGAGACCTGCCCCGACCCCGCGTTTGATGATGCGTTGAATTCTATCGGCGGCGTGCAGGGCGGCGAACAGCGAACCAAAGGCCAACAGGGTAAAGATGGCTTTTTCAAAATCGGTGAGCATGGGGTCTCCGAGGAATAAAAAGCCCTTGCACACCTTAGGCGGGTGCAAGGGCAATGAGCTTACCGGGATCGGGCCAGCGCGAGAAACAACTCAGGGGTCAGCATCATGTTTTCTCGCGGGTGAGAATACCACAGGGGCGAAAGAATCTCAAAACCCCGCCACCCTTAAAAAACTCCGCCGCTCGGAGCGGAGGCCCGGCTCAACGCGCCACAGCAATATAACTCTCGGCGCGGCGGAGCGGCTTGCGCGCGCGCGCGACGGGCGCGGCCTCCACCAACGGCGAGGGGTGTTTGGCCAGATAGTCGGCCACGTCTTTGAGCGCGGCTTTATACAACCGCAGGATTTCCTTTTCGTTGTTGCGGTAGCGGCGCACCGCTTGCAGGGCGCACGCCGGGCACCCGCGCATCGCGCGGAACGAGTCGGCTTCGCAATCCAGACACCCATCCAGCCGGATCATCATCAGCGAAAACGCCAGACTTTCCGGGTGCGCGTCATCCAGCCCGGCCACCCGGTCCACCAGCTTGCGCCACTCGGCGCCGCACACATCGCGCAGGAGCGGGATTACATGATTGGGGAACATGATTTCAGGTTTTACATACATTGCGACACCTCGCTAAAGATTTGCTAAATCACGCCATCAGTCGCATTATACGAATCACTGACTCTCGAAGTCAAGAGTCAAAAGTACTTTTAATGGTTATAAATTCGGAGGAATCACATTATGACTCGTCCCCGCGCCCGTGAGATTGGACTTTTGATCGGAACTTTGCCCCCGGGCCCCTTAAACGCGATTACCGACGTAAACGGAGTCCGCGTGGGCCACGTGACCCTCATCGAGGGCGCTGGCCCGCTGGTGCCCGGCCGCGGCCCGGTGCGGACGGGCGTCACGGCGGTGGTGCCGCACCCAGGCGATATCTTCTACGACAAAGTCACGGCCTGCGTCCACCGCATCAACGGCTTCGGCGAAGTGACCAACTCCGAAACCGTGCGCGAGATGGGCGTGATTGATACCCCCATTCTCCTCACCGGCACGACCAACGTCCCACGCGTCGCCGATGGCGTGCTGGACTGGGCTTATGTGCGGAGTGACGCGCTCAGCACGACCACCTGGTCGCCCAGCCCCATCGTGGCCGAATGCTCCGATATGTATCTCAACGACGCGCGCGGGCGGCATGTTCACAGCGCGCATGTGGCGCAAGCCATCGAAAGCGCAGTTGGTGGCCCGGTGGTCGAGGGCGGCGTGGGCGGAGGCACGGGCATGAGTTGTTGCGAATTCAAAGGCGGCATCGGCACCAGTTCGCGCCGGGCGCCCGCCGAGATGGGCGGCTACACGGTGGGCGTATTAGTAATGAGCAACTTTGGTCGCCGCGAGCATTTGGTGATTGACGGTGTGCCGGTGGGGCGGGAATTGAAAGATTGGATGCCCCCATCCCCGGCCCTTCCCCCGTCGGGGAAAGCCCCGACAGGGGAAGGGGGAGAAGGTGTAGGTTCCTCTATCATCATCGTCCTCGCCACCGATGCGCCGCTGGACCCGCGTCAACTGGAGCGGTTGTGCGTGCGCGCCGGGGGCGGGTTGGCCCGCACGGGTGGCCTCTACTCCACCTCGTCCGGTGATTTTGTGATTGCGTTTTCCACGGCCAATTGCGTGCCACACTTCCCGCCGGGGCCGGTCATTCAACAAAACATCGTGGCCGAGGCGTTGTTGGCCGGGCAGGACTGGCCCGCCGCGCCCGCCATTAATTATCTTTTGCAAGCCGCCCTCGAAGCCACCGAAGAAGCCATTCTCAATTCTCTCTTTGCCGCCGAGACGTTGGTGGGCCGCGATGACCATGTGCGCCACGCCCTGCCCCTGGCTGAAACGGTGGCGATTATGCAGAAGTATGGCCATGCCGAGGTGCAGTGGCCGTGATAAAAAACTTTTGACAACTCTTTAGTAGGATTCGTTACCTCCCGGCATCAAACCGCGAGTCATCCAACTTGCGCTTCAACTTTTCTTCGGGGGTCAGTTCGGCTACCGGTTGTTCGGGTTGGGCCTGGCGCAGTTCGGCGGCTTCGGCGGCGGCCAGTTGTTGCGGGGTGGCGCGGGCCACCAAACCCCAGTGGCCACAGTGGTCACAGCGGTCCAATTTGTGTGTGACAAAGTTCAACCCCCAAAAGTGCCGGGCAAACGGGCGCTGGCACTTGGAGCAGATGGCCCCACCCCACGGGCCATACACGCGCGGCGCGCCGAGCGGCAAAGTCGCGGCGCCCCCGCCCCGCGTGACGGCGAGATATTGAATGCCCAAGCCGATGACGAAAGCCAGCCCGATGGCGACGAAGAGCGGGGTGAGCAAACCCTGAACGCTTTGCCAGGCCTGGGCAGACGAGACGAAATTGAAGCGCTTGCCCGGGGCCGTGAGTTCGCGGCCCCCCGCGGTTTGCCCGGTGGCCGTCAGGGTGTGCCAGCCCATCGCATATTGCTCCGTGTTGAATTCAAGCCGATACGGCGCGCTGGTCGCCGTGCCCAGCGGTTGACCATCCATGAAAAAAGCGACCGAGACTAAATCCGGCGGGCCGCTGGCCTCCACGCTAAACGTGCCCTGAATCTCACTACCATTGTTATAGCCAAGTTGCTTGTGGACGGAGAGGGTAAGCTCGTCGGTTTGGGCGGAGACTAAGGGCGGCCGGCTGAGCGCGAGGGCCAGGGTAAAAAGCCAAAAGTAACGGGACATGGTTCACTTCCATTTCGTCAAAATCGTCTCGCGCTGAAACAGCCGCGCGCCAAGATAGATGAGGCCCACATCAATGAGGATGAGTATCCCAATGGCCGTGAGCATGAACGGCACATTGAGGACGATGACCCCGGCGATCTGGCCGAAGATCAGCCCCAGCACCGGGGCGACCACCACCGCCGAGAGTTGCTCGGCCACGCGCGGGTCGTTGACCCGCGACGAAATGATGATGGCCATATTCACCGCCAGCACCGCCATGAGCGGGCCGGCCACAAAAATCGCCAACAGCCAGACCGGGTTCAGAATACCGACGAACACCGCCGGGCGCACGCCCACCAGCGGGGCCAGCGCGACGAAGATCAAGAAACAGCCCCAGGTCGCGGCGATGGCCGGGAGACCGGCGGCCAGGCTTTTGCCGGTGAGCAGTTCCACCGTGGTGATGGGGGTGGCCAGCAACGGCTCGAGACTGCGCGTGGTTTTCTCACCCACGATGCTGTAGGCCGCAATGGCCACCGGGATGATGAGCGGCATGAGCATGAACAGCACCAGAAATTGATTGAGCAGATAAATCTGGAAGCAATCCAGCGGCTGGGCCTGCGCGTTCACCGCCTGGCATATTTCCAAAAACTGCGGCGGCAGGTCGGTCACATCGCCTTCCACCGCGTGGGAGGCCGTATAGAGAATGCCCAACGGCATGGCCGTAAAAATCAGCGGCAGGAGGATGATGGTGAACAAGACCACCCGGTTCTTGAACACCTCGGCCCATTCTTTATCAATGATGGTTTGGACGCGTTGCCAGTTCATAAGAATTATCCCGTTTAAAATTTAGGCTTGCCTAAACGTTGTACGTGAAACCTTAACCCGGCTGGTTAATCAACTGCAGGTAAATATCTTCCAGCGAATGCCGCACTTCGCCCACAAACTGCACTTCGGCCCCAGCCGCCACCAGCCAGCGGATGAGCGCCGGATTGTGCGTCTCGGGGTCGTCCAGCCGCACCACCAGCTTGTTCGCCACCGCCTGCGCGTCCTCAACCTGCGGCAGCGCGCGCAGACCCTCGGCCAGTTCGGGGCGCGGGTGCTGGAGATGAAAGACCACCTGCCGCCCGTACAGCCGCTGGCGCAGGTTGGCGGGCGTATCCACCGTGATGAGCCGGGTCTTGAAAATGCCAATGCGCTCGCATAAGCGGTCGGCCTCGTCCAGATTGTGGGTGCAGATGAAGATGGTCCGGCCCGCCGTCTTCAGCTCGGCGATGAAGTCGCGCACCAGCTTGGAGGCCTCGGGGTCGAGGCCACTGGTCGGCTCGTCGAGGAACAACATCGCCGGTTCGTGCAGGAGCGCGCGGGCGATGGCGAGCTTCTGGCGCATGCCTTTGGAAAAGCTCCCCACCTCATCGTGGCGGCGTTCCCACAATCCCAACAACTTTAGATATTTTTGCACCTGCCCGGCGATATCCGGCACGCCATAAAGGCTGGCAAAGATGGTCAGGTTTTTCTCGGCGCTCAGGCGGTCGTACATGCCGGGGGTCTCGGTGAGGATGCCCACGGTTTGGCGAATGGCGGCGTTATCCTTGCCGATTTCCAAACCGTTGACGGTGGCCCGGCCGGAGGTCGGCGCGATGAGGCTGGTCAGCATCCGCACGGTGGTGGTTTTCCCCGCCCCGTTAGGCCCCAGGAACCCGAAGGCTTCCCCCTGCCCGACGGTCAGCGTGAGATTTTCGACCGCGGTGATGGGTGGCTGGTTCTTGGCGCCGGGAAATTGTTTGGTGAGTGAGTCGAGGGTGAGCATGGGAGGTTATCCAGTGTAGCGTGTGTCGTCCAGCTTAGGTTCGGGGGTCGAGGCGGCGCGGGTAACGTTGACCGTCGAGCCGGGCGCCCCGCCGGGGGCCGGACTATCCGCGCGGGCGGGGGTTTCCCCGTCGCGCAATTTCCAAATCACTCCCACCGCCGCCAGGGCAAAGATCCCCGCCACCACTTCCGCCGAGTATACGCCCCAAGTCCCCACAGCGTAAACGGCCAGGCCATCCACCAGTCCGTGCCACAGAATGGCCAAGGCCAGCCACCCCTGGTTGTTGCGCCGGAAGGCTTGCAAGACAATCACGGACATGGCGAGATGCAGGCAAAGCGCAAACCCCCGTTCCAGCGCGCCCACCAACATGAGCAAAGGCGGCGTGGCCCAGAAGGTGGCAATTTGTTGAGCGGTGAGGGCGCGTTGGTCGGGGGTGAGCGGGAGCGTGGAGAGGTCGGCATTGCGCAGGGCGATGAACTGAATGACAGTGACCAGCGTCAACACCCCGACCAAGATGGCTTCGATGCCGCCGTGCCCCGCGCCCAGCATTACCCCTTCGCGCCAGGTACGGGCGTTCTTCAGCCAGAAACGATAGACGAAATACCGCGCCAACGATTCCCACAACCCGGCGGTGAATCCCAGAATGGTGGCGTTAAAGATCAGTTTCCATTCAGTGGGCGGCGCGGGGAAAATTTTCTGGGCAAAGAGCGCGGTAAGCCCGGCATTGAGCGGGATGTGAACCGCCTGCGCCAGCACAAACGCCACGGCGCCCGCGCCAAACAGTGACCAACGCGCCCCAAAGCGGCGGGCCAGCCACCAGCCGAGCGCGAGGGGCATAACCAACATGAGCAAACTATTGAGGATGGCGGTGAAGTAGAGCATGGCAAAAGATATCCCGTTTCAGATGGCCGGCTATTGCAAGGCCAGCCAGATGGAATATGGGTTAGTTGCGGTTTACTTTGAGAACTGCTCTTCCACCGCCTCGCGCACTTCCTCAAGCGTATAGCCCAACCGCTCGGCTTCATCGAACAAGGCCCGCGCGATTTCGCGCAGTTTCTTGTGCCGAAGGCGGCGCATTTCGGCCCCGGTGGGAACTTCAGCGACGAAAGTGCCCTCGCCCCGCCGGGTGATGATCACCCTTTCCGCGTCCAGCGCGCGGTAGGCATGCGCCACCGTGTTGAAATTCACCGCCAATTCAATGGAGAGCGCGCGCATGGTGGGCAGTTGATCGCCCGCCTTGAGTTTGCCCGCATGAATGAGGCCGGTGATTTGCGATTTGATTTGGTCGTGGATGGGCAGGCGACTCTCTTTATCAATCTGGATTTTCATAGGCGGAAAATTCCAATTAACTAGTATTCTATTACTTTAGCATTCTATTCCAAACCTTGGTCGAAACCAGCCCGTTAAGCTGACAATTAGCCGACAGCGCCAGTTGCTAGAGTTTATCCACAGAAATCGGGCGGTTATCCACAGAATCGGCGCTATTTAAAGCCTCACCTTACGCACTGTCACGCGAAGTGATGCGCGAGCGAAGCGAGACGCTTTGCGTCTACAATTAGCGTAGCGACTCCTCGCTACCGCTCGGAGTGACAGTCAGAAAACACGCTCAACTACGTAAAGTGAGTTAAAGTCTAATTGAGCAGAAATGTTGAGTTGGGCCGCCGGTCGCCGGGGGGCATCCAACCGAGTTTAGCCTTCATTCAATTGCCCCGCGTTACCCTGCGTGGTAGAATCCTCACAATTAAATTTCAATCTCGTCGCTGGCACACGCAGTTTTATGAAAAAAGCTCAGTCATTTCTAATCAACGAGAATCCTTCCTATAAATTTCGTGACCTGGCCAAGATGTCGGATACCCAATTGGTGATGCTCATCCGCAAACCTTATTGGGCGCGACTTAAGGAATACATTGGCGCCTACGAATCGGTCACGCTGGCGGGCCGCTATGGCGCGGAGCCGGGTGACTATGAGTGGGAGTGGATTGATTCGCCCCAGGCGGTGCGGTGGTGGCAGCGGAACGCCGCGGGCTATGAGTCTTTGTGTGGCATGGTCCTGGCGGTGGCGCGCGGGGAGTTGGTGGAGTTATACGGCCTGGTCGAAATTGATGAGAATAGCCCCTTCTGGCCCGATGTCATTCCAGAAGAGGTCGGGAATGAATTGCCTTTGCGCGCCAAAAATCTCGCACGCGAAAATCCCCGGCGGAGCGAGAATGATATTCTCTTCGACTTGTATCGGGATTATTACCGTGACCGGGGCCTGCTGACGCAGGATGCCAGCCCCGGGCAGGTGGCCCTCCGCCGCGGCACCATCCGCGAAGTGGAACGTTTCCGCGATGCCGTCAAAAAGCTCGTGGAGCGCTCGACTCAAAACACGTTGCCCTCCGAAGTCAACAAATGATCCGTTCCTTTGACTGGCGGGATGTCGGGCTGGTCAACTCACTGAGTCAGCAGGGGGTATGCCTCGACTCAGAAACCGGCCTCATCCACGGCAGTCGCCCGTTGCAAAGCGCGTTGCTGGCGTACCTCATGCCGGGGGTGGGCGACCCCACCCTGGTTTGGAAGGATGCCTCGCGGGCCGCCTTTGGACAGTTACGCCACCGACCAAATTCGGAACAAGCGCGGATGCTCTATCTCGCCCCTCGCTTTGAGAACGCGGGCGCGGGGTGGACGCAGTTGGTGGATAAACTCGCCGCCGCCGCTGGCGAGCGCGGGGCGCACAACCTCATCGCCGAGGTGGACGAAAACTCGCGGGAGTTCGAATCCCTGCGGGCGGCGGGATTTGCGGTTTACGCCCGGCAGAGTCTGTGGAAACTCGTCAGCGCCCTGCCCGTCCCCCAGCCGCCGGTGCCGCTCCGCCCGGTCACCAGCGCCGATACCATTAACATCCAAACCCTGTATGCCAACATCGTGCCCCGGTTGGTCCAGCAAGTGGAGCCGCCCCCGCGGCATCCCAACGGTTACGTTTTGGAGCAAAATCGCGAATTGGTCGCCTATTTGCATCTTCGGCGCGGGCCGCTGGGCCTGTGGGTCGAGCCTTACCTGCATCCGGAAATAGACCAACTCTCGGCCAGCACGTTGCGCACCGGCCTCAGCCTCATTCCCAATGAACCGCAGAAACCCATCTATGTCTGTGTGCGGCGGTATGAAGATTGGTTGCAAGATATTCTATTGGACAGCGGGTTAGCCGCACTCGGGTCGCAAGCCGTCATGGTCAAGCGGCTCACGGTGCGGGTGACCGGGCCTTTGCTCAAACCGTTGCCGGTCATCGAGGGACACCCGGCCACCCCCGCGCCCAGCGGGACGCCCATTATCCGCGCGCCCAACCCGCCGATTAATTCAGTTCCCCCCAAGTCTGCTCTCGCGCGACGCTCACCGGCGTCGCATTAATCCTATGCAAAAACGAATCACCGACGACATTCACGCGCTGATGGAAGTCATCCCCGTGTCCATTGGGGAAGCGCTCACTCAAGCCGACCGGATTGACCAACTGCTCGAAGTCATTCTTGACCTCGGGCGGGTCCCATCGGCGCGTTACACCGATGGCGAAGTGATTCTCTCCGAAACCGAAATCACCCACGCCGATATTGAATATGTGGTCAAGCGCATTGGCGATTTCGACGCTGACAATCGCGCGGGCATGGAACGCACCCTGCATCGCATCAGCGGCATCCGCAACCGGCGCGGGCAAGTAGTAGGGTTGACCTGCCGTGTGGGGCGCGCGGTCTACGGCACGATTGACATCATTGAAGACATCATCACCGCTGGCAAAAGCATTCTGTTGCTCGGGCGGCCCGGCGTCGGCAAAACTACCATGTTGCGCGAAGCCGCCCGCATCCTCGCCGACAAAAAACGCGTGGTCGTCGTGGATACCTCCAACGAAATCGGCGGCGATGGCGATGTGCCGCACCCGGCGGTGGGCCGCGCCCGCCGCATGCAAGTCCGCGAACCGTCTCTGCAACACGAAGTGATGATTGAAGCGGTCGAGAACCACAACCCCGAAGTCATCGTCATTGACGAGATCGGGCGCGAACTCGAAGCCCAGGCCGCGCGCACCATCGCCGAGCGCGGCGTGCAACTCATCGGCACGGCGCATGGCAACACGCTCGAAAATATCATGCTCAACCCCACGCTCTCCGACCTCATCGGCGGCATCGAGAGCGTCACCCTCTCCGACGACGAAGCCCGCCGCCGAGGGACGCAGAAAACCGTCCTCGAGCGCCGCGCCCCGCCGACCTTCGATGTCCTCATCGAAATTCAGGAGCGCGAGAAACTCGCCATCCATTCGGATGTCGCCATCGCGGTTGATTCGCTCTTGCGCGGACGCGTGCGCCCGCCCGAACTGCGCTACCGCGACGAGACCGGCGCGGTCCAAGTGGAAGCCGCCCCCGAATGGGATGCCCAGCATTGGGGCGGCGCTGAACGGGGCGCCAATGGCCGCAACGGGACGCGCAAGCCCAGCGGGCCACTGGTCCCCGGGGCGCGGTCGGCCCCCCCCAGCGAACCCGCCCGGTCTAACGCCGAGTCTGCATTCCACCTCGCCTCCAACCCGCCTGCGTCTGGAGAACGCCTCACCCCGGTTCACATTTACGCCTACGGCATCTCGCGCAACAAACTCGAACAATCGGCCAAGCGGTTGCGCGTCCCGGTGGTGGTGGTGGATGACATCCAGGATGCCCATGTTCTGGTCACCCTTAAAACCTACTACCGCAAACACCAGCGCATCGTCACCGACGCCGAAGAACACGGCCTCCCCATTCATGTCCTGCGCGCCAACACCGTGAGCCAAATGGAAGCCTTGCTGTCTGATCTGTTCAACCTCTACGAACTGCCCGCCGATGGCGATAGCTCCACCGAAGCCGCGCTCGACGAGACCAATCGCGCCATCAGCGCCGTGCTCAACGGCACCCCGTCGGTGGACCTGCCCCCGGCCTCGGCCTACATCCGCCGCCTGCAACACGACATGGCGCGCAAGGCGAATTTAGTCTCACATTCGTATGGCAAAGAACCCCGGCGGCGGGTGAGGATTTTTAGAGATTAAAGTTCTTCACTGATGTTCCTCACCTTCGAAGGCCCGGATGGCTCGGGCAAATCCACCCAGATCAAACAACTGGCCGAGTACCTCACCGGACTCGGCCAGCGTGTTTTGCTCACCCGCGAACCGGGCGGCACCGAAATTAGCGAACAAATCCGCGCGGTGTTGCACGACTTAAAAAACAAAGCCATGCACCCGCGCGCCGAGATCTTGCTCTATTCGGCGGCGCGCGCCCAACTGGTGGGCGAAAAAATCAAGCCACATCTGGACAGCGGCGGCATAGTGCTCTCCGACCGTTACGCCGACAGCACCCTGGCCTATCAAGGCTATGGGCATGGCCTCGACCGTGAGGCGCTCCGGCTCATCACCGCCTTTGCCACCGATGGCTTGCAACCCGATCTCACCCTATTATTCGATTTGGAACCCGAGGTGGGCTTACAACGCCGCCAACAGAGCGGCGGCGAGTGGAACCGCATGGACGAGCTGGCCCTGGCCTTTCATCAGCGCGTCCGCGCGGGCTATCTGGAACTGGCGCAGGCGGCCCCCCAGCGGTGGGTTACCCTCAACGCGGCGCAAGCCATTGACGAACTACAAGCCCAGGTGCGCGCGATTGTAAAAAAGAGATTGGGGATTAGCGCTTCTCAACTGCCAATCCCCAATCCCTAATTCTTCAACCTCACAAATCATCCATCCCCATCCCGCCGCCCGCGCCTTCGCCGCCACCCAAATCCGGCATGGATTTCTCAATGGACTCCGGGTCTTCCCCAGCCTCCAGGCGCGAGGTGATTTCCTCAAACTCCGGCGGCAGGTCTTCACCCATCTCCTTGCCCATCTTCTTCATTGCCCGCCCAATGGACTTGGGATCATTCTCGTCCACATCACCCATAAAGGCTGGGTCAGACAAATCCTCCAACCGCCGATCCTCGCTCTTGGCAATCCGCACCCGCCCAATGCTCCGGGTGAGTTTCTTGCTCTTACACACCGGGCACACAGGTTGCTTTTTGCCATAGTCGGCGTAATTCATCCGCACCCCCACTTTGTTCTGACACGACTGACAACGAAATTCATAAACTGGCATAGTTGACCTCTGAAGTATGGCTGATGGCAAGTAGCTTATGGCCGATGGCTAATAACTGCCGCTGGCTGGTTTACAGGCTGGCCATCCGCCATGGCTATTCGCTAACTGCAATTATAATAAGCCTATCCGCTGGAGCAAGCCCGAATGTCTAATACTTTTTTTACCCATCACCGTCATCCGCTTCTCATTGTACTCTCTGGCCCCTCGGGCGCTGGCAAAGACACCGTGCTTCAGCGCATGAAAGAGCGCGGCCTGCCTTTTCACTTTGTGGTCACCGCCACCACGCGCCCGGCGCGCCCCAATGAAGTTCACGGCCAGGATTATTTCTTCATCTCCAAGGATGAGTTCGCCGAAATGATTGAAAAGGACGAACTCATCGAATACGCCATCGTGTACAACGACTACAAAGGCATCCCCAAACAACAAGTGCGCGACGCGCTGGCCTCGGGCCAGGATGTGGTCATGCGGCTGGACGTGCAAGGCGCGGCCACCGTGCGCGCGCTCGCCCCGGCGGCCCTCACCATCTTCATCACCACCGCCACCGAAGATGAATTGATTGACCGGCTCAGGCACCGCAAGACCGAGACCCCCGAGGGCCTTAAACTGCGGATTGCCACCGCCCGCAAAGAACTGGACCGCATGAAAGAATTTGACTATTTTGTGACCAACGAAAACCTGGCGCTGGACGACACGGTGGATAAAGTCATCGCCATCATCGAGGCCGAACACAGCCGGGTGCACCCCCGCCAGGTTTCACTCTAACACCTGGTTCACAACCATGACTTCCTCCCCGCAACCTCCGGCCTGGCCCCCGGTTCCTGCCCCCGCCGCGCCCCCGCCTGCCAACCGCATCCGCCTGCCATCGCATACCGTTTGGCTCACCTACGTGCTCCTGGGCCTCATCCTCATCGTTTTTCTGGCCCAGTCCGCCTCCGACTTTTTCTGGGGGAATGACTACATCCTCTACTATGGCGCAAAAATCAACGAACTCATCGCGCAAGGCGAATGGTGGCGACTTCTGACCCCCATTTTCATCCATGCCAATCTGACCCACATCGCCTTTAACGCCTATTCACTCTACAACCTCGGGCGCGAAATCGAAGCCTTTTACGGTTGGTTACGTTTTAGCATTATCTTTTTTCTAGCCGGGCTGAGCGGTTCAGTCGCCAGCCTCATCTTCAATACACATCCATCGGTCGGCGCGTCGGGGGCCATCTTTGGCCTCATCGGCGCGGAAGCCGCTTTTCTCTACCTCAATCGGGGCATCCTCGGCGAGCGTGGTCGGCGTGCCTTTCAAAATGTAATCGTCATCGTCGGCATCAATTTGTTCATTGGCCTGCAAGGCGGCATAGACAACTGGGCCCACCTGGGCGGGTTGGCGGGTGGGTTGGCGTTAGCCTGGTTCATTAGCCCGCGCTGGGCGGTCCCCGCCGTCACCATGCTCGGGGTGCCAGTCACGCTCGAAGATGAGCAATCCCTCACGGGCGCGCGCTGGCTCGCGGTTCCCCTGTTTTTGTTCGCCCTCGCCGGGCTGACCGCGCTCGGCATCGCCCTTCAACGTTGACCCTCACCCGCGCCTGTCCTACAATGACAGCATGGACACGCGTCCCTCCCCCATCGTCGGGCGGTGGTATTCCGCCCATCCCCCGTCACTCACCCAGTTGGTAGATGGCTATTTGGAGGCCGCCACCGGTTTCACGCCGACTGGCCCGATGCTGGGCCTGGTCGCGCCGCACGCCGGGCATCAATATTCCGGCCCGGTGGCGGGTTATGCCTTTGCCCCCCTGCGCGGGCAAACGGTGGACACAGTCGCCATTCTAAGCCCCAGCCACTACCATGATGATGGTGCCCTGCTGACCTCGGGCCACGCGGCTTATGCGACTCCGCTCGGCGCGGTGGAGGTGAACCCCAGCGCGATAGCCGCCCTGCGCGCCGCTTTGGCCCATGCCCTCGACCTGCCCGAAAAGCATACCCTCATCCCCATCCGCAACGACCGCGAACACGCCATCGAAATCGAACTCCCGTTTTTGCAACGGGTTCTACCCGCCGGATTCACCCTCATCCCGGTGATGATTCGGGACCAGTCCGCCGCCATTATGGAGTCGCTGGGGCGGGCGCTCGCCGCCATTCTCGCCAACGGGCGCGTGCTCATCATCGCCAGTTCCGATCTCTCCCACTTTCAGTCGCAGGCAGCCGCCCTTAAATTCGACGCGCTCATGCTTCAACAGATTGATGCCTTTGACCCAGACGGAGTCCTGGCCGCTGAAGAAGCCGCCCAAGTAAAATTTGGTCTCGGCCTGGCCTGCGGCTATGGCGCGATTGCCGCCACCCTGTGGGCGGCCCGCGCCCTCGGGGCCACCCGCGCCCAAGTGGTGCGGCACGCCACCTCCGGCGATGTGAGCGGTGACTATAGCGGTGTGGTGGGCTATGGCGCGGCGGTGATTTGGAAAGCATAATTGATGCGGGCCAGGTTATTCCCTTTGGGAGGCGCTGTCTATGTCCATCTCCACGCGCGGCGAAGTCGAGGCCACCCTCGCCAACGCCCTCATTCAATTTGAAAAAGAACATCTCGGCCGGGGGCCAGCAGAAGCTCGTGTATTCATCATCGAAAATATGATTCTTGCCCGCTTACGCGGGGTGCTGACACCCGCCGAAATTAGCTTGGCCCAAACCGCCGACGGCCACAACTTGATTAAGCAAGTGCGCCGACAACTCCTGGAAGGCTCGCGCTCAATTTTGGATGAGCTGGTCCAACGCGTGACGGGCGGGCAGGTCGTCAGTCTCCATACCGACATTAGCGTCAAATCCGGCGAGCGCGTCATTGTCTTCACGCTGGCGGAGGATTTGGAAGAAAGATTCGGCTGGCATAGGCATGAGCACCGCCGGGGGTCGAATAAATAGGTCGCCCGTACCCGCCGCTGTCAAAGAAACGTAGGATAAATGTCAGTCGTTGCCATTTATAATTCGCTTATACTTATACTGGGACCTTAGATAACCAAACCACATCAAACGCGCCCTCGGTGGACGAGACAAAGCGTAGCCCTCCCTTACTATTTGGAGGGAGACGGGTTGCAACGTAGGCCGATGCCATTTTGGGTCAGAGTATTCTGGCCGAAGACGGTATCGGCCTTTTCTTATCTCTTAACGGAGGTTGCTATGCATCACATCCCTAAACATCACCGGTGGGGCCATTACTTCGATCTTCCACCGCGCTGGGGCTGGGTGGCGTGGGTTATGCTGATTATTAGTGTGGTCAGCCTCATCGTCACGGTGGCGCTGTGGCCGAATCCCGTCGCCCTGCTGGTTGAAATGGGCGTGGTGGTGGCGACCCTGCTCGCGCTGGCCATGGTCATTTATGAGTTTGATTGGCTCGTCTTCAAGACCACACAGCCGCGCCGCGAAGATTTGACGGCCCCGCCGACGGATGACGATCACTTACCGACTAAAAAGGAATAACCTATGGACGCTCACCCACAGTGGCACGCCCTCGCTGTTTCTGAAACGCTCCACCACTTGCAAACCACCCACGGTGGTTTGACGAATCCTGAAGCCGCGCGGCGTCTGGCCGAGCACGGCCCCAATGAACTGCAAGCCGCCCACCGCATCTCGCCGTGGGCGTTGCTGTTTGAGCAGTTCAAGAATGTGCTGATTGTCATCCTGCTCGTGGCGACGGCGCTCTCCGCCTTCCTCGGCCACGGCACCGAAGCCATCGCCATTGCCGTCATCGTGTTCTTTGCGGTGGGGTTGGGGTTTGTGCAGGAAT
>CAYUFY010000053.1:0-20202 GCA_964443795.1 uncultured Anaerolineales bacterium | reverse complement strand
AAGGTTCAGTTGCCTCAGGTCAACCTGAGGCAGTTTGGAACTCTAAACTACAGAACCGTTAACTAAGCGGAAACTTTCTGTATAAGACCCCGAACAAAATGCGGAACGGTTTTTCCGTAATTTGTCCCGTGCGCGCGATGTTAATTGCGGAATGCCAATGCCCATAATATAGGCCCGGCGCTATTCAGAGCCAACTGCCTCAAACCATCTGCGCTCTTCACCCAATCACCCAAAAACTAAACGCAATAAAATACGCCGTAAGCGCAAAGAGCAACACCGCTCCAAAGGTCAAGCGTTGGAAAGAAACCGGTTCGCCCCGCCGGAGGTTCCGCAGGCTGATGATTTGCCACAAAGCCAATGGCGCGGTCAGGGCCACCGAGATGGCGACGCGCGGGGGCAGACCCAAAAAGGAATTGACCGCCGCCAAACCCAACGCCAGCCCAATGAGCGCATTGTGGAGCGAAGTGCCGTTCTTGCGCCCCAGCCGCACCAGGATGGTTTTCTTGCCTGCGGCTTCATCGCTCAAGAAATCGGGGAACTCGAAAGTGATGAGCATGGCGTAGTGCAGGATGACGAGCGGCGCGGTGGCCAGCAGGACGAGCAGGCTGGGCCGGGCCGCTTGCACGATATGGGCAAAGGCGGGGACCAGACCCGCCACCAGAACGGAGGTGGTCAGTTCACCATAGCCGGAATTTACGAGTCTGGCCGGCGGTGCAGAATAAAAGAAGGAGCCGAGAAAAGCGAGAAGCATAATCGCCCACGCGCCGGGCGCGACCTCATAGCGCAACACCAGGGCAATGGCCGCGCCGCTGTTGAGGGCGTAGCAGATGATGGCTGCGTTAAACGCGACCTCGCGCGGGAGCTCGCCCGACGACAAAACCCCGCTCCCGCCCGAAAACCAGGTGCGCGTGGTGTTGAGCTTATCCGCCTCCACATCCCAATAGTCATTCAAGTAATGGGTGGCCAGTTGCAGGCTGGTGACAAATAACTGCCCCACCAGATACACCGGCCAATTGAGCGGATAGCCTTGATACCGCGCAATGAGCGCGCCGAGGGCGTAGAGAATGAACCCGCCCAGCAGGAAGATGGGCCGCGAGAGCCGGAGAAAAGCGAAGAATTTGGAGAACATACGGCTTATCAAGCTAGCCGATTGAAAGACAAGGTTTTCAAACTAATCCGTGCCCACGCGTTTGTTGGTTCCCGACCATTTGCCTTGCCCCACACGTTGTGGGTCCGGGATGCACTACTCCGAGGCCACTGATTAGCATATCTTACACACCGCCTCACCCACGCACTGCGTTCTGCAACTCCTCGGCATGTTGCAACCGATGTTCGGTAATGCGGATGAAGAACTGCTCCACGGTGAGCATGTCGCCGCGCGCGTGCCGCCCCGTTTTATCGAAGTCGGCGTCGTCGGTGATGGCGTCGAGTGCGGCCAGCACTTTGGCGAAATCGGTTTCGAGCAGGGCCAGAAAATCGGCCACCGCTTTATCGGCCTGTTTTTGCACCGAGCGGCGATTGAAGCGGGCCAAGTCAAAATCATCGGGCACGGTCACTTCACCGGCCAGACACCGGGTAATCTGGCCCAACTGCCCGCTCTCGGAGACAGCCATGTGGGCCAGCACATCACGCGCTTTCCACGGGGCTTCGTTCTCGGAAGGCGCGGGTTTTTCCCATTGCTCGGGGGTGAAACTATTGAAAATCTGTAGACAAGCGGCGTGGTCGGCGGTCAGGCGTTGGCGGAGGGCGTCTTGGCGGGAGGACATGGAGGGTTCCTTGGGGTGAATGGGAATTACTAATTACGAGAGCATTCGGTAATTAAAACTTGAGAAAAACGGGCCATCCAAGAGGCGAGTAGAATGAGTTTGCTGACACACCTACTCAACCGCTGGAGGCCCGATGGTTAACTGTAATGCACTTTTGGAAACTGCGCTTAACCCGCTGACCCCACCCGAAACCGACCTGAGTGCCCTGCCCGCCAAGCTCAGTCGGAAACTGTGGGTCAATCCGACCGAATTTTTGGTACTGACCCACGCGCTGGTCATGGCCGAGTGGGCCCTGCAAATGAGTCACCGGTTGCGGCCCCGCCTGCCTGCACCAGCGCGGCGCGGGCCTAAAATGGTGTACGCGGACGGGAGCATTGTCGTGTTGGCCCTCATCCAAGTGGCCTGGCAGATGAGCTATGAAGACAGTGTGGATTACTTTCGGGCGCATCCTCAAGCAGCACACGCCGCCGGCTTTCCAGCCGGGCGGGTTATCAGTGTCGGTCAATACTGGGAACGGCGACGCGCCTTGGGGATGTTGCCATTTTGGTTTCTGTTTATCGGGATGGTGTGGCAAGCGACCCGGAGGGGCATCCTCCAAGGCACCGATATGATTGTAGACGCTACCACGCAAAAGGCTTGGTTTCACGAGGATTCCGAAGCGGGCTGGAGTTTCCCGAAGCCGTGGAAAGGTTCGGTCTGGGGATATAAAGTCCATACGCTCTTGTGTCGCTGGTCGGCCTTGCCCGTCATGTTTCTGGTCACACCGGCCAATGCCCAAGAAAGTGTGCTCGCCATTCCCATCCTCATGCTGGCGGTGGCGTTCTTTGGCTTTCCCATCGTGGTCGTGCGCGCCGATGCGGGCTACTTTACTTACGCCATCCTGAATTTCATCCGGGTGGTTTTGCAAGCCGGGTTCGTCATCGACTACAACCTGCGGCGACGCGGCAAGCGGTTTTTGGCAACGCGCTTCTTTCTGTGGCAATGGCGCTTTCATCAAAAACCGCGGGCGACGATTGAACGCCATTTCGCTTGGGCGAAACGCTACTTTGGTTTGGAAGCCGGACGCTGGGTCGGTCTGGTGGCGGCTTACCAACATACCGCGCTGGTCTACAGCACTATGCTGGGAGTGGCTCTGGTGGCTCATCGTTATCAACGGCCTGATTTGGCCGGCTCACGCGCCCAAGTTTTGGAGGCCAAGTTTCTTGCCTGAATTACCGAATGCTCTCATTACCAATTACTTCGGAAGCTGAGAGGTAATTAGTAATTGGTCATTGGGGATTAGTTATTGATTGGGCGATTGCACATCCACATGTGCCACCGGCTGGCCGGTTTCCAGGGCTTTGCGGATGTCGCGTTCGTGCAACATAGTGTGCCGATAAATTAACTTCAACATATTTTCGAGCGGCACGCGGCCAAACCACGGGTGGCGGCCCAGGCGGTCAAAATCGGCGTCCTGCATTTGGCTCACCAGTTTAACCGTCTCGGCGCGGATGGCTTCAAATTGCGTCACCAGGTCATCCAGCGGGGCCTCTGTAAACCCGGCGACCTGGGTGGCGTTGAAGTCGTCAATCACAAAATCTTCCGGCGCGCCGGAGCCGCCCTGCAGAATTTCGCGCCCATAAAACACAAACATCCGCTCGGCGCTCACAAAATGCGCCAGCAAATCCCGCGTGCGCCACAACGGGCCGGTGGTGTACACCTGCTGTAAGAAATTTTCCCGTGAGAGTGTGCGGAAATAAGCGGCGGTCTTCGCGCCTTCTTCGGCGAGACGTTTGCGGATGAGTTCTTGGCGAGTGGGCATAAGGAGAATTCGTAAATAGTAATTGGGGATTAGGTTAGCAATTCGCCGCCATCGAGCACCAACACTTCTCCGGTCATAAAATCCTGCTCGATCACAAATTTTACAGCATCGGCAACCGCCATGCTAGAACCGGGGCGTTGGAGCAGGGTGCGCCGCGCCGCCCGCGCCCACTCGTCCTCCGCCCACTCAGCGGGCTTGAGCACCGGGCCGAGGGCCAGCGCATTCACGCGGATGTCGGGCGCCAGCGCCTTGGCCAAAACCTTGGTCGCCATCAATAACCCGGCTTTGCTCACCGAATGCGCCGGGCGTTTGGCCCAGGGCTTCAACCCCGAGAGATCGGCCAAATTGACAATGACACCGCCGCCCCGCGCGCGCATCGAAAGCGCGGCCTGTTGCGCGCAAAAAAACGGCGCGGTGAGATTGACATTCAGCGAGTGTTGCCACGCTTCGGGCGTGAGCGTTAACACTTCCCCGGTTTCAAAAATAGACGCCGAATTGATGAGCATATCCACCCCGCCACATTGCGCAACGGCATCCCCCACGAGTTTAATTGCGCCCGCCGGGTCACTCAAGTCCGCGCGCACGGCGGTGGCCCGCCCGTGATTCCGTTTAATTTCGGCGACGGTTTCCCGCGCTTCGGCCTCGGCCCGGTGGTAGTGAATAATGACCTCCGCGCCGGCCTCGGCCAGGGCCACCGCAATCAGTTTGCCGACCCGGTGCCCCGCGCCGGTGATGAGGGCGATTTTGTTTTTGATTTCCAAAGCGGAAAATTACTAATTACCAATTACCAATCCCTTCCAGCCGTTATTCGTAATTGGTAATTAGTAATTACGGTTGCACAATCACTTTCGTCCCATACGTAGACCAGTTGTAAGCCCATTCGGCTTCGTCGGTGGGCATGTTGACACACCCGTGGCTCATGGGCTGGCCGAAGTTGTTGTGCCAATAGGTGCCATGCAGGCCATAGCTCTGGTAGAAATACATGACAAACGGCACATTGGCCAGGTCGTACCCCTCGCCCCGCATCCGCGCCGAGGCGTAACGCAGATAAATCGAATAGGTGCCAATCACGGTGGGGGTGCGCGGCAGACCGCTGGAGATAAGGGTCGTCCGCACCATCGTGTCGCCTTCGAAAGCGTAAAGCCGCTGGTCGGATAAATCCACGAGAAAGCGGCGTTCGTCGGGACTGCTGGCGGGCGGCGGGATGGGCACGACCACACCGGCCAGCGGATCGGTGGGCGTGGTGTTGGCGGGCAGGCCAGACCCATTGGGGATGATCAGTTCCTGCCCGACATAGACGGTGGTGCCGGCCAGATTGTTGGCTTGTTGAATGGTGGTCCAGGCGAGCCCATATTTAAGGCCGATCAGGAAAAGCGTCTCGCCGCGCTGGACGATATGGGTGATGCTTGGAGCGGGGGGAGCGGCCTCAGTTGCCGTCACGTCGGGGCGGGTTTCGGACTCGCCCGTACTTTCGGGGGCAGGCGTCTCGGTGGGGGCCGGGGTGGTCGTGACGGGTACGGGAGTCGCGGCGGGCGGGGGTGTAACCGCCGGGGCGCGGCCCGGGATGATCAGAGTCTGTCCAGCGTAAACGGTTGTGGTGGCCAGATTATTGGCTTGTTGAATGGCCGTCCATTGCAAGCCATATTTGAGGCCAATCAGGAAGAGTGTCTCGCCGCGTTGGACGATGTGGGTGAGGGCGGGCGTGTTGGGGCGGGTCTCAGACCCGCCCGTACTTTCGGGTGGCGCGGCTGGTGGTTGGGGCGCAGGCGCATTGCCGCCGGGGATGACAAGCGTTTGGCCGGAATAGATGAGGTTGCTGGTGAGACCGTTGGCGGCTTGCAAGGCGGGGACGGTGATGCCGTAGCGGGTAGCGATGCGAAAGAGCGTGTCGCCGGGTTGGACGATATAAATTTGATCAGCGGCCCAGGCGGGTGTGGCGCTGAGGACGATGGCCCAGGCGAGGCAAAGATTAAGCGTGAGGCGAAGCAGGCGGCGCATAGCGACTCCGAATTTTAGAAACCCGGGCTTAGTGAAAAAATGAGTTTCTATATCGTATTCTAGCACCGGCCACGGGGGAGGCGAATTGGAGGGCGGTTTGAGTTTTGCCGCGTCAACGCTTGAAGAAGTTGGAAATTATGAACCACACGTTGGCCGGGCGCTCGGCGAGGCGGCGCATAAAGTAGGGATACCATTGGGTGCCATAGGGCACATAGACGCGCACGGCGTAGCCTTCGGCGGCGAGTTGGTCTTGCCGGTCGCGGCGGATGCCGTGGAGCATTTGGAATTCGAAGAATTCGCGTGGGATTTTTTTCTCGGCGGCGTAGGTTTGGGTGGCGGCAATCATGTGGTCGTCGTGGGTGGCCAGGCCGGGCAGGGGCGGGGTGCGACCATCGGGGCTAGCCGGAGAGACGGTTTGGGCGCGATCGAGGAGGAGTTTGGTCAGCTTGACGTAGTTGGCATCCACATGGGCTTTGAGCGGGAAGGCTTTGTCGGCGGGTTCGTTGTAGGCGCCTTTGCATAGGCGGAGGCGCGCCTGTTCGCCGGTGAGCGCGAGTAAATCTTGCTCGGTGCGATAGAGGTAGGCTTGCAGGACGAGGCCAACGTGGGGCGCGAGTAGCGGGTCACCGTGCAGGGCGCGGAAGATGGCGATGGTGCGGTCGGTGTGCGGGGTGCCTTCCATATCAATTCGCACGAAGTTACCGGTGGCGCGTGCGGTCTCTATCACCCGGCGCACATTGTTCAGGCAAAAGTCGTAGTCCAAGTCCAGCCCAAAGGCGGTGAGCTTAATGGAGATGTTGGCTCGTACGTTGTTTTTGGCAATTTCATCCAGCGCCAAAATGTAATCGTCGGCGGTGCGGGTGGCTTCGGCCTGCGTGGTCACGCTTTCGCCTAGGTGGTCGAGCGTGGCCTGGATGCCTTTGGCGTTGAGCGCGCGGATGGCGGCAATGGCGCTGGCGATGGTTTCTCCGGCGACAAAGCGTGAGGCCATGGCCCACGCGAACGGGAAGCGCATGACGAACGCGCGCGCCCAGGCGGCTTGGGAGAGGTAGAGGAAGAAGGAGCGGAGCATGGGGTTAGAGTTAGAGTGGGGAGTTAGAGTGAGGAGTAATCAGTAAATGGTAATTGGTAAGCAGTAATTAGCGATGGAACTGATCACTGTTCACTGGTTTTACCCACCGTGCAGGTGGAGAACGAAAACGCATACAAGGTCAAGCCCGGGGCCGGGCTATCGAGGCGCAGTTCGTGTTGGGTGGCATCCGGATTTTTGGCGATCTGGTAACTGCGTGGTGAGTCCACCCGGAGGAACGATTGGCCGGACTCAAAGAGAATGTCTTCTCCAGCGGTGAGGGGGGTGAGCGGGTGGCCATCTTGCGTGATGCGGATAAGGGTCGGCGCGGGGAGGCTAGAGGTTGGGTCGGCTGAAGGCGAAAGGACGGCGTTGGCGGTGGCGGCATGGTAGGGCAAGACCAGCGCGCCCGGTGCCTCAGCGAGCGCCAGATATTCCTCGTCCGCGCGCCAGAGGCCTTCGGCATAGAAATAATTATCCAAACGCTGATCGGGAAGTTGGTAGTTCGCAGGCTGGTCACGCGGCGGGTAACCTGCCGGGTTGCCCAGCGCACCCTGATGATACCCCGCGTGCAATTCGGGGGTAGTGCGGAAACACACGGCGCCGACCTTATCTTCGTCACGCAGCGCGCTCACGGGCGGGGGGAGAGGCCTGCCGGGGTTCAGTTCCGCCGCGAGGGCGCGGAGGGCCGCGTCAATGGTCTCATAATCGCCCTCACCGTGGTGTTGGAAGCGGATATAGCCAGCGGCATCAATCAAATACACCGAGGGCCAATAACGGTTGGCAAACGCATCCCAAGTTTGGTAGTTGTTGTCTAAAACCACTGGATATTCCAGCCCGAGGCGGCGCACGGCGGCCTCGACTTGCCGCACGTCTTTGGCGAAGGCATATTCGGGCGTGTGGACTCCGATGAAAGTAAAGCCCAGTTCACGATAAGCCCGATGCCAGGCCGTGAGGTACGGCAAGGTGCGCAGGCAGTTAATTCAGGTAAAGTCCCAAATATCAATGAAGACCGCCCCCCCGCGCAGATCAGCCAACCGGAGGGGGTGAGGCGTGTTGAGCCACGCGCCGGGCGCGAGTTCGGGAGCGTGGATGCGGGGTGAGGCAGTGGACATAGGGTGATTGTACAAGTATTTATAACCGTCCGCCATTATTGGCCGATTTGATTCTGTGCTAATATCCTAAAATCTATGGATGCTCTGGTTCCGTATTTGCCGGTTGATCGTCGGTTTGCTCTGGCGCGTGGCAAAGATCTGCCCGACCGCACGCATGGCGCAGCACTCTTCGCTGATGTGTCGGGGTTCACGCCGCTTACCGAGGCCCTGGCCAAAGACTATGGCCCCAAGCGGGGCGCGGAAGAACTGACCCGCCAACTGAATGCTATTTTTGACGCGCTCATCGCCGAGGTGGATAAATATCGGGGGAGCGTTATCATCTTTGGTGGCGACGCGTTGACTTGCTGGTTTGCCGACCCAGCCCCCAATTCCGGGCACCCGGCGGCGGCGTGGCGCGCGGTCGCGTGTGGCCTTGCCATGCAGGTGGCCATGCGGCAATTTGCTTCGATTGACCTGCCCTCGGGGGCGACGGTGGTGCTTTCAATGAAAGCCGCCATCGCCACTGGCCCGGTGCGGCGCTTCCGCGTGGGGGACCCGCAGATTCAATTTGCGGACGTGCTGGCCGGAGCCACGCTGGATGATATGTCGGACGCCGAGCATCACGCGCAACGCGGCGAGGTGGTCATTAGCCCCAACGCGGCGCGCGACTTGGGCCTAGCGGTGGAGGTGAGCGAGTGGCGCGAGAGCCATGATGACGGCGAAACTAAAAAATTCGGGGTGGTCACGCGCCTCCTCGCCCCGGTGTCTCCCACCCCCTGGGACGAGGCCGAGGCGCAAGCCCTCACCGAAGCCCAATTGCGGTCCTGGGTCTTGCCGCCCATTCAAGAACGTCTGGTGAGCGGTCAGGCTCAATTGTTGGCCGAAATCCGGCCCACGGTCTCGCTGTTTATGAAATTCGGTGGCATTGATTACGATGCCGATGACGCCGCCGGGACAAAACTGGATGCTTATCTGCGGTGGGTGCAGACGGTGCTCAGTAAATATGAAGGCTACCTTTTGCAAGTATTGATGGGCGACAAAGGTAGTCACCTGTATGCGACCTTTGGCGCACCCCTGGCGCACGATGACGACGCGGCCCGCGCGGTGGCGGTGGCCCTCGAACTGGTCAGCCCCCCCGCGGAACTCACCTTCATTCAAAATGTGCAAATTGGCGTGGCCAGTGGCCGTATGTGGGCCGGCGCCTATGGTGGTTCCACGCGCCGCACCTACGGCGTGCTGGGCGATGCGGTGAACCTGTCGGCGCGCCTCATGGCCAAGGCCGCCGCCGGACAAATTCTCGTCAGCGAAAACATTGTCACCGCCGCCCGCGAGGGCTTTGACTTTGAATCCATTGGCTTGGTTCAGGTCAAGGGCAAGAAAGACCCCATCGCCGTCTCGCGCGTGGTTGGGCGGCGGAGCGGCCAAACCCTGGCGCGCAACCGCTATCGGTTAGTGGGGCGCGATGCTGAATTAGAGCAGATGGAAACCGCGCTCGCTACCGCGTTAAAAGGCACGGGGCAAATTTTCCGACTGGAAGGCGGCATGGGGTTGGGCAAGAGTCGGTTGGCCGCCGAATTCCTCGAACGCGCCGAAGCGCTGGGGGCGCGCGTCCTCGTGGGGGTTTGCCAAGGCACGACGCAAAATATCCCCTACGTGCCCTGGCAACAAATTTTCAGCGCCCTATTCGAATTCCCCGAGACCGCCACGCTCGAACAGCAGATCGCCCATGCCGAAACCCGGTTACGCGCCATCAACCCGGCTTGGTTGGTGCGCCTGCCCATGCTCGGCGATTTATTGGGTCTGCACATTGATGACAACTCCACCACGGCCATGTTTGATGCGCGGCAACGGCAAGATGCGCTCTTTGCGTTGGTCGTGGAACTCCTGCGGTACTGGACCAGCACACAACCCGTGGTGCTGATGCTGGAAGATACGCACTGGATGGATGAAGCCTCGTTGGGCCTGGCCCTGGCGGTGGGGCGCGTGACCGGGCGGATGCCGGTGCTCCTGCTGTTTGTTCAGCGCCCGCCCGCCCGCAGTGATAAACCGCTGTTGCCCGACCTGACCCGGTTGCCCAATCATCAGCAACTCACCCTGACCGAACTCTCACCCGAGAATAACGCCAAACTGGTGACCGACCGGTTGGGGGGCAACCCCACGCCGTTGGCGTTGGCCCTCATCCAACGGCAATCGCAAGGCAACCCGTTGTTCACCGAGGCCTTGGTCAGCGCCTTGCGCGAGTCGAATAACCTCTACCCCACTGAGGGCGGCGCGTGGTATCTCTCCGATTCAATTTTCAATGCCTTGCGTGAGGCGAATTGCATTCTCAAAGATAACGTGACCGGGGAATGGTTGCTCGCGCCCAACGCACAGTTGGCGACCGTCAACCTCGGCATCCCCGACTCGGTGCATGGCATTGTGCTCTCGCGGGTGGATCGGTTGCCCGAAGCGCACAAAGTCACCTCCAAAGTCGCCAGTGTGATTGGGCAGGTTTTTGAATTTGATCTTCTTGAACAGTCGCATCCGGCGCATCCCACCGCCCAGACTTTAACCGACCAGATGAACGTGTTGGAGGAACGCGACTTCACCATTGAAGCCGCCGCCGCCCCCCGCCGCGTGGACGCCTTTAAGCACAACATCACCTATGAAGTCGTCTACGATACACTACTAGAATCACAACAGCGGGAATTGCATTTGGCGGTGGGACAAACACTGGAACAGACTGAGCCGGAGGCCGTGGAGCGCCTGGCGTATCACTACAGCCGGAGCGGCCAGCGCGACAAGACCCTGCTCTATCTCGACAAAGCCGCCCGCAAAGCCGAACGCGAGTTTGCCAACGAAACCGCGTTGACGTATTACACTCAGGCTCTGGCGCTCGAAGAGCGGTGGGCGTGGCGCGCCGGGCAGGCGACGGTGTTGCATATCTTGGGGCGGCGCGAGGAACAAGCCGAGGCCCTGCGGGCGCTGGAAAAATCGCCGGGCGCGCCGCCCTTTCAAGTGGCGTATTTGTGGGGACAATATTACGAGGCGATTGGCGATTATGGGCAGGCGCGGCAGGCAGTGGAACGGGCGCTGGCGGCGGCGCGGGCGCAAGGCGATGAGTTAGCTGGCACGCGGACTTTGGCGCAACTGGGCCTCATCCTGCGGCGGCAGGGCGATTACGATGCCGCGCTGAGTTGGTATATGCAGGCGTTCGACATTTTCCATCCGAAAACCCACCTGACCGATGAAGAGGCGATGGCGTTTGTGCAGGTGCTCAATGGTATGGCGAATGTCTTCCGGCAACGCAGTGAAATTGACAAGGCGGAAGCCTGTTATTTCCGGGCGTTGGCCATTATTGAAACCCACCCCAATCGGCAAGGCGAGTCGGAGATCTTCAATGGCTTGGGGGTGACCGCTTACTATCAGCGCAATTTTACTGATGCGTTGCGGCATCACCGCTCGGCCTTGGAGACGCGCCGGGCCATTGGTGATCGCACCGGGGAAGGCACCAGTCTCTATAATCTGGCGTTGGCCTGTGATGGGCTAGGCGATTTTACCGAGGCCGGAAGTTATTACACCGCCGCGCTGGCCATCCAACAAGCCGTGGGTAACCGCTTCGAACAAGGCAATATCCTCAACGGTCTGGGAGCGTTGTACCAAAATGTTGGGGACTTGCCTAAAGCCCAGGAGGCGTTACAACAGGGCTTGAAGGTAACTGAAGAAATCGGCGATGAAGCGGGTCAAGCGTATGTTTTGGCTAATCTCGGTTTGGTGGTGCGCGACCTGGGTGACTTGCCGGGGGCGGAGCAGATGCTGAATAATGGCTTGCGTCTGGCGCGGCAACAAGACGACAAATACTTGATGTCGTATTTTCAAAGCTATCTGGCCGGGGTGAATCTGATCTTGGGCCGGCCGGATGAGGCGTTGCAACAAGCCCAGGCTTCGTTTGCTATGCGAATGGAGGCGGATATGCGCCTCTTCACGGCTGACGATCTCGCCACGTTGGCGGCGGCGCAACAGGCTTTGGGGCAAATGGCGAAAGCTCTCGACTATGCCCGGCAGGCGCGCGCTTTGCTGGATGAATGTGGTGGGCAAGGCCCCGAAACACCGCAACGCGATTATTTTGTGTGCCATCAGGTTTTCCGAGCGGCGGGTGAGACAGCCGCCGCCCGGCATTGCCTGACCGAAGCTAAACGCCTGATCAAGGAACGCGCCGAAAAAATTAAAGACCCGGGGTTGCGCCAATCGTTTCTCGAGCGCGTCCCCATCAACCGCGAAATCATGGCGACCCGCCACCTGATCTGAGGTGACAAAGCTCAATGAAAATTAATATTCTGGGCGGCGGTCCCGCCGGGCTTTATTTGGCCCTCCTCCTGCAAAAACAAAACCCCGCGCACGACATCCATGTGCTTGAGCGCGACGGCCCCAACGACACTTTCGGTTGGGGCATTGTTTTTTCCGAGACCACGCTCGACAACTTCGCCCAACACGATTCCGAAACCTACGCCGAATTTATGCAAGCCGCGCAAATGCGGGATTACGTGGTGGTGCGCCATCAGAACGAGACCCTGCGGGTGGGCGGCAACCCCATCGCCGGGGTGCCGCGCCTGCGCTGGTTGCAGATCCTCCATGCCCGATGCGCGCAACTCGGGGTGCAACTGCACTTCAACACCAACGTCACCAACCTCGCCGATTACCTCGATTGCGATTTGCTGGTGGGCGCGGATGGCGCGAACAGTCTGGTGCGAAAGACTTACGAAGCCTTCTTCCTGCCGACGATTGAAATCCGGCAGAATAAATTCATCTGGCTGGGCACCGAACAAACCTTCGATGGCCTGACCATGATGTTCAAACAAACCGCCGCTGGTTTGTTCATCTCGCATTCTTATCGCTTCAGCCCCACCCAGAGCACCTTCATTGTGGAATGCCCGCCGGAGACCTGGCTCAAAGCGGGGTTCGCGCAGATGACGGATGATGAGACCTGTCGTTACCTGGCCGATGTTTTTAAAGACGAACTGAATGGCCTGCCTTTGCTTTCCAACAATTTTGTGCGCTGGCTTAATTTCCCCTTTGTCAAAAATCGCCGCTGGCATCACCAAAATATCGTTTTGCTTGGCGATGCCCTGCACACCGCGCACTTCTCCATTGGCTCCGGCACCAAACTGGCGATGGAAGACTCGATTGCCCTGGCCCAAGCGTTTGCGCGCTACCCCGCAGTGGCGGCGGCCCTACCGGAATTTCAACGCGCCCGCAAGCCGGTGGTGGATCGCTTCCAGGCGGCGGCTCTGCGAAGCTTGACTTGGTTGGAAGAAGTGGACAAGTATTTATACCTCGACCCTGTGCCGTTCACTTTCAAGCTGATGACGCGCAGTCAACGGGTTGGGTTCAAACGCATTCAACGCGCCGACCCCGAGTTCGCCGCGCGCTACGATGCTTGGCGCAAAGCTCAGCCCGCCATCGGCCCTATCCCCACCGACTACTTGGACCTGTTCCAAAAGAAAACCTTCGCGCATCTCGCCACACTCATGCCCAACGGCACGCCGCACGTTTCCTCGGTGTGGGTGGATTATGACGGCCAGCATATCCTCATCAACTCCGCGCGCGGGCGGCAAAAAGACCGCAACATGGAACAGCGCCCGCAGGTCGCCATTGAAATCACCGACCCCGACAACCCCGACCGGTTTGTGGCCGTGCGCGGGCCGGTGGTCGAAATCACCGAGACCGGCGCGGATGAGCATTTGGATAAACTCGCGCAACGCTACCTCGACAAAGAGACCTACCCGCTCTCCATGCGCTTCCCCGGCGAAGTCCGGGTGCTCTTCAAAATCCGCCCAGACCATGTGACGACGTGGAATCCCTTTGGATAATCTCCGATAACTATCCAGCTTGCTCGTCATTCCCGCATGATTTTAGCGGGAATCCAGCCGCCAACTTAGTGTGGATGCCCGCCACGAGCACGCGGGCATGACGGAAATGGATAGGCTGGATGGTTACAATCTCCAATTCTCTAATTCTCTTTTTTCTCATGCCCTACGACTTCCTCTACTCCGTCGAGAATTCCATCGCCACCATCACGCTCAACCGCCCCGAAGTGTTGAACGCGTTGACTCTGGAAATTTACGCCCAACTCCGCGACTTGTTTGAAGACCTGCGCTATGCCGATGAGGTGAAGGCCGTGATCATCACGGGCACGGGCCGCGCCTTTTGCTCGGGCGGGGATGTGCATAAAATCATCGGCGTGGTGCTGGAGCAGGACATGCGCGGGCATTTGGAATTTTGCCGCATGACCGGGCATCTCATCCGCAATATGCGGCTTCTGCCCAAGCCTATCATCGCCGCCGTTAACGGGCTGGCCGCCGGGGCTGGGGCGGTCATCGCGCTGGCCGCCGATTTGCGGGTGATGGCCGAGACCGCCAAATTCGCTTTCCTCTTCACCCGCGTGGGCCTCACCGGTGCCGATATGGGCGCGGCCTTTCTCCTCCCGCGCGTCATCGGGCAGGGGCGCGCCCTGGAACTGTTGATGCTCGGCGATGATGTGGACGCGCCGACCGCTGAGCGCTATGGGCTAGTCAACCGGGTCGTGCCTCCCGAACAGGTTTTATCCGTGACTAACGACTGGGCAACCCGCCTCGCCGCTGGCCCGAGCTATTCCCTCGGCCTGACGAAGACCCTGGTCACCAACGAGTGGACGATGGATTTGGGAAGCGCCCTTGAAGCCGAGGCGCAGGCCCAGGCGCTGATGATGATGGGCCAGGATCACCGCGCGTTTTACGAAGCCTTTAAAGACAAGCGCAGACCGGAATTTCAGGGGCGATGAAGAGCGCTGGGGGGCGGTGACAGCGGGGTCAACCGTGAAAATTTAAATTTTTGTGACCAGTTTGGGATTGTGTTAGCCCCATGAACTTTGATACGCTCGATGGCTGTATCCCCGCTCCGTGAATTTCTAAAAGAGGAGTTCTCATGTCGCATTCACCCCTGCGCTTTGTTTTCTCATTCGCCGCACCGCTGATTATCTTGGGGATTTGGCTGGCAAGCGCGACTCCGGCCCATGCGGCCACTTGCACCTGGACGGGGGCGACTAACACCGATTGGGCCACCAGCGGCAACTGGTCGGGGTGCACGACTCCCGCCGGGGGCGATACCGTTATCATCAATAGCGGAACCAATCAACCAGTCATTAGTTCCGGCGATGTAGCTATTGATAACTTGACGGTTGCCAGCGGCTTCACCCTCACAATCAACGCCGGGCGGGTTATCACACTTGTCAATGCGATCCTGACGAATAACGGTCTCATTACTGGGACAGGGGAATTGCGGATGACGGGGACCTCGACGGTGAATCCCAATAGTGTATTTTACGCACCGTTCCGGGTGGGGGGCGGCACGACGACGGTCAATACTGGCGCGTTCACTGGGACAGTCACGGTTAACTCGGGCGCAACCCTGACCGTTAATTCGGGGGATACGGTGACGGCCTATGGCGATGTTGCCGTGAACGGCACGCTCAACTTCAGTCTCGCTTGTTGTGCCATTGAGACGTTCAACTTCAAAGGCGTGACGTTCACTAACCCTGGGGCCGTGACGCTGGAAAGCGGCAGTTACGTGGGGCGGCTCTACTTCAACGGGCTTGGGACGCAAATTATCGCTGGGAGTGGGACGTGGAGCAACGGCACGGTGTACGTTGACAACGGCGCGACCGTGACGCTTTCCAACGGGGTGACGTTGGGGGATGATTTAACCGTGAACCCTGGGGGGGTGCTTTCACTCGCCTACCCGCTGACAGTCAGCGCGAACACTTTGACGAATAATGGTCTCATTACTGGGACAGGGGAATTGCGGATGACGGGGACCTCGACGGTGAATCCCAATAGTGTATTTTACGCACCGTTCCGGGTGGGGGGCGGCACGACGACGGTCAATACTGGCGCGTTCACTGGGACAGTCACGGTTAACTCGGGCGCAACCCTGACCGTTAATTCGGGGGATACGGTGACGGCCTATGGCGATGTTGCCGTGAACGGCACGCTCAACTTCAGTCTCGCTTGTTGTGCCATTGAGACGTTCAACTTCAAAGGCGTGACGTTCACTAACCCTGGGGCCGTGACGCTGGAAAGCGGCAGTTACGTGGGGCGGCTCTACTTCAACGGGCTTGGGACGCAAACTATCGCTGGGAGTGGGGCGTGGAGCAATGGCACGGTATACATCGCCTCGGGGTCCACGGTTGCGCCGCTGACCGATATGACTTGGAGTGTAACAACGCTTAATATTCAGAGCGGTGGTGTGTTGAGTTCCAGTCGAGTGTTTACCGTTTCTGGCTCGACAACTAACAACGGAACGATTGCGGTTCTATCCAATACAGCTTTCTTCACCCCGACCCTGACCAATTTCTCCGGCGCGACCCTCGCCGGTGGCTTATATGCAATTACTGGCACCCTCAAACTAAATGGGGCCAATATCGCCACGAACGCGGCCAATATCGCGCTTGTGGGCCCGGCGGCGCAGATTGTGAATCAATCTAATGGGAATGCCTTGGCGAACTTCGCCACAAATGCCGCCAACGGCCAATTCACACTAGCCCATGGCCGCGGCTTAACCGCGACAGCTGGGTTTACAAACTCGGGCCAGGTGATACTGATGGCGGCTTCGTTGGTTCTTACGGGAACAAATATTTACACGCAAACCGCCGGAACCACCCACCTCGCCAACGGCATCCTGACCGTCGGGAATCGGGTCAACCTGACGGGCGGGGCGCTCACCGGGTCGGGCACCATTAGCGGGAACGTGTCCAACGCCGCGACTCTCAGCCCGGGCGCGTCGGCGGGGGGAATCACCATCACTGGCCAGTACACGCAAACTGCGGCGGGCGCGTTAAATATCGAACTGGGCGGCCTAACGCCGACCACCGAATTCGATACGCTTTCGGTTTCCGGCGCGGCCTCGTTAAGCGGCACGTTGAACGTCACTGAGCTCAACCCTTTTGTGCCTGTGTTGAGCGATTCATTTCAAATATTGACGTTTGCTTCCAAGACGGGCGACTTCGCGATGAAGACTGGCTTCAGTCTCGGGAATAATCGGGCTTTGCAAACAGTTTATTCGGCGACCGCGCTGGTTTTGGAGGTCATCACTCCGGCGGATTATTACTGGAACAACGCGGCGGGCGGCAACTGGAACGTCGGCGCCAATTGGACCGTGAACGGCGTGACCGGCACGGTGCCGGGGCCGAGCGATAATGCGTTCATTGTTTTGACTGGCACTTACACGGTGAATATCGTTGGGGCCACACAAATTAACGCGGTGACGTTAGGCGCGCCCAGCGGCACACAGACGCTGGCAATGCCTACCAGCAGTAGCAATAGCCTGACCCTTGGCGATGTCAGTACAGCCCAAGCTAACACCGTGATTGCGATCACGGGCGGGACGTTGATGGTTCATAGCGCGGCCATCAGCACCACGGCTTCGTTGTCAACCGCTGGTGGGTTGAACTTTACGAATGGGATTATCACTGGGACCGGCCCGTTGACAGTTACAGGTCTTATTACATGGGGTGGCGGTGAGATGCGGGGCAGTGGGGTGACGTATGCAACCGGGGGGTTGACGATGGGGACGGGGACGGGTTTGTATGAAGGCCGGATGTTGGTTAACTCTGGCGCGGCCACTTTGTCGGGGGCGGTCTTTTTCAACATTGACGATGGCGCGGTTTTCTCTAACACGGCCACCGGCACGTTTGATATTGTGAGCGCGGCCACCATTGGCACGGGGCATGGCACTTTTTATAACTATGGTTTACTCCGCAAATTAAGTGGAAACTCCTCCGGCTTTTATGCCCATTTGTATAACGCTGGGACCCTGCAAGTTTTGACTAACACCTTGCAGTTCGTTAGTAGTGGGAGTGGTTGGCATGAGGGCGGGGCCGATGTGGCCGCAGGGGCCACCTTGTTTTTTGGCGGTGCCACCCACACTTTTGCGCCAGGCTCCACCCTCACCGGGCCGGGCGACCTGACTTTTAATGACGGCGCGACCTCGGTCAATTTCGGCGGCACGCTCAATGTCACTGGCACCACGACGCTGGTTGGCTCAACCGTTATTCTAACTGGCCCGGTTGTAAGCGTCGGGCAACGGCTGAATGTGAATGGTGGCGGCTCGATTACTTTTAATACCAATGATTTTGCTGTGCCAACGCTGGTGGTCGCGGGCGGGACGCTCGCGGGCCGGGCGAATATCACTGTGACCGGTCTGATGACCTGGACAAATGGAACGATGAGCGGAACCGGCGTGACCTATGCGACTGGCGGCTTGTCCATCACGACCAATAACCAGAATTTGGCGTTGGGGCGGGGCTTGGTGAATACGGGCGCAGGTATTTTGACCGGCACCAGCGCGCTCCAGATTTCTGGGGGCGCGGTCTTCACCAACACTGGCACGCTGGAGATTGGCAACAATGCCAGCCTGACGGGGCAGGCGGGCACGGCTTCGGCGGTGCGGAACCTGGGGACGATTAAGAAGACGGGCGGGGCGGGCACTTCGATTTTAGGCAGTAACAGTTTGGCATTTGATAACGACGGGACTTTACAAATCCTCACCGGGACGGTGACTTTGAACGGCGGGGGAACCAGCGCCACGGGCGTGTTCTCGGTCCCCATCGGGATGGCGCTCACCTTCAATGGGGGCACGCACACCCTGGGGGCCGCGTCCGTCATCACCGGCGGGGGCACAGTTAACTTTACAAGTGGCACAGTCAATCACGCAGGCGTGTCCAACGTCACGACCACCACCGTGAATGGTGGCACGCTCACGGTGAGCGGGACCTTTTCCGTGCCCACTGTTTTGATTTCAGCCGGGACGCTCAATGCCAATACCGACGCTGTGATAACGGCCATGGCAGTTTCGGGTGGAACTTATAGCGGCACCGCCCAAGTTATGATAAACAACTTTAACTTCACGGGCGGCACCGTCAGCGGGAGCGGCACTCTCTCAGTGACGAACAACTTGACTTGGACTTCAGGCGATATGCGCGGGACGGGGCAGACCGTGAATTTGGGGTTGTTAGCCATCACCGGCAACAACCAAACACTGTATGAGGGGCGCGACATTATCAATTACGGAACGACCACGTTGACTGGTACGGCGAGTAATGGCTTTCACATTTACGGCGGCTCAATTTTCACGAATACGGCGACTGGTATTTTTAATTTTGTGAGCGATGCTGACTTGCGCGAATCGACTCCGCTGGGCGAGTTTCATAATCTGGGCCTGGTGCGGAAGACGGGCGGGACGGGCGTTTCGCAATTGGCAACCAATATCCAAAGCGGCGATATGTTGCCGTTTTACAACTTGGCGGGCGGCACGGTGCAGGCCGACATCGGCACGTTGCATTTCCAAACGGGTGGGAGTAGCGCGGGGGTGTTCGAGGCCGCGGCGGGCGCGGTCATTTTGTTCGACACGACCACCTATACGCTCGAGGCCGGGGCGGTGCTGACGGGCGCGGGAGTATATCGGTTGGCGAGTGGCATTTTAAATATCACGGGGGATGTGACCGCCCCCATTTTCGAGCAGATCGGCGGCGATTTAGTGGGGGCGGGCACGTTCACGATAACCAATGTCTTGACTTGGACAACTGGTCAGCAACGTGGCACTGGGCGCACCGTGAACCTCGGCCTGCTGGCGATTACGGGCAACAACCAATCCTTGTATGAAGGCCGCGATATTATCAACTACGGGACGACTACGTTGACTGGCACGGCGGGCAACGGCTTTCACATTTACGGCGGCTCGATTTTCACGAACACCGCGGGTGGTATCTTTGACTTTCTCACCGATGTCGACTTGCGCGAATGGACTCCGCTGGGCGAGTTTCACAATCTGGGCCTGGTGCGGAAGACGGGCGGGACGGGCGTTTCGCAATTGGCGACTAATATTCAGAGCGGCGATATGTTGCCGTTTTACAACTTGGCGGGCGGCACGGTGCAGGCCGACACCGGCACGTTGCATTTCCAAACGGGCGGGAGTAGCGCGGGGGTGTTCGAGGCCGCGGCGGGCGCGGTGATTCTGTTTGATACCACCACGTATACGCTCGAGGCGGGGGCGGTCCTCACGGGCGTGGGGGTGTATCGGCTGGCCGGTGGCACATTGAATATCGCGGGGGCTGTGACGGCCCCGACTTTCGAGCAGATCAGCGGCGATATGGTGGGCAGTGGCACGCTGACCGTGACTAATAGCTTGACGTGGACGAGCGGCCAAATGCGCGGCACCGGGCGGACGGTGAGCCTGGGCCTGTTAGCCATCACGGCGAACAACCAATCCTTGTATGAAGGGCGCGACATTATCAATTACGGCACGGCCACGCTCACTGGCACGGTGTCCAACGGCTTTTACATTTGGGACGGCTCGATTTTCACCAACACGGCGGGCGGTATCTTTGATTTTCTCAATGATGCCGACCTGCGCGAATGGACCCCGCTAGGCGAGTTTCATAATCTGGGCTTGGTGCGGAAG
>CAYUFY010000052.1:0-20500 GCA_964443795.1 uncultured Anaerolineales bacterium | reverse complement strand
GCAACTGGCCACCACCCCCGATCTGCATCTCACCCCCACCGCCGGGTTTGTCCTGCCCGCCCCGGCGCAATGGCCGCGCAAGGCGCTGACCATTGAAGACTCGGAAGTGACCGCCATGCAACTCACCGGGTATCTCGACGAATTGGAAATTGCCAATGAGGTGCATGCCCGGGCGCTGGGCGTGGTGGAGAAGGCGCTGGCGGCCCGCCCGGGCGTTATTTTGCTGGATGTGTTTTTGCCGGACGAATCGGGCTGGAATATTTTGGCGCGCCTGAAAGCCGACCCGCGCACCCGCGCCCTGCCGGTGATCATCATCTCGGCCATGGAGGACCGCGCCCGCGGCCGCCGGTTGGGGGCCGACGGATATCTGGTCAAACCCGTGACCCGCGAGGAGTTGCACGAGGCCTTGCGGCAGGTGGGGCCCCCGCCGGGGGAGCCGTGGCCCGCGCTGGTGGTGACCGCGCCGCCCGCGCGCCCGCGCGTGTTGCTGGCCGACGATAACCCGGTGAACTTGAGCGTGTTGACTGACTATCTGACCGCCAGTAATTATGAGGTGGTCACCGCCGCCAGTGGCCGTGAGTTGATGAGTCTGGCGCGGGAGTTCCGACCGCAGGTGGTGGTGCTGGGCTTGCCCCTCCCGGGAGCGGATATTTTCGAGGCCACCCGCCTGCTCCGGCGCGAACCCGCCCTGACCACCACCCCTATCATTGTGCTCACTTCGGTCACCCTGCCCGGCGATGCCGCGCGCGGTCAACAAGCCGGGGCCAGTGCCTATCTCACCCGGCCGGTTAATCTCCAAACGCTGGCCGGAAAAATCCGCGACCTGCTCGCGCTCGCTGTGCCCGCTAACGACCTTGCTGTGTGACGGAGGTTCCTGTGCCGAACTTTTTTAGACCACCCGTGTTTGACGATGCCAGCCAGACGCAGACCGCGCGTCAACTCCACATTATTTTATGGACGTTAATCATCGCGTTTACGACTGGCGCCAGCATCATGCTCGTGATCGCGCCGGAGAATTTTCGGCGGTGGTTATTACTGATTAGTGTGATAGACGGGACGAGCTGGCTCCTGCTGGTGTTAAACCGCCGCGGCTATATTCGACTGGCGAGCAGTGTGCTGGGTTTGACGGTGTGGGTGGTTATCACCGCGTTTGCGCTGACGGCCGGGGGAACCCGCTCCCCAGCCGCCATGACCGGCTATCTCATACTGGTCATCATTGTGGGCACATTATCGGGCTGGCGCGCGGGCCTGCTCACCGCCGTTCTGTGTGGCTTTACCAATGGGGGGTTGGCTTACTTGGAAATGACCGATCGGCTACCGCCGACTCAAGCCAACCACACCCCCATCACCCTGGGGCTAACCAGCACCCTGTTCATAATCGTTGGCGTCGGCCTTCAATATCTAACTGTCACCACCTTCCGCACTTTCTTGCAACAGGCGCAAACGGAACTGACCGAACGGCGGCAAGCCGAAACCGCTTTGGAACGCGAGCGCAACCTGCTCCGCGTGGTCATTGATAACCTGCCCGACTATATCTACCTCAAAGACCTTCACCACCGCAACTTGGTGAGCAATTTGGCCAATGCGCGCGCGCTGGGGGTGGCCACCCCGGCCGAGGTGGTGGGCAAAACCCTGGCCGACTTTTATCCGCCCGAAGAAGCCGCCCGATATAACCGACTTGACGACGAGGTGGTTAAAGCTGGTGAACCCGTGCATAAGGAAACCACCTTTGTGGATTTAACCACCGGCCAGCAACGGTGGGCCTGGATGACCCGGATTCCCTTCCGCAATCGCCAGGGCCAACTGGCCGGGATTGTGGGCATCACGCGCGATATCACCGAGCTTAAGCAGATTCAAGTTGAGCTGTCCGAGCAATCTGCCGAAATGACCTTGCTCTATCGCGCCGCCGAGCGCCTGGCCCGGGGCGACATCCGCGATTTGCAAGCGGTGGCGCAACAGGTGACGGATATCGTGGTGGAGGAGTTCGGCTGTCAGCATTGTGGCCTGTCGCTGATTCAGGGCGAGGTCTTGCAAACCTTTGCGCGGAGCGGGGCCGGCCAGAATCAGCCCTTCCCGGCCCTGCCATTAAATGACGGGGGCCTGACGGTTTGGGTCACCCGGAGCGGCGAGGCGTTATATGTGCCCGATGTTAAACACGACCCGCGCTACCTGATGGCCGCCACCACCACCCGCTCCGAATTTGTGGCACCGCTTCGCACCCCCGCCGGGGTGCTCGGAGTCCTCAACCTGGAACACCCGGACGTGGATGCCTTTCCCGAGCGCACCCGGCGCGCGTTGACCGCCTTTGCCGAACGGGCCGCGCTGGCGTTGGAGAACGCCCAACTGTATCAGGCCGCGCAAATTGAACTAGCTGAGCGCCACCGCGCCGAGGTGGCCTTGCGTGAATCGGAAGCGCTGTACCGGCGGGCCATTGAGGCGGCCGAGGCCGTGCCCTATTATCTGGACCACGCCACCGCCACTTACCGGTTTATCGGCGCGGGCATCGAGCACCTCACCGGCTATGCGCCTGTGGAAATAAATTTGCGGGTGTGGCGGTCACTGGTGGAAGAGTCTTACCGCCTGGGCGCGGCCGCGCAATTCTCCCGCGAGGAAGCCAACCGCTTGGCGCACGCCGGCCAGCTGACCTCGTGGAGCACGGACAACCGCATCCACACCCGGGGTGGGCAAACCCGCTGGGTCAACAATTCCTCGGTCGAAGTTCTAGGGCCGACGGGTGCCTCCATCGGCGCGATCGGCATTTTTCAGGATGTGACCGAGCGTAAGCAGGCCGAAGAGAGCATCCGGCAATATGCCGATGTGGTGACCAATATGCAGGTCGGGTTGTACATCATAGAGGCCGAGACGGAGACTGCCGATCGCCTGCGGATTATCGCGGCCAACCCGGCGGCCCTGCGGTTTTCGGGGATGAGCGAGGCCGAGGTCGTGGGGACCTTGCTCATCGAAAGTTTCCCCAACCTGCGCGCCAAGGGCCTGGCGCAAAAATATGCCGAGGTGATTCAGACTGGCAGACCGCAGGAACTGGGGGATGAATATTTCGACGCGACCGGGCAATTGGAAACCGCCTACGCCATTAAAGCCTTCCCCCTCCCGCATCGCCGGGTGGGGGTGGCGTTTGAAGATGTCACCCGCCGCCGCCAGGCCGAGGCCGCGCTCAACCGCTTGAACACCGAACTGGAACAGCGGGTGCAGGCGCGCACCGAGGAACTCATGGCGGCCAATGCCGCGCTGGCCCAGGCCGCGCGCCTGAAGGATGAGTTTTTGGCCAGCACGAGCCACGAACTGCGCACCCCCCTGACGGGCATTCTCGCGTTTGCCCAAACCCTCCAAAAGCCCCGGGTGTATGGCGAACTGAACGAGAAACAATTGCGGGCGGTCCGCACCATCGAAGACAGCGGCAAACACCTGCTCGAACTCATCAATGATATTCTCGACCTGTCGAAGATTGAGTCGGGCAAATTTGAACTGGCGCTGGATTTTGTGGCGGCGGAGGACGCGTGCCAGGGCGCTTTGCGGTTGGTGCGGCAACTGGCCGCCAGCAAACGGCAAACGCTCAGTTACACCTTGCAACCCACCGACCTGCGCCTTACGGCTGACGCGCGCCGGCTCAAGCAAATGCTGGTCAACCTGCTCAGCAACGCGGTTAAGTTCACCCCCGAAGGGGGCGCGCTCGGTTTGGAGGTAACAGGTGACCCGCTGGCCCAGGTCGTCCGGTTCGTGGTGTGGGATCACGGTATCGGCATCACGCCCGAGAATTTGGGGCGGCTGTTCCAGTCCTTTGTGCAACTGGATGCGCGCCTCGCGCGGGAATACAGTGGCACCGGGTTGGGGTTGGCGCTGGTGCGCCGCATGAGTGAACTGCATGGCGGGAGTGTGGGCGTGGAAAGCGAACTGGGGCGGGGGAGTCGGTTCACCATCAGCCTGCCCTGGCCAACCCTCACGGAGGACCGGCCCCGGCTTCAGCCCCCCACCGCGTTTGTTCTGCCGCCCCCCGCCGCCCGCCCGCGCCGCGCCCTGACCGTGGAAGATTCGGCCATTGCCGCTGAACAACTCACCCACCTCCTGACCGAGATGGGGATTGCCAATGTGGTGCACACTCAGGCAGACGGCGCGCTGGAAAAAGCGGTCACTGCTCAGCCCGGCGTGATTCTGCTGGATTTGTTCCTGCCCGACGAGTCGGGCTGGAATGTGTTGACCCGCTTGCGGCTGGATCCGCGCACCCGCGACATCCCCATCATCATTGTCTCGGTGTTGGATGAGCGCGCCCGCGCGGCCCAGTTGGGGGCCAGCGGTTATCTGGTGAAACCCGTGGCGCGCGCCGATTTGCAGGCCTTGTTGGAGCAGGTCTGGCAGATGCCCACTGCGGCGTCAGCGACCACCGCGGCGCCGGTGTTGGTGGCGACCGCCGCCCCCGTGCGCCCGCGCCTTTTATTGGCCGAAGACAACGCGATCAATGTGCAAGTCCTCACCGATTATCTGGAAGCCCAGGGCTATGCCGTCACAGCGGCGGCCGACGGGCGGGTGGCCCTGGATAAAGCCCGCGCCGCGTACCCGCAATTGATTATCATGGATATTCAAATGCCGAATATGGACGGTCTTGAAGCTACCCGGCTCATCCGGCAAGAGCCGGCGCTGGCAAAAATTCCCATTATCGCCCTCACAGCCCTGGCCATGCCCGGCGATCGTGAACGCTGTTTAGCCGCTGGGGCCAATGACTATCTGACCAAACCCGTCAATCTCGATTTGCTGACGGAGAAAATTCAGACTTTGCTCAAATCCTGATCTCAATCATGGCTATGTCTAAACTTCGCTCCCTTCTCACCCCACCGGTCTTTGCTGATGCCGACCTCACCCGGCAAGCGCGGGTTTTGCATATGCTGGCGCTGTATTTGACGCTGACCCTCGCGGGGGTTGGCGGGTTGGGCTCGCTCTTTATCTTTCCCGTAAAATTCGCGTCGGGTTTGGTCTCCCTCCTGGGGGTAGGGGTGGTGGTCATCGTGGTCTACCTGAACCACCGTGGCCAAGTGGCCGCCGCCGCCCGTTTCTTTTTAGTGATGTACTGGCTCACCATTACAGCACTGGTCTGCCTGTCGCAAGGTATGCGCAGTCTGGATATCATGTTTTATATTTCCGGCACATTAATCGCCGGGGTGACGCTGGGAACCAATGGGGCGTTGGCTTTTGGGGGCCTCAGTACACTGACGGGGTTGGTCATGATCCTCTTGAGCAACACCGGTTTAGTGGTTTTCCCCAATCTTTTCCCGTTTCCCGATCGCTCCGGCTGGGTCCTGCTGGTCATTAATCTGAGCATGACCATCATTCCGCTCAACGTGGCCTTAAACTTGTTGGCCGAGGCGTTGGCCCAGGCGCGCTCGGAATTGACCGAACGCCACCACATCGAGGCCGCCCTCCAGCGGCGCATCGAACAACTTAACAGCCTCAACCACATCTCGCAATCCATTACGCAGGTGCACGATCTAAAGACGGTTTTAGATTTAATTTTGACGCCGATGCAAATGGCCTTGCCGTTGGATACGCTCTATGTGGCGCTTTATGATGCGGCCACCCAGGAAGTTAAAGTCGCCTTGTTGTTCGATGCTGGTCAACGCTGGCCCGAAACGCATGCTCCCCTGACGCCCGGCACCTGGTCGGCGCAGGTGATCCTCGAGCGGGAATCGCTTCTCATCAATCGCACCGCCGCGGAGATAGCGGCCCAACGTTTGGCCGGGAGCGACATGGTGGGCGACACTCAGCGCGTGTCGGCGTCGCTCATGTTCGTGCCCATGCTGATTGGGGAAAAATCCATTGGCATGGTTTCGGCCCAAAGTTATACCCTCAACGCTTACGATGACAATGATCTGGCTTTTCTCGGCAACGCCGCCAACCAGATCGCCATTGCCGTGGAAAATGCCCGGCTCTATGAGGCCTTGCAGTCGGAATTGCTGGAACGCCAGCGGGCCGAGACCGACCTGCAACGCGCGGAGACCATTTATCGGCAGGCCATTAGTGGGGCGGGCGCGGTGCCGTACTATCGTGACTATCGCATTGATGATCACGCCTACACTTTCATGGGCGAAGGCATCCTCGCCATCACCGGCTATTCCGCGACTGAACTGACCCCGGCCACCTTCGACACCATCTGTCTTGAATCGGTCATGCGCGGTTCGTTGGCGCATCTGACTTATGAAGAAGGGGATCGTTTGAGTGGGGCCGGGCAGATCCGGCACTGGGAATGTGATTACCGCATTCTCACCCGGGACGGTCAAACGCGCTGGGTGGCCGATTCCGCTGTTCAAGTGCGGGATAAAAATGACGCGCGCATTGGCGTGGTCGGCATTTTGCAAGACATCACCGACCGAAAACTGGCTGAGGCGCGGGTGCGTCAGCGCGAGGCTCTGTTCGAAGCGGTGACATTTACCGCCGGGCTTTTTTTACAGACCGCCGATTGGCGCGCCAGCCTCCCGCGCGCCCTGGAACGGTTAGGCCAGACTTTGCAGGCCAGTCACGCCTATTTGTTTGAACTGCATCTCAGCCCGGCGCGCGAGTGGTTGCGCTCCATGCGCAGTGAATGGGTGGCGCCGGGCCAGTCGCCCGACCTGCCCAAAGCCATTTATCAAAACGTCCCGCTCGCCGCCCCGCCGTTTGCCGCGGCCTATGCGCGCATGCGGCAGGGGGAACCGTTTATCGGCCACACGGTCAGTTTGGCGCCTGCTGAAAAAGCCGCGCTCGCAGAACGGGGCTTCACCGCCTGGCTGGAAGTGCCCGTGTTTGTCGAGGGGCAGTGGTGGGGCATTATCGGCTTTGATGAGTGTGTGGCCCCGCGCCAGTGGGCCTCGGCCGAAGTGGAAGTGTTGAAGGTGGCCGCTCAGGTTTTGGGCGCGGCCATTCAGCGGCAACAAGCCGAGGCCGCGGTTCACCGGTCGGAAGAACTACATCGCCGGGCGGTCGAAGCCGCAGGCGCGGTGCCCTATGTCATTGATTATGCCGCCGACCGATACTCCTTTATGGGCACGGCCATTGAGCAATTGACTGGCTACCCGGCGGCGGGCTTCACGCCCAAGCAGTGGGAGGCGTTGGTGGAGGAATTCTTCATGATGGGGGAGGCCGCGCTGGTTGACCGGCGGCTGGCTTCCAATCTAGCCGTGGCCGGTCAATTGCCAGTGTGGCGGGCCGACAACCGCATCCACACGCAGGCGGGGGAGGTGCGGTGGGTGCACGACGCCGCCGTGGAGATTATCAATCCGGCCACCGGGCAATCCACCGGGGCCATTGGGATTTTGCAGGACATCACCGAGCGCAAGCAGGCCGAGGCCGCCCTGGAAAAACGCAATCAACAATTGGCCGCGCTCAACGCCATTGGCCGGACGGCCGCCATGCTCACCGATTTGCCGACCACCCTGGATAAGCTCCTCAAAACCTTGCAAACCATTCTAACCCTGGATGTGTTTTATGTGGGGCTGTATCAACCCGAGACGAATGACATCAGTTACCCCCTCTTTTATGACTCGGGTGAATTGTGGGAGGAAGCCAACAGCGCCTTGGAAGAAGGCACAGCAACCTTCCAGGTTATTCAGACCCGCCAACCCCTGCTCATCAACCGCACGCCGCAACAGATTGCCGAACGGTTGCAAAGTGACAACATCATGGGCGATTCTGCCAAAGTTTCGGCCACGCTCATGCTGGTGCCTTTAGTGTTGGGGGAACAAGTCGTTGGTTTGATCTCCGTCCAGAGTTACCAGTCGGAGGCATATGCCGCCGAGGATTTGACCTTGCTTACCAGCGCGGCATACCAGGTGGCGGTGGCCATTGAAAACGCGCGGCTGTTCGAGGCTCTGCAGGCCAGCCAGACCCAGATCCAGCATCGGGCCGACCAGTTAGCCAGCCTGAACCAAATTGCGCGCATGGTGTCGGCTTTGACCGACCTCGACAGCACGCTCCGCAATACCTTTAGCGAGATCCAACGGGTGTTGGCGCTCGACGTGTTTTGGGTGGCTTTGTATGACGTTGAGCAAGACCGCGTTAGCTTCCCATTTTTATACGACTCGGGCCAGGTCTGGCAGGAACCCGCCACCCCCATCCAGAAGGATTCGTGGGTGGCGCAAGTGGCGCGTACCCGTGAACCCTTCCTCCTGCTCCGCACACCCGCCGAGATGAAAGCCAGCTCCGACGACCTCATCGGCGACCGCTCCCGCGTCTCGGCTTCCGTCATGGTCGTGCCCTTGCTGATCGGTGAGCGTGTGGTGGGGGCCATCTCCGCGCAGAGTTATACCCTCAACGCTTATACCACCGAGCAGGTGGCCCTGCTCACCGGCGCGGCATATCAGGTCGCGATTGCCATCGAAAACGCCCGGCTGTTCACCGCCATGCAACAAGAATTGGCCGAGCGGCAAAAAGCCGAATCCGCGCTTCGGGTCAGTGAAGAGCGTTATCGGCTCATCTCGGCCATTAGTTCCGACTATGTATTTGCAGAACGGGTCGCCGAGGATGGCAAGTCTTATATGGAATGGGTCTCCGGCGCGTTTGAGACCATCACCGGCTATACCTCCGAAGAATTCATGGCGCGCGGCGGCTGGTCAAGCCTCCTGCACCCGGACGATGTGGCCATAGATGAGCGCGATTTCGCGGCCCTCACCGCCAACCGGCCGGTGGAGACTGAAGTGCGCATCATCCGCAAGACGGGCGAGGTGCGTTGGGTGCGAGCCTATGCCCAACCGCTGTGGGACGTGGCGCATAACCGCTTGCTGGGCATCTATGGCGCTGTGCAGGACATTACGGCCCGTAAAGAAGCGGACCTCACGCTGGAACGCTATGCCGACCGACTGGAAATGTTGCATGAGATTGATCATGCGATCCTGGCCGCCCACTCCCCCGAAGAGACCGCCATCGCCGCGCTCACCCGCCTGCGGCGTTTAATCCCCTGTGTGCGCGCCAGTATCAATTTGTTTGATTTCCAAAAGCGAACGTCGGTTTTGCTGGCGCTGGATACCGATCTGGCGACCTATTTGCCGGTGGGGGTTCCCGTGGCGTTCGAAGAATATGGGCTGGAGGTGATTGCTCACTTGCGAGCCGGGGAAACCTATTTCGTCAACGACACCACCACCACCACCGTGGATCGGCAAATGGCGCAGGAGGGCATCCGGTCATGGCTGATTATCCCCCTGCATTATCAGCAGGAATTGATCGGGGCCGTGAATTTGGGCGGGCAAGTGGCCGGCCACTTTACGCCGGAACACGCGGAGATTGCCAAGAGCGTGGCCAACCCGGTGGCCATCATGGTTCAACAAAATCGGTTGTTGGAAGCCGTGCGCCAGGCCAATGTGGAACTGGAGGCCCGCGTGGAGGCGCGCACCGAGGAATTGCGGGTGGTCAATGCCGCGCTGGCCCGCGCCGCCCGGCTCAAGGATGAATTTTTGGCCAGCATGAGTCATGAACTGCGCACGCCGCTCACCGGCATCCTGGCCTTCGCGCAAACCCTGCAGAAGCCCAAAGTCTATGGCGAACTGAACGCGAAACAACTCAAGGCCGCCAAGAGCATCGAAGACAGCGGCAAGCATTTGCTCGAACTGATCAACGATGTGCTCGACCTTTCCAAAATTGAAGCCGGCAAGCTGGAACTGGAGCCAAGCCAGGTCATGGTCGAAGAGGTCTGTCAGGCCAGTTTGCGGCTGGTCAAACAACTGGCCGCCACCCGCCGCCAATCCATTAGCTACACCCTCCAACCGCTGGATTTGTTCCTGACGGTTGATGTGCGCCGCCTCAAACAAATGCTGGTGAACTTGTTGAGTAACGCCGTGAAATTTACCCCCGAAGGCGGCGCGCTCGGGCTGGAAGTGGTGGGGGACAGCGCCCACCAGGTCGTGCGCTTCACGGTGTGGGATAACGGCATTGGCATCGCCCCCGAAAATCTGCCCCGCCTGTTTCAGTCGTTTGTGCAACTCGACGCGCGGCTCTCGCGTGAATACTCCGGCACCGGGCTGGGGCTGGCGCTGGTGCGGCGCATGACCGAACTCCACGGCGGCAGTGTGAGCGTGGTCAGCGAACTGGGCCAGGGCAGTCGGTTCACCATCACCTTGCCCTTGGCGGCGGCGGTGGCCACCGCGTTTAGCCCCACCCCGGCGGCAGTGGGCCTGCCAGCCATCGCTGGGGAAGCCGCCCTCCTGGCATTGGGGGTTGCCCCTGCCCCGGCCCGCCTGCGGATTTTGCTGGCTGAGGACAATGAAGTGAACATCCAAGTGCTCACCGATTATCTGGAGGCGAGCGGTTATACGCTGACCGTGGCGCGCACTGGCAGTGAAGCCGTGCGCCGCGCGCAAACCGAGCACCCGCAAGTGATTCTCATGGATATCCAGATGCCGGGGATGGATGGCTTGGAAGCCACCCGGCTCATCCGGCAGGACCCGGCGCTGGCGCGGGTGCCCATTCTCGCCCTGACCGCGCTGGCCATGCCCGGCGACCGCGAGCGGTGTCTGGCCGCCGGGGCCAATGCGTATTTAACCAAGCCGGTTAATCTCGAACACCTGACCGAACTGATTCGAGTTCAGCTTAAGGCCGTCTGAGCGCGCCGTTTAGTGGAGTAGGTTCTATGTGGACTAAAATCAAAGACTGGCTGATCGCCACACTATCGGAGGTGGAGGCCGAGCGACATGACCTGGCGCAGGTGTTGCGCGCCAGCCTGCTCGTGGGCGCGAGCCTCAGTCTCGTGGCTGTCAGCGGCGCGCTAGTGATGCGCTCGGCCAACTGGGAGCGCCTGCTCCGCGATGGCTCACTGGTGCTGGTTTTGGCGCTTTTATTGTGGCTGGCCTTGCGCGCGGGCTATGTGCGTCTGGCGGCTTACGGGACCATTTTGGGGTTTACGGTCTTCGCGGCGTTTGCGGCTTACACGGGCCTGGGGGTGCGCGGCACCTCGTATGCATTATTCACCCTGATTGTGATGGTGGCGGGCCTGTTTCTTAATCGGCGCGCCAGTTACCTCATGGCCCTGCTCGCCAGCTTGGTGGGGCTGGGTTTGCTCTGGGCCAGTCGGGCTGGCTGGCTGACGCACCTCAACCAGCCGCTGGCCGAACCGGCCACCTGGTTAATTCAGGTCTGCTACTTTTTCATCGCCGCCGTCATTTTGGATATCGCCTCGCGCCAGACGAGCCAGGCGCTGAAACAAACCCGCCGCGCGCTGGACGACCGCACGCGTGCCGAGGCCGAAGTGCGCCGCCTGAACGCTGAACTGGAAAGCCACATCGCCGACCGCACCGCGCAACTGGCGGCCAGCGAGGAGCGTTATCGGCTCATCTCCAGCATCAGTTCCGATTACGTCTTTGTCACCGAGGTCACCCCCACCGGGGAGTTGCGCCACAATTGGACCGCTGGCGCATTTGAGTCCATCATGGGGTATACGTTTGAAGAGTATCTGGCGCGGGGCGGCTGGCTGTCGGTTTTGCACCCCGACGATGTCGCGCGGGATGCGGAGGGCATCGCCACCCTGCGGGCCAATCAGCCAACCAGTGTCGAACTGCGGATTATCCCCAAATCGGGCGTGGTACGCTGGGTGCGGGTCTCAGTCCGACCCGGGTGGGATGAGGCGCAACATCGGTTAACCCGGATCTACGGCGCGGTGCAGGACATCACCGCGCTCAAACAGGCCGAGGCGCAATTGCGCCTGGAAAAGGAACGGCTGGACGCCTTTTTGAGCAATAGCGCGGTGATTGCCTGGCTGAAGGACGAAGCCGGGCGGCATGTCTATGTGAGCCGGAATTACGAACAGCGCTATAACGTGCGGTTGGAGGCAGTGCGTGGGCAAACCGATTTTGATATCTGGCCGGCAGAAATTGCAGAAACCTTTCGGCGCAACGACCAGGCTGTGTTGGCCGGCGGTCAGTCCATTGAGGTGGTCGAAGAAACCATCGAAGCCAACGGGAGTCACACCTGGTGGCTGAATAATAAATTTGTGTTTGTGGATGAACAGGGCCAGCGCTATGTGGGCGGGCTGGGGGTGGATATTACCGAGCGCCGCCAGGCCGAGGCGGCCTGGCGGCGCTCTGAGGATTTGTATCGTCGGGCCATCATGGCCGCCGGGGCCGTGCCGTATTACCTGGACTACCGCACGGGCGCCTATACCTTCATGGGCGAGGGCATCCTGGAGATGACGGGCTACTCGGCCGCCGAAATGAATCCCACCTTGTGGAATTCACTGGAGCAGGCATGGTTCCCGCGCGGCGCGTTGGCGCACCTGACCTATGCCGAGGCCGACCGACTCACCGATGAGGGCGTTTACCGCCGTTGGGAATGCGATTACCGCATCCTCACCCGCACCGGGCAAACCCGCTGGGTGGCCGACACCTCCCTGCAAATCCGCGATGAGCAGGATGTGCGCATCGGGGTCATCGGCATCTTGCAGGACATCACCGAGCGCAAACAGGCGGAAGCCGCCTTGCGCGAAAAAGAGCAACTCTACCGCGAATTGTTTGCCCAAAGCATGGATGGCGTGCTCCTCACCCAACCCACCGGCGAGATTTTGTATGCCAACCCGGCCGCGTGCGCCCTGTTTGGCTATACCGAGGCTGAGCTTCAAACGGGGGGGCGGGGCTTGGTGATAGACCGCAATGACCCCCGCCTACCCGGGCTGTTGGCTGAGCGCCAACGCACCGGGCGCGCGCGCGGCGAGCTGACCTTCATCCGGCGCAATGGCACCCCATTTGAGGGCGAACTCTCTTCGGCCATTTTCATCATCCCCAATGGTCAATCCCAAACTAGCATGTTTATCCGCGACATCACCGCGCGCAAACAGGCCGAAGTTGCGTTACGTGAGGCGGAGGCGCGCTACCGTGAGTTGGTGGAACGCCTGCCGGTCGTGGTTTATACCTCCGAATTGGGCGCGACGGGGGTGTGGCGTTACACCAGCCCGCAAATTGAAGCGCTATCCGGGTTTACTCCGCAAGAGTGGATGGCTAACCCCAACTTATGGGACCAACAAGTTCACCCGGCGGACCGGGACAACCAGAACGCGTTGGAAGAGCAAGCCTATGCGCGCGGTGAGACGTTTGATGCTGAATATCGCCTGTTCACGCGCGCCGGGCAGGAAGTGTGGGTGCGCGACACAGCGCATATTCTGCCCGGGCGGGATGGCGCCCTGCCCATCGTGCAGGGGGTGTTGATGGATATCACCGAACGCAAGCGCGCCGTGGAAGCCCTGCGCCAGAGCGAGCAAAGCATGCGTGAGTTTCAAGAGAAACTCAAAGCCCTGCATGAGATTAGCCTGGAATTGGCCACCACCCCCACCCTGGATGACCTGCACCGCCGGGCGGTGGAATTGGGCCGCGCGCAACTGGGCCTCGACCGCTTTGCGATTTTCCTGTTGGATGAGACTGCCGAGACCATCTTGGGCACTTTTGGCACGGATGCCCAGGGCCACTTGCGCGATGAGCGCCATATGCGCCGCGTGGTCACCGCCGACTCCGCCATTCAGGGGGTCATCAACGATAAGGCGCGCGTGCGGGTCTGGCAGGATGCGCCGCTGTGGGATGACTGGGGCATCATCGGGCGCGGCTGGAATGCGTTGGCGGCCATTTGGGATGGGGACCAGGCCATTGGCTGGTTGGCCACCGACAACCTCCTCCGGCAGGAGCCGCTCCCGCCCTATCTGGCTGAGTTGCTGATGTTGTACGGCGCGGCCATCGGGTCTTTGCACCGCCGCAAACAGTCCGAGGCGGCCCTGGCGCAAGAGCGCGACCTCTTGCAAGCGCTCATGGACAACATCCCCGACTCCATTTATTTCAAAGACACCGCCTCGCGGCTCACCCGCGTCAATCGCGGCTTTACCCGGATGTTAAACGTGGCCGACCCGCAGGCCATGCTGGGCCGCACCGATTTTGATTTTCAAACCCCGCTATTGGCGCAGGCTTTTTTTGACGAAGAGCAGGCCATGTTGCACAGCGGCCAGCCCATCGTGGATCGCATTGAATTTAATCCCACCACCGCTGGCCAACCCCGGTGGTTGTCGGCCACCAAAGTGCCCATCCGCGACCAAGCCGGACAGGTGATTGGCCTGGTGGGGGTCTCGCGGGATGTGACCGAGCGTGAAGTGACCCGGCAACTGCTGGCCAAACAAACCAACGAGATGGCCACCATGGCCCGCGTGAGCGCGGCGGCCTCCACGGTGTTAAACCCCACCGAACTGTTGCAAACCGTGGTTGACCTGACTAACCAGAGCTTTGGGTTGTATCACACCCACATTTACTTGTTGAGCGCTGATGGCCAAACTTTGACGGTCGCGGCGGGGGCGGGCGATGTGGGGCGGCAGATGCGCGCGGAGGGCTGGCACATCCCGCTGGCCCACGCCCACTCCCTCGTCGCGCGGGTCGCCCGCACCCGGCAGGGCGCGTTGCTCAACGCCGCGCAACAGTCGCCCGACTTTTTGCCCAATCCCCGGTTGCCCAAAACCCAGGCCGAAATCGCCGTGCCAATCATCACCGGCGAACAACTGCTGGGCGTGTTCGATGTGCAGTCGGCCTCCCACGCCGGTTTTAGCGAGGCCGAGGTGGCGGTGTACACCGCGCTGGCCCGCCAACTGGCGGTGGCTTTGCAAAATGCCCGCCTCTTCGAACTGGCGCAAACCGAAATCCGTGAACGCCAAAAGGCCGAGACGCTCATTCGCCAGCGCGCCGAAGAATTTGAAACCTTATACCAGCTGGTACAGACGTTAAGTGAACAGAACGACCTGGCCCCCCTGCTCGACACCATCGCCGAACGCGCGCGGTTGTTGCTGAAAGCCGAGAACGGGTTTGTCTTCCTCTATGATCCGGCGACCAATGAACTGGAATACCGGGTGTCGCGCGTCATCCCGGCGCACGGCCAGCGGATGCACCTGGGCGAAGGCGTGGCCGGGCGGGTGGCGCAAACCCGCCAGCCCATGATGGTGGATGATTACCATGTCTGGTCGGGCCGGGTAGCGACTTATGAAGACTGGCCGATCGCGGCGAATCTGGGGGTGCCCATGCTCTATAACGGCGCGCTCGTCGGCGTGCTGGGCGTGGAAAACTATACGCCTAACCCCAATAAATTTGCCGAGGCCGATGCGCGCTTGTTGACCTTGTTTGCGGCGCAAGCCGCCGCGGCGGTAAGCAACACCCAGGCCCTCGAACAGATCCGGCAGAATGCGGCGGAGTTGGAAGCGCGGGTGGCCGCGCGCACCGAAGAACTGCGGCGGGCCAACGACAACCTCGCCCAGGCCGCGCGCCTCAAGGACGAGTTCCTGGCCAGCATGAGCCATGAACTGCGCACCCCGCTCACCGGCATTCTGGCTTTCGCGCAAACCCTGCAAAAGCCCAAAATCTATGGCGCGCTGAACGAGAAACAACTCAAAGCGGTGCATACCATTGAAGATAGCGGCAAGCATTTACTGGAACTCATCAACGATATTCTCGACCTGGCCAAGTTGGAAGCCGGAAAATTCGAGCTCGAGTTCAGCCCGGTGACCGTGGAGGAAATTGCCCAGGCCAGTCTCCGGCTGGTTAGGCAAATGGCCCTCACCAAGCGGCAAACGCTCAGTTACAGCCTGAATCCGCTTGACCTGAGTTTGCTCGCCGATGGGCGCCGCCTCAAACAGATGTTGGTGAACCTGCTGAGCAATGCCGTCAAGTTCACCCCGGAGGGCGAGGAATTGGGGCTGGAGATCACTGCCGACGCGGCCCAAGGGGTGGCGCGGTTCACGGTGTGGGACAAAGGCATCGGCATCGCGCCCGAAAACTTCGAGCGGCTGTTTCAAGCCTTTGTGCAAATTGACGCGCGGCTCGCCCGGCAATACGAAGGCACCGGCCTCGGGTTGGCGCTGGTGCGCCGCATGAGCGAACTGCATGGCGGGAGCATCAGCGTGGAAAGCACACCCGGCCAAGGAAGCCGGTTCACCATTACCCTGCCCTGGCAAAGCCCGGATACTTTGCGATCAGCCGCCACCCCGGCGGCGTTCATCTCCCCGCCCACCGCCGCGTGGCCGCGCCAGGCGCTGACGGTGGAAGACTCGGCCATCGCCGCTGAACAGCTCACCGATCAACTCACGGCCCTGGGGATCGCCAACCGGGTATACGCCCTCGCCGAAGGTGTAGTGGAAGAAGCCGCCGCCATGCAACCGGGCGTCATCTTCCTCGACCTGTTCCTGCCCGACGCCTCGGGCTGGAACGTGCTGACCAACCTCCAGGCCGACCCGCGCACGCGCGCCATCCCGGTCGTCATCGTCTCGGTCATCGAAGAGCGGGCGCACGCCGCGCAATTGGGCGCGACCGATTACCTGGTGAAACCGCTGGAACGCGCCGCGTTGGAACAGACCCTCCAGCGAGTGTGGGCCCGCGCCCCCCAGGCCACCCCGCCCCCCGCGCTGATCGTGGCCCCGCGCGCCGCGCGCCCCTGCCTGCTCCTCGCCGAGGACAACCCCGTGAACGCCCAGGTGTTGCGCGATTATCTCGAAGCCACGGGCTACCAGATTCTCGTGGCCCACGATGGCAGTGAGGCGGTCTATATGGCGCGCGAGAAACACCCGCAGTTAATTCTCATGGACATCCAAATGCCGGGCATGGACGGTCTCGAAGCCACCCGCCACCTCCGGCGCGACCCGGCCCTGGCGCAGGTGCCCATCATCGCGCTCACCGCCCTGGCCATGCCCGGCGACCGCGAGCGGTGTCTGGCCGCTGGCGCGAATGAGTATTTGACCAAGCCGGTTAATCTGGAACAATTGTTAGAAGTCATCCGAACCTTACTGGGATAATCCACCGCCTGACCCATGCCTCCCCGAGACTCCTTGATGCGTAAATTCCTCACGCCCCCCACCTTTGAAGACGAAGAACGCACCCAGACCGCCCGCGCGCTTCATATTATTCTGTGGGCGCTCATCTTAACGGTCACGCCGTTCTTCACCCTGCAAACGCTCCTGTTACCGGGAACTATCCTGCGCTTCCTGCTGGCCATCTGTGCCATAGACGGCCTGAGCTTCATCCTGCTCGGCTTGACCCGGCGCGGCGCGACGCGCCTGACAAGTATTGTGTTGATTGGCGCGCTGGGGCTGATTATCACCGCCCTGGTGTTAACCGCCGGCAACACTCAGGCTCCCGCTTTCACGGCTTACCTCGTCCTCATCGCCGTGACCGGGGCGTTGTTGGGCCAGCGGGCCAGTGTTATCACTGCGGCGGTGATTAGCTTGGTGGCCTTGGGCATTGCCTATCTCGAACTCACGGGACAAGGATTGCCTAATATGGTCACCCATACCCCGCTGACGCGCTGGATTAGTCTCCTTTTGTTCATGGCGCTCCTCGTCGGCGTGCAATATCTGGCGACTAGCGTGTTGCAAAAGGCGCTCCAGCGGGCGCAAATAGAGTTGGGCGAGCGCCAACGGGCCGAAGCCGCCCTGCGCGCCAGCGAAGCCCGGTTGCGCGCCGCCATCGAAAACATCCCCTTCGAATTTTGGAGTTGTGATGCTGAGCGTCGCTATGTGGTCCAAAACGCCGCCGACCTCCGGCGCTGGGGCAACCAAATCGGTCACACCCCTGACGAAAACCCAGCCAAGAGCCAGGAACAAAAAGCGGCTTGGCGCGCCTTGTTGGACCGGGCCTGGGCGGGTGAGGTGGTTCGCCACGACTACGCCCTCCCGGCAGCGGCGCAGACGGTTTACTTCGACAGTCTCATCACGCCCGTCCACGACACGACCGGCCAAATCACCAGCCTGGTGGGGATTAATATAGATATCACTGAGCGTAAACAGGCCGAAGTGGCCTTACACCATTTGGCCGAGCGGCTGGAAACCTTGCATACGATTGACCGCGCCTTACTCACCGCCGAGTCGTTGGACGCGATTACTTTAGTGGCGGTCGAGAATGTGCGCCAATTGGTCGGCTGTCAGCGGGTCAGCGTGTCCCTGTTTGATTTTCAGACCCAGCACGTCTTACTCCCGGCGGTCAGTTCAGCCACACCGACCGCCGTGGCGAGCGGTTCGTCCATTACCTTTGATGATTTTGGCGCGGACATTATTGAAGCCCTGCGGCAAAGGCAAATTTGCGCCGTGGAAGATGTCACGGCAGGCCCCCCCCTCACGCATACTGACCAACGCCTGTTGGCCGAGGGTGTCCGGGCGTGGCTCTACATGCCGCTGTTCTATCAGGCCGAGCTCATCGGTTCGCTCAATCTCGGCGATGTCTCGCCCCAGGCGTTTACCCCCGAACAAACCGATATTGCCCGCGAAGTGGCTGACCAGTTAGCGGTGGCCATCCAGCAGAACAAACTGCTGGAAGCCACCCGCCGCCAGGTGCGCGAACTTTCGGCCGTGCATCTAGTTGCCACCGCCTGCGCTGAAGCCGCCAGTGAATATGCCCTTTTGGAGCAGGTCACCCACATCATCGGTGAGACATTTTTCGCCGAGAATTTTGGTGTCCTGCTGGTGGATGAGGCCCACGGGGTCCTGCGGGTTCACCCGACTTACCGCGGCATTCTCGATGAAATCCGCGTGCAAACCATCCCCTTGGGGGAACGCGTGGTCGGCACGGTGGCGGTGCAGGGTCGGCCATGGCGCATTGATAATGTGTCCACTGAATCACAATATGTGAGTGTGAACAGCGCCACGCAATCGCAGTTATGTGTCCCGCTCAAAGCTGGCGAGCGGGTCATCGGCGTGATTAATGCGGACAGCTCGCTGTTGAACGCTTTTAGCGCGGCGGATGAACGCTTGTTGATCACCGCCGCGGGTCAATTAGCCAGCGCGCTGGCCCGCCTGCGGGCGGAGACGGCTTTGCGCGAGTCAGAGGCCCTGTATCGGCGGGCGATTGAAGTGGCGGACGCAGTGCCTTACTATATTGACCATGCTACGAATACGTATCAATTTATTGGCACGGGCATTGAGCGGCTCACTGGCTATGCGCCCGCCGAAATTACCCCTCGCGTGTGGCGAGCTTTAATCGAGGAGACCCATGTGTTGGGTGAAGCGGCTCAACTCTCCCGCGAAGAGGCTGACCGCTTGGCGCATGCCGGTCAGTTGACCATGTGGCGCGCCGATAGCCGTATCCGAACGCGGGCGGGTGAAACCCGCTGGGTCAACAATTCTTCGGTGGAAATTCTGGGCGAACCGGGAACCTCCATTGGGGCGATTGGAATTTTGCAGGACATTACCGAGCGCAAACACGCTGAAGAAGCCATCCGCCGCCTGAATGAGAATTTGGAAGGCCAGGTGGCCTGGCGCACCGAGGAACTTAACTTGGCGAATGAAGCCCTGGTCAAAGCCGCCCAGCTCAAAGATGAATTTTTGGCCGGTATGAGCCACGAACTCCGCACCCCGCTCACCGGCATTCTGGCCTTCGCGCAGACTTTGCAGAAACCCAATGTCTACGGCCCACTGACCGAGAAACAACTCCGCGCGGTCAAAAACATCGAAGACAGCGGTCGCCATCTGCTCGAACTCATCAATGATGTGTTGGATCTGTCCAAGATTGAAGCGGGCCGGATGGAGCTTGAACCCCAAACCGGCTTGGTCGAAGATATTTGTCAGGCCAGCCTGCGGCTGGTCAAGCAAATGGCCGCGACCAAGCACCAGACGGTGGCGTATCACGCGTACCCCCTGGGGGCGCAACTGACGGTTGATGCGCGCCGCCTCAAGCAGATGCTGGTCAATCTCTTGAGTAATGCCATCAAATTTACACCGGAAGGCGGCGCGCTCGGGTTGGAAGTGAGCGGGGACTCGGCGGCGCAGGTGATGCGGCTGACCGTGTGGGATACGGGGATTGGCATCGCGCCCGAAGATTTGCCGCGGCTGTTTCAAGTCTTTGTTCAATTGGATAGCAGTTTGTCGCGCCAGCAGACTGGCACCGGGCTGGGGTTGGCGCTGGTGCGGCGGATGGCGGAACTGCACGGGGGCGGGGTTAGTGTTGAAAGCGAAGTGGGGCGGGGGAGTCGGTTCACCATTAGCTTGCCGTGGCTGACCGTCGTCGCCTCCCCCTCGATCAACGCGACTCCGGGCCACCCACCCACCCCGGCGGGCCTCGCCGAGGCCGCACCGCTCAATCGCCCGCACTTATTGCTGGCCGAAGATAACGCCGTGAACATCCAGGTGCTGACCGATTATCTGGAAGCCAGTGGCTATGCGCTCAGTGTGGCGCGTAACGGCTACGAAGCCGTGCAGTTGGCGCGTGAACTTCGGCCACAGTTAATTCTCATGGACATCCAGATGCCGGGCATGGATGGGCTGGAAGCCACCCGCCACCTTCGGCGCGACCCGGCGCTGGCGAAGGTGCCCATCATCGCGCTCACGGCGCTCGCCATGCCCGGCGACCGCGAGCGCTGTCTGGCCGCTGGCGCGAATGACTATTTGACCAAGCCGGTCAATCTGGAACAATTGGTTGATAAAATCCGAGACCTGTTGGGTTAGAACCTATCTCTAAACCTGTCGGGTCTTTTGGCAGATTGAGAAATTAATGACCTAATCCAGAATGGGCTTGTCACCCTGAGCGAAGCGAAGGGTCAC
>CAYUFY010000051.1:0-20540 GCA_964443795.1 uncultured Anaerolineales bacterium | reverse complement strand
CGAAAAACGCGGGCGGTTTGTTTTAATCACCGGGTGAGGCGCTGGTCTTAGAAGAACCAGACCATGCAACTGGTGCGATCGCTGTTGGCTGTCACGCCCGGATAATTGACGAGGGCTTCAAAATTAATCACGCTCCCCGGCGAGACTGACCCAATGTTGAACACATACTCCGACCTGCCTTTGGCATTGGTCGCGGGCATGGTGATGGTTTGTTGGGTGCCGCCGGGATACTTGATGACCAGCGCCACCACCGCACCATTCACTTCCAGTCCCCGCTGATCTGTGACCGAGACCGTGACGGTTTGCTGGCTGTTGCGGGAAACCACTGAGTTCTTCAGGCTAACATCCACAAAGATCGCCGTCACCGCCGTAGGCGCCGCCGCACTTTCGGGTTGCCATACCAACCGCGCCGGGTCCAATTTGGCGTAGTCGTAATAAATTTTGCCGAGCGCGGCCAGGGTGATGCGCTGGGTATTGGGATCCCATTCCATCCGCGTCCGTTGAAAGTATTGCACGATGTGATCGTTTTCAATCAGGTACTCGGTGATGGGGTACCCGTACATGTCCAGGCCCCCGGTCTTGGTCCAGTGTTCGAAAAACTTCATACAGGCCGTGTGGCCGGTCTCGGGGAAATAATAGCAATTGGGGTCCGAGGCCGGCGGAATCTGTGAAACCGGAATGGGCGGCGTGCGCTTGCCCAGTTCGTCGCCGAGCAACCCCAATTGAATTTGATAAGGCTTGGGGTTTTCCGGATGCCACTCCAACCGCGCGCGTTGGAAGTATTGGATTCTTATCCCGCTGACGGGGTCATCATAGGCCTCGGTGATGGGGAAGCCGTAGCGGGTCAAGCCACCAGTGGTTTGAAAGAAATTCCAGAAAATACTTGAGACCCGGTGCCCGGTTTCCTTGTAATAAGGGCCAGTAGTTTGTGCCAGAGTGATTGGCACCATCGCACAGGTGAGAAGAACAGAAATTAAAATTAGGGTGATTGATATTCGGTGGCGCATATGCAAACCTCCCCATGCTCATGGGACTAACTATTTTGGGTAGTGATAACAAAGTAAGTGATGGTGCGCTAGACCTGACAGGTCTTTCAAATTCATCACGTACAAAGTTAACACTACCCTATTTTGCTAACTGCCCTTATTATAGGTGCTTAATGACTCTTGGCAAGATTAAAACAGCCCTTAAACACATTTTATAACTATTTTAAGCGTCAGGTTTAAAAATCCCCCGCCCGCAAGCGACAGTAGCTATCGTAACGGGAAGCCGCCATTTGCCCCATTTCCACCGCTTTGCGCACCGCGCACCCCGGCTCATGCGTGTGCGAGCAATCGTTAAATTCACAGTCCGAGACGAAGGCGCGCATCTCCACAAAATAACCATCCAACTCATCCGGCTCAATGTCCCACAAAGAGAGTGCCCGGAGGCCGGGCGTGTCGGCCACATAACCGCCCTCGTCCAGCGCGAACAGCTCGGGATAAACCGTGGTGTGCCGCCCTTTGGCCGTGAGCCGCGAGACCGTGCTGGTGCGCAACCCCAACTCCGGTTGGACGGCGTTGAGCAGACTCGATTTGCCCACCCCCGACGGCCCGGCGAAAACCGAAATCTTCCCCCGCAGGGTCGCGCGCAAATCGGCGACGCCCTGCCCCGAAAGAATGGAAGTATATAACACGCGATACCCCAGGGGCGGGTATAGCTTGAATAAAGCCTGAGCCGCCTCGGGCGGAAGCAAATCGCTTTTGTTGGCGATGATCAGCGCGGTTAAGTTTTCGGCCTCCGCCAGCACCAAAAAGCGATCCAGCATCCGCACATGCGGAGCCGGGTCGGCGCAGGCGAAGACAAACATGGCCTGGTCCACATTGGCGACCATGATTTGGGCCTTGTCTTTATCCTCGCGCACCCGCTTGCCCCCAAATGGCGCGCGCCGCACCAACGCGCTCCGGCGCGGGTGGATGACTTCAATCATGCCTTTGCCCTCGGCCTGGATGGAAATCTCCACCTGGTCGCCGATGGCGAGTAGGTCGGTTTGTTGCCGCGCCTGTTTCAGCCGCCCCCGCGTCTGGCACACAAACGCGCCGGTGGCGGTATGCACGGTGAAAAAACCGCTATGCGCTTTGAGAACGATGCCGGGGAGGTTGGTCAACGGATTGAACGGATAGGAGCGGGTGAGGGCTTGAAGTTATGAGTCATGATTTTGAAATTTTGCCATTTCAAGGTGTGGGGGTTGGGGTGGCCTGGCCACCGAACTCGGTTTCCCACGGGTAGAGGGTGTAGGCCCGTCCGCTGAAATAAATTTCGGCGATGCGCCGGAAGATGGGCGCGGCATATTCCGAGCCTTCGCCGACGTTTTCAATGATGACCACAATCACGATATCCGACTTATCGCGCCGGTTGGCTTCGGTGTAGCCGGCGAACCAGGCATGGGGCGCGCCCCCAGCCCCGCCGGGGTCTTCGGCTGTGCCCGTTTTGCCCGCCACTGAAACTTCCAAGCCCACAAAGCGTTGCCGCGCCGTCCCGCCGGGGAGCGTGGTGACGGCTTGCAAACTTTCCTGGATGAGCGCCAATTGTGCGGGGGTAACCGGCAACTTGCCATTCACAATAGGCTCAAACTGGAATGACGGCTCGCCGCTCGGGGGCGCGATCTTGGAGACAATCTGCGGCCGGTAGAGGGTGCCGCCATTGCGGATGGCCGCGAGCATCTGCGCGATTTGCAGGGGCGTGACCAGCACATAGCCCTGCCCAATGCCCATGTTCACGCTGTCGCCCGGGGTCCAGTCCTCCCCATAGGTCGTGCGCTTCCATTCCGGGTCGGGGATGAGGCCCTGGGCCTCCGCCACTTGTCCAATCTGGGTGAACTCGCCCAGACCAAATTGCCGCGCCACTTCCGACATGTAATTGGGGTTCTGTTGAAAGAGATTATAAGCAATGGTGTAATAGTAGGGGTCGCACGAAAACGCGAGGGATTGAACGAGGTCTATTTTGCCGTGCGGTTTCACACCATAGGTCACCGTCCAGTCATATTTGATCGCGCTGGGGCCGAGCAGGTCCCACTTGCCGGTGCAGGTGTAAAGGGTGTCACGCGTGTACAGGCCCGACATGAGCGCCGCGCCCAGCATGGGGATTTTGAAAACCGACCCGGGCGGATAGATGCCCTGGGTCACGCGGTTGAGCAGGGGGTTGCGGGGATTGGCGAGGAGCTCGGCGAGGCCCGCCGGGTCGCCACCGGGGTTTTCGAACAGGTTGGGGTCGAAGGCTGGGTTCGAGGCCAGCGCCAAGATTTCGCCCGTGGCCGGGTTCAGCACCACCGCCGCGCCGCGAAAATTCCCCAACGCGTTTTGCACTTCCGTCTGAAAAGCCCGGTCGAGGGTGAGATAGATGGCTTGCGCGGGTTGCGATTGGCTCTCGGCGAGGCCCAGCACTTCCCCGCCGGGGGTGATGACGTTTAACTGACCGCCCCGCACCCCGGTGAGATAGCGTTCCCCCCACGCTTCCAACCCGGCCACGCCCACGCGCTCGTCGCCGGTGTATCCCAGGGCTTCATATTCCGCCAGTTGCTCGGGGGGGATGGCGCCCATGTAGCCGACCAAGTGCGGCGCGACCCCGCCAAATGGATAAGCGCGGGTGGTGGAGGCGGTCATAAACACGCCCTCCAGCGCGGCCAGCGTTTCATAATTACCTAGCACCGCGGTGGCCGACGCCTCGCCCAGCGGCACATACCAATCGGCGGGGAGGGTGGCGTATTTGTCTTTGAGCGTGTCGGGTTGTTCGCCGAGTAGGTCCGCGAGCGCGGCCAGCACCGCGGTTTCATCTTGGATGCGCCCCGGCTGGACGCCAACGATGATGATTTTATCCTGCCCCTGCACGGCCAGCCCCAACCCGGCCCGGTCGTAAATGTTGGCCCGCGCGGGTTGCGAGTAATTCATGACCAGCGTGCCGCCATCTTTCAGTTCGGGCAGGATCATGGCGTCAGTCCACGAGATTTGCCAGCGCGACGCTTCGTAGATGAGTTGCATTTCGGTCTGGCGTTCGATATCGCCGACCTGCGCCGTGTGGAAGCGGACGGTATAGGCCACTTGCGCCCGCGCGCCGGATTTGAGCGCGGTGAGCACTTTTGTTTCCAGGGTTTGCAGGGTGGCGATGCGGGCCACGGTTTCGTAGCGGTTGGTGAAATCGGCGAGGCTGATGGCATCCTGACTGAGCGGCGAGAGCAGGGAGTACATGGCCGGGTAATCGCGTTTGGTCCAGGCTTCCAAAAAGGTGGTGGCCGCGCCTTCGGGGTCAGGGGTGGCGAGCGTGGCCGTAGGGGGCACGGGCGTCACCGTCGGGACGGGGGTCAGCCCGGCGCACGCGGCTAAAGCCAGCGAAATCCCAATCTCCAAAAACCAAATCCCAAAAACCTTCACGTCAATTGGCGTTTGGGATAAGGCCCACCGCCCTGATTTTCGCGTCACAACTTTGCGCTTGGTGCCGTGCGCCATGTGGCTGGCCTTCATTCCATGTCCTTCAAGATCGCTTCAGACACCGGGCATTCATATTGGATAAACTCCTGGCACGCGGCGGGCAAATCCAGCGCGGCCTCCAGCCCCAAGCGGCGGAGCGCCCGCAACACATGGCAGAGCGGCAGGCCCATCACGTTGGCAAAACAATCTTGGAACGCTTCGCGGGCCACCGGCGCAAATGCCTGATATTGAATGGCATAGGCTCCGGCCTTGTCGAGCGGGTCACCGGTGGCCACATAAGCCTCGATTTCCGCGTCGGTGTAATTGCGCATGGGCACCCGCGACCGGGCGAGTTGGGTGTGGGCCGCGCCCGTGCGTGTATCCAGGATCGTCAAACCGGTATAGACCTCATGCTCGCGATTACGGAGCGCCCGGAGTGTTTCGACGGCGACCTGTGCGTCCGCTGGTTTCCCGATGATGCGCCCATCGAGGGCCACCACGGTATCCGCGCCGATGACAATGGCCCCGGCCCCCAGGCCTGCGGCGGTCAGGCGGGCTTTAACCGCGCTTAACCGCTGGACGAAATCGGCCGGGGTTTCATTGGAGAGGGGCACTTCGGGCGCATCCGTCGGGCGCACGGTAAACGTCCACCCGCCGAGGGCCAGCAATTCGCGGCGGCGAGGGGAGGCGGAGGCGAGGAGGAGGGCGGGCATCACTTCATTCTAGCATAGCCATTTTGTCCCCGAACGTAAATGGGTCGTGGTAACAAAGTAAGTGGTGGTGCGCTAGACCTGTCAGGTGGGCGCATTCGGCACTCGAAAAAAACAGCGTTTTGCGGCGCCCACCTGACAGGTCTTTCAAATTCATCACTTACAAAGTTACCACGACCCGTAAATGAAAACGGAAATCTAATTCACTCATGTTACGCACCGTCATTCCGAGCGAAGTGAGGAATCTCTGCATTTTGGGCAGAGATGCTTCGCTATCGCTCACGCCAAAGGCGTGACAGTTACAAAACACACTCAACCGCGTAACCTGAGTAATTCACTTGCGCCTTGTCCCCGCTTCTCAAGCCGACTACAATGCGTTTACCTATGCATTTCGACCTCTTCACCCTCTTCCCCGACATCATCACCGCCTACCTGCAAGAGTCCATTCTCAAGCGGGCGCAGGCGGCGGACCTAATCCACGTCCACACACACAATATCCGTGACTACGCCCCGGACAAGCATCATGTCACCGATGATTTGCCCTACGGCGGCGGCGGCGGCATGGTGTTGAAATCCGAGCCGATTTTCGCGGCGGTAGAAACCGTGCTCGGGAAAGAAAATCCCAATCCCCAATCCCCAATTACCAATAACCTTCTGCCCACCCCTATCCTCCTCCTCACCCCCCAAGGTCGCCCGTTCACCCAGATGATTGCTCAGGAACTCAGCGCGCACCCTCGCCTGGCCTTGATTTGCGGGCGGTATGAAGGCTTTGACGAGCGGATCCGCCAGCACCTCGCCACGGATGAGATTTCGATTGGCGATTACGTGTTGACCGGCGGTGAACTGGGCGCGCTGGTGATTGTGGACGCCGTGGCGCGCCTGCTCCCCGGCGTGCTGGGCGACCCGACCGGCGCCGCCGATGACTCGCACGCCTCGGGCTTGCTCGAATACCCGCACTACACCCGCCCGCCCGAGTTTCGTGGCTGGGCTGTCCCCGAGGTGTTGGTCAGTGGCGACCACGCGCGGGTCAACCGCTGGCGGCGGCAGGAAGCCCTGCGCCGCACCTTTCTGCGCCGCCCGGATATGTTGCTGAAACTGGAACTGTCGGAGGCCGATAAGGTGTTTTTGGCGCAGGTGGCCGCCGAGCGGGCCGCCTCGGCCACTGATTGACTCCGTCTCGCGAGTCGCTCATAATGGAAACCGAGAGACTTGGAGAACTGACGCATATGTTCCCGGAAGCTATCGCGACTAAACCCCAACTCAAACATTACACTTTGGAAGACTTTCTGGCGATTCCGGAGGGTTATCCCCGCTACGAATTCTGGGATGGAGAAATACTTGAAATGGTTTCGCCTACCTCGCACCACCAAATTATCTCGGCTAATTTATTTCGGCTGTTAGATGGTTATTGCCGGACGCATGATCTCGGGGTTGTGTTAACGGCCCCGCTCGACGTTCGGCTCTCCCCGCGCTATGTCTTTCAACCCGATCTGCTCTTCATCGCCAAAGCCCGCAAAGCCAAACTTATTGGCGAGCGTATCACCGGCGCGCCGGATATGGTGATCGAGATTCTTTCGCCCGCCACCTCCGCCCGTGACCTAAACCAGAAACGCAAAATTTACGCCAAACACGGTGTGGTGGAGTATTGGATTGTTGACCCCGACGATGAGACCCTTGAAGTTCAGCGCTTGCAGAATAAAGTGCTGACGACCTTGGGTATTTATGAAAAAGGTCAAAAACTGACCTCGCCCACTTTCAAGGGCCTCACCCTCGCCATTGACCGGATCTTTGCCGAATAACTGTCTGAACCTTCTGCCCGCCTTGCGAGTAAACCTCTAAAGCCTGACCTCACCCCGGTGAAACTACTTATGAATGATGACGCACAGTTGGTCCAACAGATGCAAGCGGGTGATTTGGAGGCTTTGGGCACGTTGTATGATCGTTATCGGCTCACGGTCTACCGCACGGCATTGGCCATCACCCGTGATAACGACGCGGCGGAAGATATTTTGCAGGAAGCCTTTTTGCGTCTGCACACCTATGCCGACCGCTTCGACCTCCGCTTACCCCTCATGCCCTGGCTCTACCGCATCACCGTCAATCTCAGTTACACCTGGGTGACCCGCCGCAACAAGTGGTATGCCCCGCTCGAAGATTTTGTGGATCAATTAATTGGCCCAGCGAAATATCACCCCGAGCCGATCGCCGAGCGCAATGCCGAACTGCGGCTGATGCAAAAAGCCATTGACGCCCTCGCTTTCAGTCAACGGGTCGTTATTGTCCTGTACTATTTAAATGAACTCAGCCTGCAAGAGATCGCCGATATTTTGGCTTGCCCGGTCGGCACGGTTAAATCGCGGCTCCATTATGGGCGCGAAAACTTGCGGCATTTGCTCACGGATCAGGCAACGCTCCCGGAGGTGCAGTATGAATTCACATGAAACCCTGGCGCACGATGAATTGGGGCAGGCCATCCGGCAGAGCTTGCGCCAGCGTGTTAACGCGGCCCACCCGCCGGCGCGCCTCCGCTTGCACCTGCTCCTCCGCGCCGCCGACCAGCATCGCCAGCGCCGCTGGGTCTGGTTGCGTCTGTTAGCCGAACCCGCCGCGACCCTCCCGCCCGCCGAATGGCAAAACCTGGTTTGGGATCACATGGCTTACTTCTCGCTTTTGCGTGGGATTGGGATGGGGGGCGCGACCTTCCGGTGAAATTGTGGCGGTCGCGCTATTCATGACACAGACTTTTGGTATCTTGAGCGTCCCAACGAAATGCGTGTAAACGTGCGCCGCACTTCAGAAGTGCGGCGCACGTTTTGTTTTGTGCCCCATGCCTGAGGCTCCGTTGCTCCGCGCCGACCAGTTGCGCCCCGCCGTCAAAAATTTCGATGGCGCGTTGCCGCGCGCGCCGTTCTCGGTGACGATCACGGTCGGGGAGCAAGTGGCCCTGCTGGGCGCGCGTGGGGCGGGCAAGACCGCCGTGGCCCGCGCCCTCGCCCTCATCCAGACACCCGCCGGGGGGCGCGTGCTGTTCGCCGGGCGCGAGATCACCCGGCTGGGGGGCGGTCAACTCCGCGCCCTGCGGCGCGAACTGCAATTCGTCGGCGGCCATCCTCTGCGCATCCTGCCGCCGCGCGTCACCGTGCGCGCGGCGTTGCTGGAGCCGTTGCAAATCCACTGGCGCGGCTCAGCCGCCGAACAACGCGCGCGGGTGGAAGCGCTGGCGGCGCACATGGAACTCAACCCCCTGCTCCTGGATCGGCGCGCCACCGCGCTCTCCAGCGCCTTGCGCCAAAGGGTGGCGGTGGCCCGCGCGTTGGGGTTGCATCCCCGGTTGCTGATTTGTGATGAACTGGCCGACCATCTCGACCCCGCCGCCGTGCGCCCCCTGCTCGCCCGGTTGGCGCACATTTGCCGCGCCGAGGCCATTACCTGGTTGTGGACGACGACCGACCCCGCCCTCGCCGCAGAATTCTCGGATCGCGTGGTGCGGCTCGAGTCAGGCCAACTTGTTTGACGCGCCTTTACCCGGCGGCTATACTCGCGCCCGTGCAAAATTCCACCGCCCCTCACCCGTCTAAAATTTGCCATGGGCCATTTGCCATTTGGAGTTTAAAATTTGAAATTTGGGGTTTGCAATTTGGAATTTGGGTTTTGGGGTTTGGAATTTCGTTTGGTCTAGCCGCCTGCGCCACCCCCACCCCCACTGGCCTCGCCACCCCCACCCCGCAAACCATCGTGGTCACCTCGGCGAGCACCGCCGTGGCCTCGCTGGTCCCTGGCCCCACGGCCACCCCGGCTCCCACCGCCACCCCCGTCCCGCTCGAACTTGTCGTCTGTCAAAAAGACGAGCCGCTCTCCCTCTATCTCTATGGCGATGATGTCACCGCCCGCGCGGGCCTCTTCGCCGCCCTCTACGATGGCCCGATTGACACAGTGGGCTTCGGCTACCAACCCGTGATTTTGGAAGCCCTGCCGAGTCTGGAAAACGGCGGGCTACAGGTGAACGAGATTGTGGCGCAACCCGGCGACCGGGTGGTGGACTCGCTCACGGGCGCGGTCGTGCCCCTCGCGGCCGGCATGCAACTCGCCCAGCCCGACGGGTCACTGGTCACCTACACGGGTGACCAACCCGCACGGACCGTGCAACTCGTGGCGACCTTCCGGCTCAAGCCCAACTTGCGCTGGTCGGATGGTGAACCCCTGACCGCCGACGACTCGCGCTTTTCATTTGAAGTGGCCGCGCTCCCCGACACCCCCACCAGTAAATTCAGCGTGGATCGCACCGCGCGCTATGAAGCGCTCGACCCGCAGACCACGCAATGGACGGGCCTGCCCGGTTGGCGCGACCCCAATTTCTTTTTGCATTTCTGGCATCCCCTGCCCCGCCATACCTTGAGCGCGCTCAGCGGCACCGAACTGCTGGCCGACCCCGGCGCCACCCTGCATCCCCTGAGTTGGGGGCCGTTTATGATTGAAGACTGGGCGCGCGGCCATCACCTCACCCTGGTGCGTAACCCCTATTATTTTCGCGCCGCCGAAGGCCTCCCCCGCGTGGATCGCGTCACCTTCCGCTTTGGGCTTTCACCCGACGCCATTGTGAACGAACTGCTGGCGGGCCAGTGTCACCTCGGCTCGGCGGTCACCGACTTCACCGGGCAAATTCCGCTGTTGCTCAACGCCCACGACACCAACACGCTCGCGCCACAATTTGTGTCTTCGTTGACCTTCGAGCATTTGGATTTTGGCCTGCAACCCAGCGAGGACTACAAGCCCAGCCCGGCGGCGACCTTGTTGCGGGACGTGCGCGCCCGGCAGGCGGTGGCTTACTGCCTCGATCGGCGCGCCCTCGCCGACCAGCTCACCAACGGCCTCGCCGAAGTGCCGCCCGCCTATGTCCCGGCGGCGCACCCCTATTACATAGCCGGGCAGACGCCTCAATACGCTTTTGAACCGGCCCGCGGTCAGGCTCTGCTCACCGAACTGGGCTGGACCGATAGCGATGGCGACGGGGTGCGCGACAATGGCCCCGACAAACTCTCGCTGACTTACGCCTCGGGGCCACAGACCAGCCTGTTCCGCAAAACCCTGGCGACCTTGATTCAGGCGCAATTGCTGGCCAACTGCGGCATTGAAGTGCTCCCGCAGTTTTACGCGCAGGAAGACCTCTACAACTTGTGGCCGGACGGCGTGTTGTTTGGGCGCAAATTTGATCTCGGCGAATTTCCGTGGCGCGCGGGGATCGAGCCGCCGTGTGAGCTTTACCTCACCGAGGCCCTCCCCACCGACTTGAACCCCGGCGGCGCGAACAACACCGGGTATAGCAATCCGGCTTTCGATGCCGCCTGCCGCGCGGCCCGCGCCGCTTTAGACGAAGGCACCCGCCAGGCCCAACACGCCGCCGCCCTCGCGCTCTTCGCCCAGGATTTGCCCAGTCTGCCGCTGTTCACGCGCCTTCGCGTGGGCGTGGCAGTTCCGCCGGTGGTCGGGTATCAGCTCGATGCCACCGCCGCTTCGGATTTGTGGAATATCGAAATTTTGAGTCTGCCCCGACCGTAGCGCCGCCCGCTTGTTGCTGACCTCAACTAAGCCGTCTGGAACAGAAGCCTGCGGAGACCCCGGCGATAACCGAGCGGTGGCACATCAATTTTTGTGTAAATTGGGTTGCGTAGGGGCGACGCATGCGTCGCCCCTACGCAATTACACGACCTTTGAAATACCACCCCGAGCAGGGTTATGAACCTTTCCCACCCTCAAGGGGTAATTCAAGTCAAAGCGCATAAACCGTAGGCCACTCGGCGGTCAATCGGTTTACAAACGTCGTTTTTGCTTGACTCTCCTTTAGTCCCTGTGCTATATTCCCGTTGCTCTCTCACTTTTGTCTAATCTGACCCGATGCTTCAACCGAATTCGACGCATCACATTTTTATGGAAGGAGGTGGTTGTGTAGCCGCTTGCCTCAGCTCCAATCCCTATCCCGCGTCAGTAAACCCTTAGTTTCCCCTTAGAGGAGGAGAACAAAATGCTTAAGAGTAAGAAATGGGCCTTGTTGGCCGGTATCATGATTTTCAGCATGATCCTGGCCGCCTGCCAACCCCAGCAAGTGGAAGTCCCCGTCACCGTTGTGGTGAAGGAAACCCAGGTTCAAACCGTGGTCGAGACCGTGGTTCAGGTGCAAGACGCCCCCACCCTGACCCCCGTCCCCTCGTACACCACCCCGCACCCCGTCCTCGGCGACCTGCGCAACCGCCAGGGCATCGCTTACTGCTCCAACCGCCCCGAGATGATTAGTTCGGTGTACGCCTGGGCTGAAGACCAGTCCGCGCTCCTGATGGACACCAACATCCCCTCCAGCCACTGGGCGCACACCTCCCCAACTCAGCAATATCCCTTCGATCCGGCGGCAGGCGGCGCGCTGTTCGATGAGGCCGGTTGGACCTTGGCCGAAGGCGCTTCCTATCGCGCCAATGCGGCGGGTGAAGAATTCCAACTCAAATTCACCACCACCAACGCGCAATTCCGCCAGACCTGGGCGGCGGTGTTCGAAGCCAATATGCGCGATTGCGGCCTTCGCATCTTGCGCTTCCACGTTCCTGCGGCATGGTGGTTCGGCGATACCACTGGTGTGGCCCGCCGGGACTATGAACTGGGCGCGTTCGCTTGGGTTGGCCAGGCCGACCCCGGTGGCACGACCCTCTATGCCTGCGACCAGATCCCGCTCCCCGAGAACGGTTGGGCTGGACAGAATGCCATGGGCTGGTGCAATGAGACTGCCAGCGTCGCCATCAAACTGGCGAACAACACGCTTAGCCGCGATGAGCGCATCAAGCAATACGCCATCTTCCAGGAAGAGTTCGGCAAGGATATGCCCAGTCTGCCGCTGTTCAACCGCGCGGAAGTTTTGGCGACCGTGGCTGACTTTCAGGGTTTCTCCCCGGCCCCCGGCGAGGCTTATTACAGTTGGAACGCCTATGAATGGGAAATCCCCGGCAAAGACACCATCGTGGTTGGCTTCACACAAGAGCCAGCTTCCCTCTTCACCCTCGTGGAAGATGCTTATGTGGCCAGCTTGGCGGCGACCTTTATCTATGGCTATGGCGTCACCAGCCTGAACTATGATTACCGGGCTGAATTGTATAAAGACCTGCCCACGCTCGAAAACGGTGGCGCGGTGATGAATGAAGTCGAAGTCAAAGAAGGCGACCGCGTGATTGATGCGGGCGGCACCGCCGTGGAACTCACCAAAGGCATAAAAGTCACCAATGCCGCTGGCGAAACCGTTGAATTCGATGGCACGCCCGTCAAGATGCCGCAACTGACCATGACCTCGTCGTTCTTGGACGGCATCACGTGGTCGGACGGCTCCCCGCTCATCAAAGCCGACATGGAACTATGGTGGGCTGATCGTTGCGCGCCCGATTCTGGCGCGACCTCGTTCCTCATCTGCGATGAGACGGCGTCCCTCGAATTTATGGATGACCAGACCGCGGCGTGGACTCTGCTCCCCGGCAAGCTCGATCCCCTATACTTCACCTACGTGCCGAATGCTTACCCCTCCGAGCGCGTTCTGGCCGATGGCCGCAAATTGGCGGATGTCCCCTTCGCCGAATGGACCACCGTCCCCGAGATCGCTGAGGCCCCCATGGGCTTCGGGCCGTACATGATCACCGGTTGGGAAAAGGGTCAGTTCATGACCTTCGAAGCCTATGACGGCTTCGTCCTCGGCGCGCCCAAGACCAAGAATCTTGTTATCACCTTCGTGGCTGACACCAATCAGGCCGTGGCGCAACTGCTCACCGGCGAGATTGATGTGGTCGGCTCTGAGACCCTTGGCGCTGGCGCTGAAGTCCAGACCGTCGTGGATGCCGCTAAAGAAGGCAAAGTCAATGTGACCATTCAGCCGAGCGCGACCTGGGAACATATTGACATGCAAATGTTCGTCAAGTAAGTTGTTCTTAAACCAACGTGCGACGCACTTCAAAAGTGCGTCGCACGTGTCACGCGTGAACTTTCGCGCTGGCTAGTGAGTAAGCAAGGCGGTGGGCGGCGAGTAGTCGCGTCGCCCACCGCCTAAGAACCTATCTCTAAACCTGTCAGGTCTTTAAGACCTGACAGGTTTTGCAGAAGTTTAGAGATAAGTTCTAAAGGTGACAGTCACTGGGCTACACAAGCGTTTGGCTAAACCAGGCTTCAATAGCCCAGTGACTGTCACCTGAACGGTCTGTCCCCAGACCCATGGGGTTGGCGAGACCCCATGGGTCTGCGGAGAGGCAATCGGGGTATTGTAGGGGCGTTCAATTGAACGCCCCTACAATACCCCGACCCATTATTTTCGGAGGCCAAGATGTCCACTTATCTTATTCGGCGCGTGCTTCAAATGGGGTTGGTTTTATTCTTTTCATCTTTAGCGGGTTATGCCTTGTTGAACATGGCCCCCGGCGGCCCGTTGGCGGGTTTGCGCCAACAAAATGACCCCAAAAAACGGCTCACTGAGGAAGATATTGCGCGCATCCGCTCTTACTTTGAACTTGACCTGTATCTGCCCATCCGTTATACCCGCTGGCTCATCGGTTTTCCCAGTGGCCCCATCGAAATCGGCGGGCAGACCTACCTGAGTGACTTTGTGGTGGGATGCCGCAAGCCCATTGATGAAATGCAGGCGGATGGCACCAACCTCACCATTGGGTGTAAAGAATATGTGACCCTGGCCGGCCTCGCCCCGCGCCGGGTGAGTAGGGGCATTGTGTTTGGCGATTTTGGTAACTCGTGGGGCATCTTGCGCGATCGGCCAGTTTCGAACCTTATTGCTTCGCGCCTGCCCTATACCCTCCGCCTGATGATCGCCTCGTCTCTGTTGGCGTTACTCATCGGCATCCCCATCGGCATCTACGCGGCCATTAAACAATATTCGCGCTTCGACTATGTGGTGACCACAATCGCCTTTGTTGGGTCGTCCATGCCCACTTTTTTCTTTGGCATTCTCATGATTTTGTTTTTCTCCATCACCCTTAAAGAGTTGGGCGGGTTTTATCTGCCGCCGGGTAATGCCATGAGCGTTCGCGATTACACCATCCCGGGGTTGGGCGTGATTGATGCCAAATCATTTGCCGATCAGTTGTTGCACTGGATTATGCCGGTGACGGTGCTGACCATGGTGAGTGTGGCCGGGTGGAGCCGCTTCATCCGCTCCAGTATGTTGGAAGTGATGCGGCAGGATTACGTGCGCACGGCGCGCGCCAAAGGCCTGCTGGAACGAGTGGTCATCATGAAGCACGCTTTGCGCAACGCGCTCATCCCCTTTGTGACCATCGTGGTCTTTGACCTGCCCGCTATTTTTGGTGGCGCCATCGCCACCGAAACCGTCTTCAATTGGCCGGGGATGGGGCGCCTGTATTTTGACTCGTTGGGGCGGAATGATTACCCGGTGGCCATGTCCCTGCTCATGATTACGGCCTTTCTCACGGTCATCGCCACGCTCTTGCGCGATGTTCTATACACGATTGTTGACCCCCGCATCCGCCTGAGCTAAAAATAAAAAAGTGCGCCGCACCTGCTTCGCGAAGGTGCGGCGCACTTCGCTATTATCAGAGGAGACCTGCCTATGACCGCCACCACTGCCAAAGTCGCCGAAATCCTGTCAGCCGAGGCCATGCCGGAAGAAGAAAGTCAATTTAGCATCATCGTGCGCCGCTTTCGGCGGCACAAGTTGGCCGTGTTTTCGCTGGTGTTGGTGGTCATCGTTTTGCTGGTGGCCCTGTTTGCCGCCCAAATTGCGCCCGTGTCGTATGACACGATTGAGGTAGGGAATCCCTTTGCCACCCCGCTGTCGCGTGGGGACAATGGCATCATGCATTGGCTCGGCACTGACCATCTGGGGCGCGATTACTTCTCGCGTATCATCTATGCCGCGCGCATCACTTTGAGCGTCGCCATCCTGTCCACCATCTCCAGCACCTTGGTGGGGATTGTGGTGGGGGCGGTGGCCGGCTACTATGGTGGTTGGGTGGATATGGTCATCAGTCGGTTTATCGAATTTCTCATTACCATCCCCCAGTTGCCGCTGTTGCTAATCGTCTCCTCGCTGTTGTTGCAGAATACGGACTTGCTCCCCATCCCGCCGATTGTGGTTCAATTTATGAGTCGGTTGTTGTTAATTTCAGACTTTCAGGCGCTTCAAGTGGTTTTGCTCATCTTGGTGTTGGTGGCGCTGGGGTGGACGGGCGTGGCCAATCTCATGCGTGGCATGGTCATGGCCCTGCGCGACCAGCAGTTTGTAGAAGCCGCGCGCGCCATGGGCGCCAATGACATTTATATTATCTTCCGGCACATGATCCCGAATTCACTGGCGCCTATCATTGTGGCGGCCAGTCTGGGTCTGGCTGGGTTTGTGATTACCGAATCCTTCCTGTCCTTTCTGGGGTTGGGTATTCAAGACCCCACGCCCACCAGGGGTAACATGCTCTCGTCGGCCTCCAGTTATATGTTCGAGCACCCGTGGCTCCCGCTTATCCCCGGCCTGCCCATCTTTATTTGCTCGTTGGCTTTCAACTATGTGGGCGATGGCTTGCGCGATGCGCTGGACCCGCGCTTGAAGTTGTAATGGGGTGTTGCCCGATTTTTAAAATTGACCACCTAGGTGGCGACTCTATTTTGGGTTTCAGTGAGTAATGCCAACTACTCTGTGGGTCGGCCCATATCGTTTTTATTTTTACTCGTATGATTGTGGTGAACCGCGCCATACACACGTTGACCGGGAGAACATGAGCGCCAAGTTTTGGCTTGACTCGGATGTGTCGTTAGTCGAGAACCATGGTTTTAGCCGCAAGGAATTAAGGGACATTGAGCGGATTATTCGGGACCATCTGGAGACGTTGAGAAATGAATGGGACGCTTTCTGTCACGCTAACACTGGAACTCACTAGAATTACCCAGGTGGTCGTCACCGAGGATATGCTCTCGGTGGACACTGAAGATGGGCGCACGATTGCTGTGCCGATTGGCTGGTATCCGCGCTTAGCGTATGGCACATCCGCCGAGCGGGCCAACTTTCAAATTAGCGGGGCCGGGTATGGCATTCATTGGCCTGATTTGGATGAGGATATTGGTATTGAAGGCTTGTTGCTTGGCAAAAAATCAAGTGAGAGTCAAGCCTCGTTTGCGCGGTGGTTAAAAGATAGACCTGCCCGCAACGCAGTCACCGCATAACCCATTCAGCAATGTGATTAGCACCTCAACTGCCTGTTTGAAACCCGTTGCCCAATTTGCAGTGAACGGGTTTCATTTTTTGTGCGAGGAACGGTATAATCAGCCCAATGCCCTCCCCTTTCCCCGGCATGGACCCCTATCTGGAACGACCAAGCCTGTGGCCGGATTTGCATTTCCGCCTCATCGCGGCTTTGGCCGATACCTTGTCGCCGGTGGTCGCCCCTCGGTATTACGTCTCTATCGAAGAGCGAATTCATTTTTGGGAAGGCGATCGCCAGCAAACGATTGGCCGCGCGGATGTGGCGGTCATTGGCCCACCCGGCCCCGGTGAGGGCAGCGGGCGTAGCGGAGTGGCTACGCTGTCTCCACCCGCCATCGAAATCCTGCTTCCTGAGCCGGACGAGCCGGAGCGCCATGTTTATCTGGAAATCCGCGACCCGGAGGGGGATGAACTGATCACCACTCTCGAGGTGTTGTCGTATAGCAACAAAAAGCCGGGCAAGGGCCGCGACGAATACGAAATTAAGCGCGACCAGATTTTGAGCACCTTTACCACTTTGATTGAGATTGACTTATTGCGCGCCTATCGGCCCATGGCCATGCGCCCGACCAATGGCTTTCAGGCCAGCCATTATCGTGTGTTGGTCAGCCGATATGAGCAACGCCCCCGCGCCACGCTCTACCCATTCTCCATCCGGGACACCTTCCCGGTTTTCCCAGTCCCTCTCCGGGAAGGCGAACCTGAACCGCTGGTGGAGCTTAAACCATTGTTAGATGGCATTTATGACCGCGCCCAATATGCGCGGCGCGTGAACTACCAGCGCCCCCCCGGACCCGCGTCTGGCCGATAACGACGCTGCGTGGGCCGAGGCCCTTCTCCGCGAGAAACCCTAACCCGAGGCATCTTATGGCTGAAGTCGAAACCCAAGCGAACGGCAACATTCTCGAAGTCAAAAATCTCAAGACGTATTTCTTTACCGAAGACGGTGTGGTGAAGTCGGTGGATGGGGTGGATTTCACCGTGCGGCATGGTGAAGTAATGGGCTTGGTGGGTGAATCCGGGTGCGGCAAGAGCGTCACCTCGCTCTCCATCATGCGCCTCATCGGGATGCCCGGCAAAACCGTCGAGGGCGAAATCTACTTCAAGGGCGAGAATCTGCTCAAACTACCCGAGTCCGAGATGGTGCATATGCGCGGCAACCGCATCTCCATGATTTTTCAACAGCCGCAATCGTCGCTCAACCCGGTCTTCCGCGTGGGCGACCAGATCGCCGAAGTGCTCGACATTCACCGCTCGCTCGGCAAGGAAGATGGCTGGCGGCGCGCGGTGGACTTGCTCAAGATGGTCGGCATCCCCGACGCCGAGCGGCGCGCCACGGCCTATCCCCATGAACTCTCGGGCGGCATGGCCCAGCGCGTGATGATCGCCATGGCCCTGGCCTGCGTCCCCGAACTGCTTATCGCCGACGAACCGACCACTGCGCTGGATGTGACCATTCAGGCGCAGATTCTGGACCTCATGCGCGAACTGCGCCACAAGATGGAAGCCTCCATCATCCTCATCACCCACGACCTCGGCGTAGTGGCCGAGATGTGCGACCGGGTGGCCGTGATGTATGCCGGGCAGATTGTTGAACAAAGCGATGTGCAAGCCCTTTTTGCCGAACCGAAGCATCCGTACACGCAGGGCCTCATCGGCTCCATCCCGGTGCTAGGGGTAGTGAAAGACGCGCTTGATACCATCCCCGGCTCGGTGCCGAACCTCATCAACCTCCCGCAGGGGTGCCGCTTTGCCCCGCGTTGTCGCCCGCGCATTGAGCACAATCTCGTGATTTGTACCGACCAAAATCCTGAACTCAAGCCAGCCTCACCCAACCATCTGGTGCGGTGCTGGCTCTATCACAACGCCGAAGGCCACACCGCGCCGCTGGCCGGAAAATAGAGGAGACCAGCATGGCCACGCCCACCCCCCCCATGGATTGGAAAGTCGAAGAAAACAATGGTCACAAGAAAGACCTGATTGAAGTCAAGAACCTGGTCAAATATTTCCCGGTGCGCGGCGGCTTGTTACAACGTGTCGTCGCGTGGGTGCAAGCGGTGGAGAAGGTGTCGTTCACCATCAAAGAGGGCGAGACTCTCGGCATGGTCGGCGAGTCCGGGTGCGGCAAGACCACCGTGGGCCGCACCATTTTGCGCCTCGTCCCCGCCACCAGCGGCGAAGTGCTTTACGAAGGGCAGGATGTCTTCAAAGCCAACCCACGCGAGCTGAAAGCCCTGCGCCGCAATATGCAAATCATCTTCCAGGACCCGTTCTCGTCGCTTGACCCACGCATGCCCGTCGGCGAGTCCATTGCCGAAGGCTTGCTGGTGCATGGCATGGGCAACCGCAAAGAGCGCTTTGAAGTCGTCATCAATACACTCCGCAAGGTCGGCTTGGAAGACTATCACGCCCGCCGCTACCCGCACGAATTTTCCGGCGGTCAGCGCCAACGCATCGGCATCGCCCGCGCGCTGGCCCTGCGCCCCAAGTTCATCATCTGCGACGAGCCGGTCTCGGCGCTGGACGTATCCATTCAGGCGCAAGTGCTCAACATCTTGCGCGAACTACAGGGCGAGTTTGGCCTGACCTATCTTTTCATCGCGCACAACCTCAGCGTGGTCGAGCATATTTCCGACCGCGTGGCGGTGATGTACCTGGGCAAGATGGTGGAACTCGCCGATCGCGACGAGCTTTACCGCAATCCGTTGCATCCCTACACCCAGGCGCTCATGTCCGCCATCCCTGTCCCCGACCCGAATCTTAAACGCGATCGCATCATCCTCAAGGGCGACGTGCCCAGCCCCTTGCGCCCGCCCAGTGGGTGTCGGTTCCACCCGCGCTGTCCGGTGGCCCTGGAGCATTGCTCGCAGGAAGAGCCGCAATTCAAAGAAGCCAGCCCCGGCCATTTCGTCGCTTGTTGGCGCGTGGAATAACATAGCCTGCTCAGACCTGACCGGTTTCTAAAACCGGTCAGGTCTTTTTTAGCGCTTATGACTCCTTCACCCCCTCTCCCGTTGCTCCACCGGCTCTTCATCCGCGACGGCAAACTGCACCCGGCCTGGCGCGCCGCGCTCTATCTGCTGGTGGGTTTCATCGGCTCGATTTTTGTGCAAGTCGCGGTGAGTTTGGCCTATATGGCGCTGGTTATGGCGGGCGCGCTGTTCAATGGTCAAGATCCTGTAGCCGTGAGTGAACAACTCGCGCGCCAAATGGCCGCAGGCCCCACCCCCACGTTTCTCTTGCTGCTGGTTTCGGTGGCCGGTTTGGCTTGGGTGGTGCTCGTCACCTGGGCCTTTCGCCGCTGGTTGGATAAAGCGCCTCTGCGCGATTTGGGATTTGCCGCCACCCGCTGGGGCCGCGAATCGGTGGGGGGGCTGGGTCTCGCGCTGGGTTCCATGCTGGTCATCCTCGGGGCGCATCTCGCGCCGGGGTGGGCGGTGATCAACTTAAGCGCCTCGGGTCTGGCCATCGTCGGCACGCTCTCCCTGACCGCGCTGGTGTTGCTCCCGGCGGCGGCCATCGAAGAAATTATTTTTCGCGGCTATCTCTTGCAGACGCTCGACGGCTGGTTGGGGTGGTGGGTTTCGGTGGGCCTTTCCTCCTTGCTCTTCGGCCTGGCGCATTTTTCCAATCCCGATTTTGGCTGGTTGCCCTTCATCAACATCACCCTCGCGGGTGTATTGTTTGCCATGATGTATCGGGTGACCGGGCGTTTGTGGTTGCCCATCGCCTATCACTTCATGTGGAACTACGCGCAAGGCCCGCTCTTCGGTTTCCCGGTCAGCGGCCTGGGCTTCGACACGATTCTTACAACGCGCGTGACCGGCCCAGCCTTGTGGACCGGTGGCGCCTTTGGCCCCGAAGGCGGCTTGATCGTGACCCTGGTGTTGCTCGTGCTCACGGGCGCGCTTTGGTTTTGGGACCAGCGGCGGAGCCGACAACAGACGACAGATAACAGATGATTTTCCGGTAGCGGCAACTTTGTAAGTGCTGAATTTGAAAGACCTGTCAGGTGGGCGCCGCCAAACGCTGTTTTTTTCGAGTGCCGAATGCGCCCACCTGACAGGTCTAGCGCACCATCACTTACCTTGTTACCTGTAAGGGCTCAAGACATCGTGAACATTTTTAAACACACTTGTTATCTCG
>CAYUFY010000050.1:9042-20799 GCA_964443795.1 uncultured Anaerolineales bacterium | reverse complement strand
GATTTAAAGTGGTCAATATCCAACATCGCCAGGCTGAACGGCGTATCTTCCCGGAGCGCGCGGTTCAGGTCAACCTCGGCGCGTTCCTGAGCGGCCCGCCGGTTGAGCAGGCCGGTCAACGTGTCATGCATCGCCAGAAACGTCATCTGCCGATTGCTGACGCTCAGGTTTTCTTCCAGACTCAGAATCCGTTCGCCAATTTTGATGCGCGCGGCCAGTTCATCGGGGTCATAGGGCTTGGTCACATAGTCATCCGCCCCAGCGGTCAGCCCGGCCACCACTTTGGGTTTTTCACCGGCGGCGGTGACCATAACAATGTAAGTATAGCCGCCGCCAGCGGCGCGAATTTTTTGAATGAGATCGGTGCCTGACATTTCAGGCATCATCCAGTCGGTGACCACCAGCCGCAGACGGTCGCGCTCGGCTTGCCAGATCTCCCAAGCCTGCTGGCCATCGGTAGCCTGCACCACTTCGTGCCCGGCATGGCTCAACGATAGATAAAGCAGGCGGAGCGAGCCGGGGTCGTCTTCGACAGCGAGGATTTTCACGCGAATTCCTTTTGGGCAGGTGGGCCAGCGGGCGGGGTCAACGGGGGAGGCGCGCGGTGCCCCGCCGGGCGGAGTTTAGCCTTTACGGATCGGCCCGGTCTTCGGCTTGATTTTTTGCTCGCCGATTTTAACGCGCGCCAACAATTCGGAGCCATCCACTGGCTTAACCAAATAATCATCGGCATCGCCTTGCTCATCTTTGAGGAACGTGAGGCGGTCATCCAGGGCGGAAAGAATGATGATGTAAGTATAGTTGGGCAAATTGGCCGCGCGGATTTTGGCGATGAGTTCCAAGCCGTTCATATCGGCCATCACCAAGTCGGTGATGACCAGGGAAAACGGCTCGCGTTGGAAAATCTGCCAGGCCCCCACGCCATTTTCGGCCTCGACCGTCTCGTACCCGGCCCGGCGCAAATGGAAACAAGTCACTGCCCGCAGGGGAGCTTCATCATCCACGACCAAAATTTTCATTCGCAAACCTCGCTAAGATAAAGGGTGGCCAAGCCCGAGTGCCAATCGCCGTGCCACCCTTTATCTCATCTTTTGGTCAATTTGTCACTAGAACAACCCCTTCACCTTGCCGGTCTGCATATCCAAATCCACATCAAAGAACGAGGGTCGGGTTGGCAGGCCGGGCATGGTGCGCATGGAGCCGACCAAGGGATAGATGAAGCCCGCGCCCACGCTGGCGCGCATATCGCGGATGGTGATGCGGAAACCATCGGGCGCGCCCTTCACCTCGGCCTTGTCGGTGAACGACAAGTGCGTCTTGGCCATGCAGATGGGCAAGCCCGCGAAGCCGAGGCGCGTGTACAGTTCCACTTTGGCTTCGGCTTCGGGCGTGTAATCCACGCCCTCGGCGCGGTAAATCTCGCGGGCAATGGTCTCGATCTTCTCTTTGATGCCCATCTCCAGCGGATAGAGGAACTTGAATTTCTTGGGTTTCTCCGCCGCCGCAATCACGGCCTTACCCAGTTCCACGGCGCCCTTGCCCCCGTGCGCCCAGTGGGTGCATTTGTATGCGCCTTCGGCCCCGGCCGCCAGCGCGGCTTGCCGCACCAGTTCAATCTCGGCGTCGGTGTCATACTTGAACGAATTCACCGCCACCACCACCGGCACGCCGTACTTCTTGGCGTTCTCGATGTGGCGTTGCATGTTGATCACGCCCTTCTGCAACAGTTCGAGATTCTCTTCAGTGTAGGCCTTGTCCAGCGGTTTACCGGCCACCACTTTGGGGCCGCCGCCGTGCATCTTGAGGGCGCGGATAGTGGCCACCAGCACCACCACATCCGGCGTGAGGCCCGAGTAGCGGCACTTGATGTCCATGAATTTTTCCATGCCGATGTCCGCGCCAAAGCCGGACTCGGTGATGACATAGCCGTCCTTGCCCACCAGCTTGAGCGCGATCTGGTCGGCCACGATGGACGATTGCCCGTGCGCGATGTTGGCAAACGGCCCGGCGTGCACAAACGCGGGGGTGCCTTCCAACGTCTGCATCAGGTTGGGCATGATGGCGTCTTTCATCAACACCGTCAGCGCGCCCGCCACGCCCAGGTCTTCGGCCGTGAGGGCCTCGCCGCGCGTATTGGTGCCAAACACCATCCGGCCAAACCGCGCGCGCATATCTTCCAGCGAGGTGGTGAGGGCCAGGATGGCCATAATTTCGCTGGCCACAGTGATGTCGTAGCCGGTGATGCGCTCGTTGCCTTTTTCCTCGTCGCCCTTGCCAATTTCAATTTTGCGCAGGAAGCGGTCATTGATGTCCACCACCCGTTGCCAGGTAATGCTGTTCACCTCAATATCCAGGCGGAAGATGAGGCGCTTCTCGTCGGTGGTCAGGTCGGCGAAGTTTTCTTTCTTCACGCCCACCTTGTCCATGCGGCGGCGGATGCTGGGAGCGATATAGCCCTCAGGGCAGAAAGCCTTGGCCAGTTTGTCATTATCGGCCTGGGCGCGCTCGTGCAAAATACGCGCGTCAATCGCGGCGGCCATCAGGTTATTGGCGGCAGTGATGGCGTGAATGTCGCCGGTGAGATGAAGATTAAAATCCTCCATCGGGATGGCCTGCGAATAGCCGCCGCCCGCCGCGCCACCTTTGATCCCGAAGGTCGGCCCCATGCTGGGCTGGCGGATGCAGGTGAAGACCTTCTTGCCGAGATGCGCGCCCAACGCCTGCGACAGGCCCAGGGTGGTGGTGGTTTTGCCCTCGCCCAACGGGGTGGGGGTGATGGCGGTCACGTCAATATATTTGCCATTCGGCTTCTTGGCCCACCGGTCGCGCACGTCCAAATGCACCTTGGCTTTGTACGGGCCAAACAGTTCCAAATCCGTTTCCTTCAAACCGGCTTCGGTGGCGATTTGCAGAATGGGCTTGAGTTTGCCCGCCTGCGCGATGTCAATATCCGACGGCACGGGCGTGAGCAATTTGAGCTTGGTGGGCTTGAAGGCCGGCGCCACCGGTTTCGTACTTTTGGCGCGCTTGGTCACCCGGGGTTTAGCTTTAGTAGTTTTCTTGACGGTTTTAGGCATATTTAGCCTCCTAAGAGAATTGAGTTTGAAAACAATCAGCGCTAATTATGGCGCAAAGTTGGAGAAGGGCAAACTGACGAAAGTCATCTTATTATCAGTAGTTCACGAAAGCACCCTGAGCTTGTCGAAGGGGGCGGGCTTCGACAGGCTCAGCCCGCGCTTTTCGTGAAGGACTGATTATCACCACCCGCCCGCGTATTGCAAGGCCTCAGCTGGGGCCGTGCGGGCCAGCCAGTGCCAGTGCAGTTCATTCAACTGGCGGATATGCAGATGGTCGTGCGCGACCCAGGCGCTCAACATCTCCCCGGCGGTGGCTGAGCCAAATTTGGGGTGGGTGTGGCGTGATTCCCAATTGGGGTTGGACAAATTTTTGAGCCACGCCAACGAATTCTGGCGTTCGGCTACAAACGCCACGAGTTTGGCCGGCCATTCCTGCTGGTTATAGGTGCGCTCGGTGACCCATTCGCTCGGGTGGATGGCGGGCCAATCGGCCGCGGGGGTTTCAAGCGTCAGCCGCACCCGCTGGCGGAAGTCCTCGCGCTCTTCGTCGTATAGGTGGCCAAACACTTCGAGCACCGACCACGCCTCGGGCGCGGGTTTCCAGCGGGCCTGTTCGTCCGCGACATGCCCGAGGGCAGTGAAAACTTCGAGATTGGCGGTGAACCGCGCGAGGGCGAAATCGAGGGTCAGCATCCGAGACTCTCCAAAATTTATCCGGTCAATAATGGTTTGCGAGCAAACTGTTCCGTCCACTGGCGCTGTTCGGGAGTATCCGGCACAGGACAACCCCGCGCTTTTTCAATCCGCTCAAAAGCGAGACCAACCCCGCTCCCGGATTTTATTAATAACGAAGCCGCCAACAGCGCGGAGCGCCCGATGCCGTGCCGACAATGTATTCCAACCTGTTTGCCTGCCTCCAATTGTTTGGCCAAATGTTGAACCAATTTCAGAGACTCATCCCACGAGGTCGGGACATAGCGGTCGGCCACTGGAAATGAGATGTACTCCAGCCCCAAACCTTGCGCGAATTCGCCTTCCTGCCCCAAGTTTAATTCCAGAATTTCATTATTCGTGAGCAGAGAAACAATCAGTTTGAAACCAGCCCGTTGCCACAGGGCAACATCATCCTCCAGCCACTCCCCCCCGCGTGGCCGGGCCACTATCGCCAACCGCCCCGGCCACGGGCCTTCAATCCAATAAATCACTTCGGGCATAGGTCTTAGCCTTTCACGCTCTGGGCATTATCCGCGCGGCAAAGCGTCTACATCTATGCTTCGCTCGCGCAGAACTTTGATGCGATGATGGCCATCCAGCATGGTTCCATCCGGTCTGACTTTAAGCGCCCCACTCTGGCCGGGGGCCAGCGATTTAATCAGGTCTTCAGTCGTCACCTTACGAAACTGCTCCAATTTGAGCGGAATCAACGTCTCATCGGCGTGCAATGGTTGAAGCGGCGGTTGCATTTTTAGCCCCCCTTCATCTTAGTACCTGCCTCGCGCCATCGCCTCCACGGGATTCACCAAATCCGCCTCGCGCGCAATCTCAATCTTCACCGCGCACGCCTTGAATTCGGGGATCTTCGCCAGGGGGTCGAGGGTATCAATCGTGAGCACGTTCGCGGCGGCCTCAACAAAATGCATGGGGATGAAGACCACGCCGGGGCTGGTTTTAGGTGAAACCTGCACATGCAAAACCACCGCGCCGCGCCGCGAGGCCACCCGCACCACATCGCCCGACTTCACATGCAAGCGGGTCGCGTCCACTTCGTGCACTTCCACCAGCGGCTCGGGGTAGAGCGCATCAAGTTCCGAGTTGCGCGTCATTGAGCCACCGTGCCAGTGTTCAAGCAGACGCCCGGTGGTGAGGATAAACGGGTATTCGTCATCGGGCGGCTCGGCGATGGGGATGTATTCCAGCGGGAAGAACTTGCCGCGCCCCGAAGGAAACGTGTCCGCAAACAGAAACGGCGTGCCCGGATGATTCTCGTCCGGCACGGGGTACTGCAACCCGTGGCCTTCCAGTCGCGCATAAGTGACGCCTCGGAACATGGGTACCACGCCCGCCATCTCGCGGAACACTTCCTCCGGCTCTTCGTAATTCCAGCGCACGGTGTTGGGGCGGCCCAACCGTTGCTCGATGCGCCCGGCCACATCGCAAATAATCTGCCAGTCGGGGCGCGCTTGGCCGCGCGGCTCCAGCGCCTGCCGCAAACGTTGAATGCGGCGGTCGGTGTTGGTCACTGTGCCTTCTTTTTCGGCGAACGGCGTGGCGGGCAAAATCACATCGGCGAACGCGCCCGACTCGTTGATGAACACATCCTGCGCCACCAAAAACTCCAACTGCTCCATGTGGTGGCGCGTCTCGTTCAGGTTCGGCTCAGTCATCATGGGGTTCTCGCCCATGATGTACAGCGCGCGCACCCCGCCGGGTTTCGCGTTCGAAAGGATTTCAGTCGTGGTCAGGCCGCGTTTGCGGCTGAGGCCGCCGGGTTCGATGTTCCAGGCCTGCTCCCACTTTTGCGCGTTCTCTTCGTTATCCACGACCATGTAACCGGGATAGAAGAACGGCATCGCGCCCATGTCGGACGCGCCCTGCACGTTGTTCTGACCCCGGAGCGGGTTCAGCCCCGTGCCCTCGCGCCCGATGTGCCCGGTGAGCAAACACAAGTTAATCAACCCCAACGCGCTGGCCGTGCCGTGCGAGAGTTGCGAGACGCCCATGCCCCAATAAATCGCGCCATTCTTGGCCTGGGCATACAACCGCGCGGCTTCGATAATCAGATTCCGGTCAACGCCTGAGATCGTTTCGGCGTATTCCGGGGTAAAGAGTTCCAGCGACTTCACAAAGTCGTCATAGCCTTCAGCCCGCCGGGATACAAAATCCTGATTGACCCAGCCTTCCTTAACGATGACATGCGCCATCGCCGAATAGACCGGCACGTTAGTGCCCGGCTTGATGGGGAGCCAGAGCGTGGCGAAATCGCACAGCTCAATGCGGCGCGGGTCAATCACAATCAGCTTCGCGCCATTTTTGATAATCGCTTCCTTCATGTGCAGGGAGATGATGGGGTGGTTCTCGCTGGTGTTCGAGCCGGTGACGATGAACACATCGGCCTTTTCGACCTCGGCGGCGGTGTTGCTCATGGCGCTGGTGCCAAGCGCTTTGAGCAGGGCCACCACGCTCCCGGCATGGCACAGGCGCGTGCAGTGGTCCACGTTGTTGGTGCGGAACAATGTGCGGAACATCTTTTGCAGAAGGTAGTTATCTTCGTTGCTGGCTTTGGCGCAACAATACACGGCCAACGCTTCAGGGCCGTCCCGCCGATAAATCTCCACCAGCCGGTCGGCGATGTGGTCGAGGGCTTCGGCCCACGAGACTTCGCGCCATTCGGAACGGTCAACCGCCGGGGTGCGGTGGCCCGCCGTTTGCGGGGTCACGCGCATCAGGGGCACGGTCACCCGCGCCGGGCTGTAGATGAAATCATAACCAAAGCGGCCTTTGACGCACAGGTTGCCGTGATTGACGGGGGAGTCAAACGGCGAGGTCACCCGGTAGATGAAATCATCTTTGATGTGCAATTCCAACGTGCACCCCACGCCACAATAGGGGCAGGTGGTGGGGACAACTCGGTCAGCAGTCAGCATAACAACCTCCAAAAGTTTCGGGCTTGGGTTTATACAATTCACACGACCTATATTGCAATCAACACAATGGCCACCAACGCGGCCAGCACGCCTACCCATTGCTTGCGGGTCAGTTGTTCTTTGAGAATCAACCACGCCAACCACACGGTCGAGGCCGGGTAGAGCGAGCCGAGCACCGAGGCCACATCCAACCGTCCGGCGCGCGCGGCCAGTGCATAAAACAGGTTGCCGCCCGTGTCCAGCAAGCCGCTCAGGGCGATGAGGCCCCACAGGGCACGGTCGGGTTTCACCGGAAAGCGCCGAGTCAGCGCAATCGTCAGCAACAACGTCGAGGACGCGCATCGGGTCGCCACCAACGGCCACAACACTGCCACGCCGCTGGTGCGGTCAATGGCGATGAAAAATCCACCGAAGCCCAGGCCCGCCAGCAGGGGCAGACCCAAATCCCCCCAGCGGATTGCGGCCTGCTCGCTTTGCGCGATGAGCCACACCGCCACCAACGCCAGACCAAAACCCAACGCGGGCAAGGCCCCTGGCCAGCCCTCGCTGAAGAGCGCGAAGATGACTGGGATGAGCGCGGCGATGACGGCGGACACGGGCGCGGCCACGCCCATGCGCCCGGCGGCGAGGGCAGTGTACAGGGCGACTAACCCCAGCCCGCCCGCGAAACCCGCGACCGCGCCCCACCCAAAATCGCTCAACGGGGGGATGGGTTCCCCGAACACGAGCGCGGCCCCGACGAGCGCCACCAAGCCGATGGCTTGCGAGAAAATGACCACGCCATACACCGGCGCGCGTTTAGTCGCGAGGCCGCCGCTAAAATCGCCGCTCCCCCAACTGAGCGCGGAGGCGAGGCCGTAGAGAATGGGAGCGTAGTCGGTCATAGCTGGTGACGTATGGCTTATGGCAGATGGCGTATGGTTGATAGCTTATAGCGAACGGCAATCAAAGCGGATTGCTATCAGTCATTTACCATTTGCTATTCGCCATCGGCTATCCGCCACTCGCTATCGGCTGTTTGCGTTTGCGCTTTCGCTCGCTCCGGGTCAGTTCCAGAATCTCATCCGGGGTCTTGCCATCTTGCAACAGCATTTCACGCTTGGGTTTCAGTGCGCCCGTCGGGCACACGCCCACGCACTGGCCGCAGAACACACATGTCGTCGCGGGCATGGGCTTATCGAAGAAGGTGCCGATGCTGGTCTCGAACCCGCGCCCGGAAAAATTGATGGCATAGGTAAATTGCGCGTCGTCGGCGCAGACTTGCACACAGCGCCAGCACAACACACACTTGGAGTAATCGCGGACGTACATGGGGTTGTCGTCCAGCAGGGGGTGGGAGCGTTCTTCGGCGGCGGGAAACCGCGCGGGGTCGGCGTGATAAGCCGTGAGATGCTCTTGGATTTCCGGCGCTTCCGACAAATCCACGGTCGCGTCGAGCATCTCTAAAATCGTGCGGCGGCTCCGCTCTACGCGCTCACTGCGGGTTTGGACCTTCATCCCCTCGCTCACTTGCGCCACACACGCCGGGGCCAGCACCCGCGCGCCTTCAACTTCCACCACGCACAAACGGCACAGCGCGTTAGCCGTGCAATGGTCGTGATAACAGATCGTGGGAATTTTCTCGCCGAGTGTTTCGGCGGCTTTCAAAATGGTCGTGCCCGCCGGGACGGTGACGGGTTGATTATCAATGGTGAGGGTGATTTCGGATGTCATGGTTGTAAGTGAAACGGATTACGTGATACGTATCGCGGATCATTCATTCCAAACTATCTGTTTCCAACAGTCTTTTGGCCAAATCGCGCAATTGCACATAGCCCACGGGTTTGATCAACACCAGGTCAGCCATGGGGCGCAGGTTGTTAGCCAAATACGGGTCGCCCGTCGCAATGATGACGCGAGTCTTGGCCAGCCGTTCATCCGCGCGGATTTCGGTGAGCAGGTCGGCGCCCGAGACTTCGGGCAAGTGCAGGTCGAGGATAACCACATCCGGGACCAAGGCCAACAGCCGCGCCCGCGCCGCTTTGCCGTCGGTGAGAATTTCGACGTTATAGCCGGCTTTCTTCACCGCTTCCGAAAAAACGTCCGAAAGATACGAGTCGTCTTCAATCACAAAGGCGAGTTTTTTATCCATGTGGCGTGTCCTTGTGGGTGGTCGAATAGCCTTGTGGTCTGGTGGTCTGATAGCCGAGTGGTCAAATGGGCTGACGATCTTGTGGCCTTATAGTCTGACATCTGACTAGCCGACTACTCGACTACTTGACTACCCGACTACCCTCAAACATCTCCGGCCAAAGTTTGAGCGCGCTCAGCACCGCGCTCGCCGCCGTCTGCCCCAGACCACAGAGCGAGGCGTCGGTCATGGTCCAGCCCACATCGGCGAGCCGCGCGGCATCACCGGGTTGGGGTTGGCCCGCGGCCACGCGGTCCAAAATCTCATGCTGGCGTTGAGTGCCCAGTTGGCAAGGATAACACTTCCCGCAACTTTCGTGGGCAAAGAACTGGCCCAGCCGCCGGAGCACATCGCGCAGGTTGGCAGTGTCGTCGAAGACCATCACCACCCCCGAGCCGAGCGGCAACCCGGCGGCGCGCAAATCCTCAAAGGTCAACTTCACGTCCAAATCTTTTTCGGTGGCAAACGCGCCCGCCGCGCCGCCGAACAACATGGCCTGCAAGTGGCGGCCCGCGCGCAACCCACCCGCCAATTCCAGCAAATGCCGAATGGTCACGCCGAAGGGCACTTCGTACAGCCCCGGCTTTTGTACCTGCCCCGAGACACAAAACAACTTCGGCCCCGGCGATTTCTCAGTGCCAATCTTCCGATATTCTGCCGCGCCCTGCCCCACAATCAACGGCACATTGCACAACGTCTCAACATTGTTAATCACCGTCGGCTGGTTGAACAAACCATGCGTGATGGGAAACGGCGGCTTGACGCGCGGGAAACCCCGCTTGCCCTCGATGGACTCAAACAGCGCGGTCTCCTCGCCGCAAATATACGCGCCCGCGCCCAGCCGCAACTCAACTTCAAAATCGAAGCCGGAGCCTAAGATGTTTTGCCCCACCAGCCCGGCCTGCCGCGCCTCGGCCACCGCCGCGCCCATCACCCCAAACGCATACGGATACTCGCCCCGAATATACACATACCCTTTGTGCGCGCCGATGGCATACGCCGAAATAATCAAACCCTCCAGCACGCGGTGCGGGTCTTCCTCCAACAGCACGCGATCTTTGAACGTGCCCGGCTCCGACTCATCGGCATTGCAAACGACGTATTTCGGTTGCCCTGCCGCTTTGGCCGCGCCTTCCCACTTCACGCCCGTCGGGAACGCCGCGCCCCCGCGCCCTACCAGCCCGGCGGCTTTGACTTCCGCGATAACGGCTTCGGGCGAGAGCGCTAAGGCTTTCTTCAAAGCCGCGTAACCGCCATGCAATTGGTAATCGGCAATTGACGTGGGTTGACCCTGACCACAGTTCGCAGTAAGGAGACGCACATCCCCGGCGACTACGCCGCCCGCGCGGTCACCCTCCCCCGCGCAAATTTCCTGCGCCCGTGCGGGGTCGGCGGACCCGAGCGCTTTCTCGCCCACCAACACGGCGGGCGCGTGTTCGCACAACCCCAGGCACGGCGCGTGCTCCACCGTGAATTGACCATCGGCGGTCATGGCGTCCGGTTCCACGCCGAGGTGGCGGCACACCGCGTGGGCCACGGCCTCGCTCCCGGCCAGCGCGCAGGCCGGGTCGCCGCACACCCGGATCATCGTCCGGCCTTGCGGCGTCTTATAAAACATCGAATAGAAATCAATCACGCCATACACATCGGCCAAAGGCACGCGCAACGCCCGGCCCACCTCGGTGGCCACGGGTTCGGGCAAATGCCCATAGAGGGCTTGCGCGGCGTGCAAAGCGGGCAAGAGAGCAGTTCGGCCCTGTGAAGCCAGTGGCGCGAGGGCCGCGCGCAAGGGTGCAAGATCCAAATCCGACATTTAGCCTCCAGTAAAGTGCCTGTAGTGTATGACTCTCACGCCATGTTGGCAACTCGCCCATGGTTATGATTGACGACTTGTTTGCAACCGGGTAGAGTATGGGAGCGTGGGTATCTGTCGGTGACCTTAAGCGCTAACCTTAGTCACCGACACCCTTACTCACTTACAACCTACCCTCTTCTATCCGGAGTTTCTCATGCCCCTCGACCTTTCCCAAATCCGCGCCCAATTCCCAGCCCTGGCCTCCGGGGCCGTTTTTTTCGACAACCCCGGCGGCACTCAAATCGCCCGCCCGGTGCTGGAGCGGATGACTGATTATCTCATTCATCATAACGCCAACAAGGGTGGGGTCTTCAAAACCGCGGTGGAGTCAGACATGATTTTACACGAAGCCCGCGCGGCGGTGGCCGATTTCCTCGGGGCGGCCTCGCCCGATGAGATTATCTTCGGCGCGAACATGACCACCCTGACCTTTGCGCTGTCGCGAGCCATGGGGCGCGACCTGAAACCGGGCGATGAAGTGGTGGTGACGCGCCTCGACCACGACGCGGATGTGGCGCCCTGGGTGGCGATTGCCGAAAGCGTGGGGGCGGTGGTCCGCCGCGTGGACATTCGCGAGAGCGATTGCACCCTCGATATGAAAGACTTTGAAGCTCAACTCACCGACCGAACCAAGCTAGTGGCGGTGGCCTACGCCTCCAACGCGGTCGGGACGATTAACGATGTGCAGAGCATTGTGGGCATGGCGCATGCGGCGGGGGCCAAATGTTTTGTGGACGCGGTGCAATACGCCCCCCACGGGGTGATTGATGTACAGGGGCTGGATTGCGATTTTCTAGCCTGCTCGGCCTATAAATTCTTTGGCCCGCACGTGGGTGTGCTCTATGGCAAATATAACCTGCTCGACGAACTCCGCGCCTTCAAAGTGCGCCCCGCCGACAACAAACCGCCCTATAAGTTTGAGACCGGCACCCAAAACCACGAGGGTATCGCTGGCACCCTGGGGGCGATGGAATATTTTGAATGGGTGGGAAAAGAAACGCCAAATCCCAA
>CAYUFY010000050.1:0-8942 GCA_964443795.1 uncultured Anaerolineales bacterium | reverse complement strand
TGGAGGATCAAGGCGGTTTATTGCGCGTGGGTTTGGCGCATTACAACACCCACGCGGAAGTGGACAAGCTGGTGATTGTCCTGCGCGAATTAGCCCGCTAAAACAAACGCGCCCGGCTGATTAGCCGGGCGCGTTTCATTCACTTTAAATGACAAGCCCCCGGGTGAGGGGGGCACCCAGAGGCTTGTCGACAGTTAATATACTACAATTTTCAAAAAATGCAAGACCCAATTTTATCGAGTTTTTCACCCGCCCACGCTTGTAGCGCGGAAAAGGTGTCCCCACCTGCCAGTGCCCCCGGCAGGAATTGAACCCACATTAGAGCCTTCTGGTTTGTGCTGGTTTCCCAACTCCCTGGACTATACCTTCACCCTAGCAATATCGCTTTAGGTGGCAGCCGTCTAGTCTCTACACCTTCCACGTTAAACTGTTGTCTTTGATAAAATGTCCTAAACAACTAGTTTTCGCGGCTTGGCTCGGAATGGTCATGGAGAGATATGAATTTATGTCTAACTTGCAGGTCTGAAACTGCAAACCCAAAATTCTGTAGTCGAAGATGCTCAATTAGCTTCAACAATCGGCTAAAACCCAAAAGAACCCGGAGGCGTTTCTTTTGCGACATCTGCGGGGCAGAGGCTGGTTATCGGCGCAAATTTTGCGCTAAGCACATATTACGTGGAACAATAACTAGCCAAACTACCATTGGGGTTATCCGAAGCCGCTCCAAACATCAGGTCAACGCCCGCATTCGCCAATTGGCACGTCAGGCTTACCGGCGTTTAGGCTTGCCACTTAGTTGTCAAGTTTGTGGCTACTCAACTCATGTAGAGATTTGCCACAAGCGCGGCATCTCTGAATTTCCGGATAACGCATTGGTTTCAGAAGTGAATTCCCTTCAGAATTTGGTTTGCTTATGCCCAAATCATCATTGGGAATTCGACCACGGTTTTCTCTCTCTGTAGATTCCTCCGAATTTGACTGCTTGCATCCGACCAGTTTCCTCGCCGGAGCCCAAGTATTTAGGAGTGCTCTGTTCTGTCCGTTGAACTACGGGGGCAATAAGTTAATTATACGCGATTTTGGGAGGCGGGAAGGTCAGGCGTCGCGCAACCCCCGCAGGGCGTAGACCGCAATGGACTCGGCCCGCCCGCGGATGGGGCGGGTATCCAGGGGGTCGGCAATGATCTGGGCTTGCACCTGCCGATAGGTGGTCTCGCTGATCAAAATCTCACCAGCCGGCGCGTCCTCGGTGAGGCGCTTAGCCACGTTGACCGTGTCGCCGATGACCGTGTAATCCATCAAGATTTCCGACCCGACATTGCCCACGGTGGCCTCACCAGAGTGCAAACCGATGCCCAGCCCGGAGACTTCCAGGCCCAGTTGGGCCTTCAGTTCCCCGAACACTTTTTGCATCCCCAGCGCCGTGCGCATCGCCCGGAGCGTGTCATCTGGGTAAGCCACCGGCGCGCCATAAAAAGCCATGATGGCATCGCCCAGATATTTATCGAGCGTGCCCTGATTGTCGCGGATCACCTGCGTCAGGGCGGAGAAGATGCGGTTGAGCATTTCCACCACCTGGGCGGCAGTGTGCTTTTCGGTGAAACTGGTAAAACCACGGATATCGGCAAAGAGTACCGTCACCGGGCGGGTTTCGCCCCCCAATTTCAAATGCTTTTCCGGATCGGTGAGGATGGTTTGCACCACCTCTTCGGTGACATAGCGATTGAGCACCCGCCGCAGTAGCTCGGTGCGGGCCTGCACCTGATCGTTAAGTTGCTTGATTTTCAGCAACGCGCGCACCCGCGTCATGAGCATGACCGCGGAGTAGGGCTTGGGGATGAAGTCGTCCACCCCGGCTTCGATCGCGCGCAATTTATCGGCATCGCCTTCCATGGCGGTGACCATCACCACGGGCACAAATTGGGTGGCAGGGTGGGCCTTCAGGTGTTTGCAAGCCTCGATCCCGTCCATCCGCGGCATTTGCAAGTCGGTGAGAATCAGGTCGGGCGGGGTTTTAATCGCCGCCTCTAATGCGGCAAAGCCATCACCGGTGGTGATGACCTCCGCCCCCATATGCTTGAGATAGGTCTCCAGCACATCACGGTTAAGCCAATCATCATCGGCGATGAGGATAACGGGTTTGCGGGGAAAATCGAGGCCGACGAGTTGCATGGTCAATAGGGGCGGGGCTAATCCAGTTTGCCGGTCGCCAGCGCCTTCTTAACTTCGCCAATTAGTTGGGTCACCGGAATTTCACGCGGGCAAGCCTCGGTGCAATTGAAGGCCGTGCGGCAACGCCACACCCCCATTTGTTCATTCAACACTTCCAACCGCTCCCCGGCCGCCTGGTCCCGGTCATCAAAGATAAACCGGTGGGCCTGCACAATGGCCGCCGGGCCGACATAGTCGCCATTGCTCCAGAATTGCGGGCAGGAGGTGGTGCAGGCGGCGCACAAGATGCACCACGTCCCGAAGTCAAACCGCTCGCGCGCCTCCGGGGTCTGCCGCCGTTCGCGGCCATCTTCGGGCACCGGCGTGTTATTGACCAAAAAGGGCATGACCGAGCGGTAATGGGCAAAGAACGGCTCCATATCCACAATCAGGTCTTTGATGAGCGGCAGGCCCAGCAATGGTTCAATCGTCACCACGCCGTCGTCTTCCACGACATCTTTCATCAGTAATTTGCACGCCAGCGCGTTGCGGCCATTAATCCGCATCGCGTCGGAGCCGCAAATGCCGTGGGCGCAGGAGCGGCGCAGGGTCAACGTGCCATCGTGAAACCATTTCACTTGATGCAGGGCATCCAGCACCCGGTCCGTCGGCTCAACCGTGACCCGATATTCTTCCCAATGGGCGGCCTGGTCAACTTCTGGGTTGAAGCGTTTTATCTTCAGGGTGATTTTCATCATCGCCTCGTTTTAGCAACGTAATTAGTAACTGGTAATTACCAATGACTAATTACAAATTAGTATTTTCTTTCTTTCGGCTCGAACTTGGTGATGACCACCGGCTTGTATTTGAAATCAATCGCGCTGGTGGTCAGGCCGGCGCCGCTGGGGCCTTTGTGATAAGCCAATGTGTGCTTGAGCCAGTTGGCGTCATCCCGCTTTTGATAGTCTTCGCGGGAGTGCGCGCCCCGGCTCTCGGTGCGGGTCAACGCGGAGAGCGCAGTCACCTCGGCCAGGTCCAGCAAACACCCCAGTTCAAAGGTTTCCAGCAAATCGGTATTGAAGCGTTTGCCCTTGTCGTCAATCTCAATCGTCTGGAAGCGCTCTTTGAGTTCGCGCACTTTGGTGAGCGCATTCTGCATCATCGGGCCGGTGCGGAAGACGCTGACGTTATCCATCATCGCGTCCTGCATCTCCTGGCGGAGGCGCGCGCTCTCGCGTTTGTTACCGACGTTGGTGCGGATGCGTTCCAGTTCGGCGTGCACTTCCTCTTCGGGGTTCTTGGGCAGGTTGGCGAACGCCGCTTGCTTGCAGAACGCCGCCATGGCCTTACCGCCCCGCCGCCCATAAACCACCAGGTCCACCAGCGAGTTCGTGCCGAGCCGGTTGGCGCCGTGCACCGAGACGCACGCGCACTCGCCCGCCGCAAACAAGCCCGTCACCGGCGTGTTCTTCTCGTCCATAATCACGCGCCCGTCGTTATCGGTGGGGATGCCGCCCATGGCGTAGTGTGCGGTGGGTTGGATCGGCACCGGCGCCTTCATGGGGTCAACGCCTTGATACACGCGCATCATCTCGATGATGTCCGGCAGTTTCTTTTCCAGTTCCTCGGCGGTCACATCTTTGCCGCCGGGGCCGCTTTTATATTTGTTGATGGTCTCGGGGCGGATGTCAATATACACGTAATCCTTACCGCCAATGCCGCGCCCATCGCGAATTTCCAGATAAATACAGCGGGAACACACGTCGCGCGGGGCTAGGTCTTTCATCGTGGGCATATAGCGCTCCATAAAGCGCTCGCCCTTATCGTTGATGAACACCCCCCCATCGCCGCGCGCCGCTTCCGAGAGCAGGATGCCGAGCTTATACATTCCGGTGGGATGGAATTGGAAAAATTCCATGTCCTCCAGCGGCAACCCACGCCGATAAACCGCGGCCACCGGGTCACCCGTTAACGAGTGCGCGTTGGACGTGACCCGGAACATTTTGCCGAACCCGCCCGAGGCCATGAGCACCGCCTTCGCGTGGAACACATGCAATTCGCCGGTGTCAATTTCCACCGCGATCACGCCCCGGCAAATATTCCGCTCCAAGATCAAATCCACCACAAAGAACTCATCAAAAAAGTTGACCTTTTGCTTGACGCAATTTTGGTAGAGCGTCTGCAAAATCATGTGGCCGGTGCGATCCGCCGATTTGCACGAGCGCATCACGGGGCGCTCACCATAATTGGCCGTGTGCCCGCCAAAGCGCCGCTGTTCAATCTTGCCTTCGGGGGTGCGGTCAAACGGCAGGCCCATATGCTCGAGTTCGACAATGGCTTCAATCGCATCGCGCGACAAAATCTCGGCGGCGTCCTGGTCCACGAGGTAGTCACCGCCCTTGACGGTATCGTACATATGCCATTCCCAGTGGTCTTCTTCCATGTTGGCCAGCGCCGCCGCAATGCCACCCTGCGCCGTGCCGGTATGTGACCGGGTGGGATACAACTTGGAAATCACCGCCACTTTCGCCGACTGGGAAGCGTGGAGGGCGGCCATCAGGCCCGCGCCCCCCGCGCCGACAATCACTGCATCGAATTGATGAAATTGAGTCACTCTGTTTCTCCCGAAGCGTCGGGGCTGGAGAGCCATTGCTGTTCCAGGTCCCGAAAATTTTGCTCAAACTCAACTGGGTCTTGCCGCAAACTATGTGCGCCCATCTGCGGCAAAATTTCCGCGAAATATTGCGTCAGTTTCGACCACTCCAGACGACCAGCGCGCAGGAGGGTTAGAACATCCAGAATATCCTGACGACGGCCCCGTTCAGTCTTACTTAAGGCCAAACTGTACAAATCAAAGTGAAAGGCATCTATTTGCCCATAGCGACCAATGAATTCGTGCCGATTGGCATAACCGCTGGGGAGGGGAATGAAATCGCCGGGGGAAGCCTCTTCAATATTCAGATTAAGTTCTTCCTTGAGCTGGCGCAAAGTTTGAATAAACGCCGTGTGGTTTTCCGGCGCAATCTCAATGACGACATCCACATCCAAAGTTTGCTGTCGTAAGCCTTCAAAGACTAAAGTTGTTCCACCAACGAGATACAAGCGCCCGGGCGAGCGATAACTGTCGCCTAAACGTCTCAAGAAAAATTCAATTCGCTCACGGTTAACCGGCTGACGGCTTGGCATTCCGACGGGCCTTTAATTTCAGACTCTCAAATAGCATCTCCACGACCCCCAGATACTCCGATAAATGATTGGCTCGATAAGGCAAATGTTGCGCGTGCCATTCGGCCAGGGCGTGCAAACCCATTTTGCCATGCAAGGCTTCCGGAGCGGGTAAACCTAAGCCTTGTGAGAAGTAGTCAGGCAAATCGCTCAGAGGCGCTATATACCGGCCCAACCGCGCCTCCCACATCGCGCGCAGATAAACGGCCGCCGCATAATGGGCTTGCAACTCTTTGGCGGCTAACCCATTTAGCTCACGCTGTAGACTCAAAACGCATGGTGCCAAGTGGGGTTGCACCAAGAATAAGGCTATCAAACTTTGCCGGAGGCGAGGGTCATCACTCGCCGCTAGACTGGCGATAAGGGTTTCATCTGAAACCGCTTCACCTTCCGCATCGCTGGGCATTAAGTAATCCACCCCCCGTTCCCGTAAAGCGGCCACGAGTCGTTCCCGGTCATCTATCAACTGGTTCACGCTCTAACTCTAACTCTATCTCGCTACTTGCTCACGCCGCCGATAATGGAGGCCGCGCCGATGAGGGTGATGACCAACCACCCCAGCCACACCAGCCCGTTGAACACCCGGTTCCAGGTGGGGGATTTGATATAGTCATCCACAATGCCGCGCAGACCGTTCATGCCATGCCCAAACGCAAACGCCAGCAGGGCCATATCATACACCCGCCAGCCCAGCGTGGCCCAACGCAAAGCCACAAAATCCAGGTTGATGGCGTGCACGCCCACCAGCACGTCCTGGATCAAAACATGGATCCACACCAGCGGGATGAGCACCCCGCCACTCCAGCGCATGAACAGCCAGGAGTAAGTCTCAAACGTGCGCCCGGGGACTGTGACACTGCGCGGCACGGTGAGCGTGTGGGTCGAAGCCCCATATGCCAGGACGCCGATGATGACGACAAACGCAATCGGGATGGAAATCAGGGAAAAGTTATTAATCGCCGCCACATTCACCGGGGTTTCAGGCGGCGGGCAACCGCAGATGTTATTGAGATAGAGACTGCGCGCCATGATGAACGCGGGGCCGACCCATAACACCGCCGTCACCACCACCACGCGCCAGAACGCATTGCGCTCGGTGTGTTTTTTCCACCAATGGGGGAAGGTGTCGTTGAGAATGATTTTAAGCCCGTTGACCCCGTGGAATAACACGGCGGCCACCAGCATGATCTCGCCCACCATGAAAAGGGTCGAGCGATAAATCCCGATGGCCTCCGCATACAAGTGGGGCGCGAAATAGACCGTAGCAGTATCCACGATGTGAATGGCGAGGAACAACAACGTGCCGAGGCCGGCCAACCGGTGGCCAATGTAGCTCAGATGGCCTTCACGGCCACGATAGAGCAAGCCTTCTATAAAGCCGGAAACAAGAGCAGTCATGGGGAGGGGTCTCCTAAAGGGGGGGAACGCCGGGAATTTTATCACCATTTTCAGGGCGTCAAAGTGTCAAAGGGTTATATATCCGATGACAGATGACGTAAAGGGCTCGCCCCTCCGGCCTGGCTGTCATTCGTCGCGCAGGCCATATTGCACAAAGCGGAGGAGCAATGCCAGCGCCATGCAAAAAGCCACCACCCCGACAATGGGAAACAACCCATAGGCGGCCCCCAGGGTGAGATACCACCACCACGGGCCGATGGGGAAATTAGCGGCGAAAAAGTAAACCACCCCGGCGAACGGTAACGCGCCAGCCACGCCCAAAACCACATTCAGCCCCTTGCGCCAAACTTGCTCATGCGGCTCAATCCAAATCCAGGCGTAGGCCGCGAGGCTCAGCAAACCACTGGCCGCGAAACCGTTCAGAAACCACACCACCAGAATTAGGCCAGATAAAAGCAGGAGCAAAGTCAGGCGACGATGCTGATGAGGAATTTTGAGCACGTCGGCCAGGCGCGCCCAGCCCCGAAACGGGCGCAGGCTGTACCAGGCCATAAACGCCATAGTGCCATAAATCACCGCCACGGCCCACCACGTGGGTTGCAACAAAAACGGGTCGCGCGGGCTGGCCGGGAACATCTCGTAGCCGGGGAGCCAGTCGAGTCGCACCAGTGAATACGCCACCGCATAACCATCCAGCCCAATAATGACCAGCGCCAGAAAGCCGGTCAGCTCGGGTTGCAATTCGTCCCAGCGGGGCCGGGCCGCGCGCCACGCCCAAAAGGTGGCGAGGAACAGCGGCGCAAAAACCAGCAGTTGCAATAAATCCAAAACATTTTTGGTGAGATACCGCCCGTGGTCGAGACGCCAATAGGTCTGCGTATTGGCCGGGAGCGCCGCCAACTCGTCCATGCTTCGGACAAAAATTTCGGCGGCGCGGCCATAGGCGGCAAACGCCGGGGCGGTGAGTTTGTCGGGGGTGTCTTGCGCGGTGTGATATTCGGCCAGCCAGTTTTCGGGGTCGGTCGGCTCACCGCCAAAGTTGATGGCGGCCACTCCGGCGCGGAGATAAGCGGCATAATCGGCGGCCCCGATGGGGACGGCGCGATAGAGATATTCGAGCGCGCCATCGGCTTCGGCCGCTTGCGCCCCGGCGGCCTCGATTGACCCCAAACCAATTTGCCGCATCCAGAGCGGGGTGTAGCCGCGGCGCAAGCCCACACTGCTTAAGTTGATGCGTTTCAAGTCGCGGGCGCTCAAATAGTCGAGGTCGAGGACCGCCACCACGTTAAGCGGCGGCTGAGCCGGGGCCGGGGCGAATTGACTGATGAGCGCGAGGAGCGGGTCATTTGGCGCGCGATTGATAAAGCGTTCGATAAAGTTTTTGGCGCCCCAAAAACTGCCGTATTCCTCCGAGTCGGAGGCCATAAAGATATAGGTGCGGTGGTGGGGTTCAGCGGCGAGCACCCGCGCCAGTTCGAGCAGGGTGCCAATCCCTGAGGCATCGTCGGCGGCGCCGGGGATGCCGGTTTGTGGCACGTCGTAGTGGGCGGTGATGAGGATGATTTCATCGGTCTCGCCGGGGGCGGTGGCCCACACTTGGACTCCGGCCCGCGCTTCGGAGGCGACGGTGACTGTGAAGGGGAGCGTTTCGACGGATAGGCCGATTTCTGCAAAACGGCCGCTGATCCATTCGCGGGCGCGGGCGCTGGTGGGGGAGCCGACCACCCGGTCGGGATAGGCGGTGGCGAGGGTAACGGCATCCGCGAGGGCGCGGTCGGCTTCAAAGCGCGGGGTGGCCGGGCTGATCGGGTAGGCCGGCACGGGCTGGGCCAGCCAGGCCCCCAGTAATCCAATTATAAAAAGAGTCAGTAGCAGGCTGAGGCCGAGGCTGAGTCGGTCACGGCGGCTCATGCTTTGGGGGAGGCGGACTCGTCCTCTTTGCGGAGGCGGCGTTGCAGGGCGATGAAGGCGTCGGCCATTTGGGGGTCGAACTGGGTGCCCGCGCCTTTGCGGATGACGCTCATGGCGATCTCGTGGGCCAGCGCGCGCCGGTAGGGGCGGTTGCTGGTCATGGCATCATAGGTATCCACCACCGCCAGTAAACGGCCTTCGATGGGGATGTCGGAGCCGCCGAGGCGGGTGGGGTAGCCGCGCCCGTCCCAGCGTTC
>CAYUFY010000049.1:13564-20964 GCA_964443795.1 uncultured Anaerolineales bacterium | reverse complement strand
CAGTAACATTGAAGGAACGCGCTTTGTTCATATTCAAGTAAAAACCTTTGTACCTGGTGGGCGTACTTGTAGTGTCGGAATGAAGTCAGAAAAGGATTTTGGCGAGAATTTCTTTTGGGCACTTGGTGGCATACCAGAACCTGAAAGTAAGGCAAATTTTGTTTATTACATCATCCCATCATCAGTAATGGCAAGAGAAATCAGTAAGGCTCATCGTGCCTGGCTCGACGCTCCAGGTAAGAAAGGTCAAGAGCATAATGACAGCAAAGTGCGAACAGTAACCTTGCCGCCCTATAAATCATTTACAGGTTGGGATGTGAGCGAATATGTAAATCGTTGGGATTTGATTGAAAAGAAGTTGAAGTAATCATGAACCCACTTCAATATAAACCTATAATGGCGATGGTCAACGCGTTGCGGGAGTTACAGTCCGCTACGGGGGAGGAATTGTCCGCGCTGTTACCGTCCGTGCTGGATAGGGCGTTTAAGGGAGAGTTGTGATGGCGAGAAAAAGAAAAAAGAAAAGCGTCAGTTCAATGTTAGAAGCCTTGGCTGACAAAGTAATCTCAAAAGGAAGGACGGATAAATTTCTGTTTAACCCAGAAGGGGAAATCAGCATGTCAGATGCCATATCGCAAATCATCGAGCCGTACGCAAACGATGCGCCTGACTACAATTCATTTAACAACCTTGTCACTTTTGCGTGCCTTGCATGGAACACATCTATTTTGCCTGAAGCCCAAAGGAATGAGGCGCTTGGCAAAATCGTGGATGTCATTCCTGGAAAGATGGAAGATCGTTTTGATACAGTGGCTTTGCTTACAGAACTTATGGAAAGAAAAAGAAAGTTATTTCCCAACGTTACAAGAATGATTATGGAGTACAAAGTAACAGATATAGGAAACGATTTTCACATTGCGATTGCGTCAACATTGGAAAAGAAAGGTGGACAAAAATGAGTCATCGAAAAGCGCGGCTGGCGTCGCTGCAGAAGTTACAGTCCGCTACGGGGGAGGCGTTGCGCTGTAGGCGGACGTTGTTGCCGTCTGTGCTGGATAGCGCGTTTATAGGAGAGTAATAAACCGATGAGCGAATACCAATACTACGAATGGCAAACCATTGATCGCCCCCTCAGCGAGCGAGAACAGGCCGAGGTCAACGAACTGTCCAGCCACATGGAGGTGGTCACGGCCACCCAGGCGGTGGTCACTTACTCGTGGGGCGATTTCAAGCACGACCCCCAAAAAGTGCTATTGAAATACTTCGACGCATTTTTATACGACTCAAACTTCGGCTCCCGCACCCTCATGTTTCGCCTGCCCCATAATTTGGTGGACGTGGAGGCTATTCAACCGTACCTGTACGACGATGTGACTGTCCTTGAAAAACACGGGAAATACTTTGTCCTCGAATTTCGCCTGGATGAAGACCCCGGCTTCTCGGACTGGGTCGAATCGGGCCGGATATTGGGCCAACTGACCCCCCTGCGCGACCAACTCCTGCAAGGCGATCTGCGAGTGCTGTATCTCGCTTGGCTTAGGGCCGCCGCGCGGAATGACCCCGAAGACGAGGCAGAAGAACTCGAACCACCCGTGCCGGCTGGCCTGAAAAAACTCAATGCCGGTCTGCAAGCCTTCGCAGAATTTTTTGAGATAGACTCACACCTGATCTCCGCCGCCGCTAAAGCCAGCCCTCAGACCGAAGCTACGCCCGAACCTGACCTCGAGGCCGCGCTCGCGCGCTTGAGCCGCGAAGAGTGCGAAACTTATCTGAAACAAATTCTGCGCGGTGAGGCCAGTGCGGTCTTGTCCCTAAAAAAGCGCCTCACCGAATTGCGCGGGGGAAAACCGGCCTCCTCCGCGCCCCCGACGCGCGCGCGCGGTGAATTATCTGAGCAGGCCGAGCAAATCAAAGCTGAAGCACAACGCCAGGCCCGCAAAACCGCCGAACGCCAGCGCCTGCAACGGCTGGAAAAACTGGCGCAAGATGAGGACACCACTTGGGCGCATATCGAAAACCTGCTGGGAGAAAAGCGCGCCGCCGCCTATGACGAAGCCACGCGCCTGTTGGTGGAATTGCGCGACATGGCGGATTATAAGCAAAGACAGCCGCGCTTTAGCGAGCGGTTCCGATCCATTCTCGAACGCTATGGGAAAAGCGTGGCGTTCAAGGATCGGCTCAAGCGAGTCGGGTTACTGTGAAAAGGCTAAACCCATGACCACCGCGCTCGCTAAATGTGAACGAGATGGCTTCCCCATTTTGACCATCAATGGGAAGCCCCATTGTCTGGCCGAATATGTGGACCAATGCATTGGGGGACAAAAAATCGCCGATGTTATCCAACGCGCGGAGACGCTTTACTATGTTTTTGAAAATCGGCATGAATTCCCGTTGCTCTGTTATTGCTGTGGCGAACCCTTGAAGTGTCCTGACTTGGCAGTGGAGCGTAAAAGGCTGCGCGGGCGGGTCTTGCAGGCCATGACGTGGGATACGGTCACGCTGGAAGATGGGCGCGAGGTAATTGATTATGAATTGGAATTCTCCCCCAAAAGTGGGGAGGCGACACCCCTGTTGCTGCAAACTTCCACCCAGTCCGCCGATGCAATGCGCCATCCCCTCTCCTGCTCTCGCTCGTCTTTGCGCGCCTCAAATCCGGTGGTGCCTCCCGTCTCCAATCCAAAACGCCGACGCTCCTGAAGGATGGGGTTGAACAGTTCAACCTGTTTGGCCACCCCAGTAGAATAACCTCTCATGTCCACTCCCATCCTCATCACCGGCGCCACCGGCTTTGTGGGGCGTGCGCTTCTGCCTCGCCTGGCCGAGGCCGGATTGGAACTGCGCTGTCTCTTGCGCCCCTCGCGCCACTCGCCGCGCCTGCCCCGGCGGGTGCCCGTGCAGGTGGCGCTGGCCTCGCTCACCGATGCGCGTGGTCTGCGGGCCGCCCTCGTCGGCGTGGATACCGTCATCCACCTCGCGGGCGCGGAATGGCGCGGGGGACCGGAAGACGTGATGGCCGTGGATGTCGCCGGGACCCGGGCCCTCGTCGAGGCCGCCAAAGACGCCGGGGTGGGGCGCTTCGTCTATCTTTCCCATCTCGGGGCCGACCGCGCCTCCGCTTATCCGGTTCTTAAAGCCAAAGGCATCGCTGAGGAATTTATCCGCCAGAGCGGTTTGCCGCACACCATCTTCCGCGCGGCCATGCTTTATGGCGAAGAAGATGTCTTCGTCAACGCCATCGCGCTCATGCTAAAATTCAGTCCCGGTTTTTTCCTTATGCCCACGAGCGCCGATACTGCCTTGCAACCCCTGTGGGTCGAAGACCTGGTCACCTGCCTCGAATGGAGTCTGAGTGACCTGACTGCCATCAACCAAACCCTTGCGCTCGGCGGCCCCGAGTTCATCTCCTTCCGCCAGATCGTCCAGACCGTCAAAGACCGGTTGGGCCTGCGGCGCCTCATGGTGCCCGTGCGTTCGCCCTACCTGCGCACCGGCGCGTGGTTCCTGCAACAACTTCTGCCGCGCTCGCCCGTCACCACCCACTGGCTCGACTATCTCGCCAGTAGCCGTACCTGCGAACTCACCAGCCTCACCCGCTACTTCGGCCTCAAGCCCGCGCGATTTACCAACACCCTTGACTACCTCCGCCACAAAAACGGGTGGGCGGAATTTAAGCGCCTCATCAATCCCTGACCCCCATGCCTCACCCCGACCTCCTCACTGACCTCCAGGCCCGCCGCGAAACGCTCATCAACTTCTGCGCCGACCTCGTGCGCGCCCCCAGCCCCAACCCGCCCGGCGACACCCGGGCCGCGCTGGCGCTCGTGCAAAACTTGCTCGCCGAATTTAACTTGCCGGTGGAAGTGGTGAGTGACCAGCCCCACACGCCGAATCTCATCTCGAGCGTGATGACCGCGCCCACGCCGCACTTGATTCTCGTGGGCCACGCGGACACTTACCCCGAGGGTGATGCCCGGCTCTGGCGTCTGCCCCCCTATAGCGGCGCGCTGGAGAATGGCCGCCTGCATGGGCGCGGCGTGGGCGACATGAAAAGCGGCCTCACCGCGCTCCTCTTTGCCTACCTCACCCTGGCGCGTACCCGCGACTTCACCGGCCGCCTCACCTTCCTCGCCGTCTCCGACGAGATGAACTTCTCCCCGCACGGCGCGCGGCTCCTCGCCGACCAACGCCCCGACCTGTTCACCGACCCGCGCCACACCGCGGTCATTGACGCCGAACCGACCTCGCCCGACTTCGTCCTCTTCGGCGAAAAAGGCATGCTCTGGATCGAAGTGACCTGCATCGGCCCGGGTGGTTCCAGCGCCTTTTCCTCTCACCGGCCCAGCGCCATCGAGCGTATGCAAACCGTGCTCGCCGAAATCACCCGCTTCCGCGATTGGTCGGTGACTCTGCCCCCGGCTATTGCCGCCACCCTCGCCGCGAACGGCGGCACGAACGGCTTCGACCCCTCCGCCCTCACTTACGTCTCCGACGCAGTTTTGTCGTTGCCTACGGTCAACGTCGGCCTCATCAGCGGCGGGCGCAAAATCAACCTCATCGCCGACGAATGCCGCGCCGAAGTGGATATCCGGCTTCCTCCCGGCCTCACGCTCGATCAGGTCACAGCTTACCTCGACACGATTTTCGCCGCGCATCGTGATTATGCCAGCTATCGCGTCATCCAATCGTCCGCGCCGAACTGGTCGCCCCCGGACGATCCCCTGTTCAAACTCATCCTGACCAACGCGCAGGCTGTTCTGGGCTTCACCCCGCGCCTCGAAATTGGCATCACCGCCAGCGACACGCGCCTGTTCCGCGCGCGCGGCATTCCGGCGGCCCTCCTCGGCCCGCGCATCGCCAATCAGGGCGCGCCCGACGAATCCATTGCCATTGATGATCTGCTCCACTGCGCCCAAATTTTTGCTCTCACCGCCCACGACTTCCTCAGTTGATACCCGACCCTTCCCTCATGCTTACCATCCGCCCTCTTGAATCCACTGCCGACTTTCACGCCGCCGAAGAGATAGAGCGTGTCGTCTGGCCCGGTTCCGAAACCGATGTCACGCCGCTCCATGTGCTCACCACCGTCGCGCACAATGGCGGGTGCGTCCTCGGCGCGTTTGATGCTGACCGCCTCGTGGGTTTCGTGTTCGGCTTTCTCGGCACCGACAGCGCCAGCTCCGAGCGCCCGGCGATGGCGCGGCTCAAACACTGTTCGCACCAAATGGGCGTTTTGCCCGACTACCAAAGCCAGAACGTCGGCTACCGGCTCAAACTGGCGCAACGCGATTTTGTCGTCAATCAAGGCATCCGCTTAATTACCTGGACCTACGACCCGCTCGAATCACGTAACGCCCGCCTCAACATTGCCAAACTCGGCGCGGTGTGCCGCACCTATTTTCGGGAAGTATATGGCGCCATGGCCGATGGTCTGAATGCGGGTTTGCCCTCCGACCGGTTTCAAGTGGATTGGTGGATTACCTCGGCGCGGGTGAAAGAGCGGCTGTTTGGGAGTCGTCTGCCGTTGGTGTTGGAATCTTTTACCGATGCCGGCGCGACGATTTTGAACCCGGCGACCTTTGGCCCCGCCGGTTGGCCGCGCCCCGCCGAGCGGCCCGCGACCTTTGCCGGGATGACCGCCCTCATCGAAATCCCCGCCGATTTTCAGGGCCTCAAAGCCCACGACCTCGCGCTGGCCCGCGCCTGGAAACTCACCCTGCGCGAGTTATTCGAAGCCGCCTTTGGCGCGGGCTACCTCATCACCGATTTTTTTCACGAAACCCTGCGGGGCCAGCGACGCTCGTTCTATGCGCTCTCGCATAGTGATCCACGGCTGGAGTGGAGCGAGAATTGATCCCCGCGCTTAATCGCTAAAATTTGGCGCGCAAATCTTGTGCGTGGCGCCAATCCAGTTCAGCCCCCAGTTGTTTGAAGGTCGCTTCGCATTGGTCAAGCAACGCATCGGCTTCGGTGGCTTGGGCTTGAGCGGTATGCAGTTGCGCCAGCGTGAGCCGGGTGCGCGCCCCCTGATAGACCTCCCCCAACTCGTTGAGGATTTTCAGGCTCTCGCTCAGCCGCTCGGTGGCCAGCGCCGGGTTGTTTTGTGCCAGCGCAATCTCGCCCAGCACCCGCAGGTCAATCCCCACTTCATTTTGCATATCCAGTTCACGGGCCAGCGCCAACGCTTGTCCGCCGCGCGTCTCCGCTTCGGCCCATTCACCGGCCACCAGCGCGGCTTCGGCGAAATGCCGCTCCAATTCAGGGAGAAAGTCACGCGACTGCGCCTGCTCGAAGGAGACCTGTGCTTGCCGCAGATGTCCGCGCCCGATGGGTAAATCGCCCCGCCGGATGAACGTGGCCCCCAAGTTGTTGTGACACACCCCCACGAGGTACGGCGACCCGCCAATCTGTTCAATCGCCCGTAGGGCCGACCGATAAAATGCCACGGCCTCATCCAACCGACCTTGATTGAGCGCCAGTTCGCCGAGATTAATATCGGTGATGGCGTAATTGTAGCGGTCGCCCAATTGTTGAAAAACTTTTTGAGCCTCGCGGTAAGCCGCATCCGCCGCCGTCCATTGGCCGATGTTGAAATAAGCGTTGGCGCGCTGGTTGTGGGTCGTGGCCTGCCCGGCCAAATCCCCGGCGCGAGTGTACAGCGAGAGCGCCTGGTCAAAATGCTCCAGCGCAGTGGAACTGTTGCCCCGTTGCACGTTGATAAAACCCAACAAGACATACGTGCGCGCCAACCCGGCGACTTCATTGAGTTGCTCGGCCAGTTTCTGACTGGCCAGACATTCTTCCAGCGCCTGGTCCAGCCGCCCCTGCCGGATTTGAATTAACCCGCTGATAATCCGCATTTGAACGGTTTCGGCGGTTTGGCGTTCTCCGAGCGTGGCCAGCCCTTTACCAATCCATTCCAGGGCCGCGTCGTACTCGCCGCGCATTTCGTGGGCGCGCGCAAACCACCGGCTGGCCCGGGCTTGCGCGTCGGTATCCTGCGCTTGTGCCGCGAGGGCGCGGGTTTTTTCCAGGTGTTCAAAGGCCGCCTCGAACTGCCCGGTGGTGGTGTATAACTCGCCCAGCGCGGCGTGCGCGATTTGCCGCTGGCGGGCCGTATCCTCCGCCGAGAAAGTCTCAGCCGCTTGCAGGGCTTTGGTGAAATGGTCAATCGCCGCGGTGTTGGCGAACAACCGCTGGGTATATTGCCCGGCCAGAGTTTGATACTGCACCGCGCGCGGCCAGTCCTGGGCGGCGAAAGCATGATGGGCAATCATGGCGGTGGTACTGTCGGCCTCGCCTTCCGCCCCCAGGTCCCGCAGGTGTTTCTCCTCCAGAAATTCGGCGATGCGGTGGTGATACTGACGGCGGGTGCGCGCCAACTGGCTTTCGTAATACACCTC
>CAYUFY010000049.1:0-13464 GCA_964443795.1 uncultured Anaerolineales bacterium | reverse complement strand
GGTGCCGGTGAACTGCCAGGCCCCGGCCTCGTCGCGCGTCAGCCATTTCTTGTCAATCATGATGCGGAGCATCTCTTCGATGCAGAGCGGGTTGCCCTCGGAGCGCGCTAAAACAACACTCCGCACTTGTTCGGGCCAGATCTGCATTGGGACCAGCTGTTTCAGCAACGCCTCGCTATCGGCAGTTGAAAGTGCCATGAGGTCGAACTCGATAAAACAATGGGTGAATTCACGCACCGCGCGCTCCCGAACTTTCCAGAAACCTTTATCGCGCTCGGGGCGGTACATGAGGAAGAGCATGATCGGCGCGCGGTCCACCAATGGCAAAAGATAATCAATAAAATCCAACGAGGCCTGATCCAGCCATTGGAAATCGTCAATGGCGATAATCAGCGGCTGATTTACCTCGCCGCTAGACAGTTCGAACAAGCGCCGCAAAGCCACAAAGGTGCCGCGTTGCAAGGCTTCGCCTTCGAGATAGCGCACCCGTTCGCGCAATTCATCGTCGAGCGGCAGGCCCAGAAAGTTGACGATAAACGGCAGGACGGACAGCAGTCCCCCCGGGGCGAGGTGTTCCAAAAGCGCCGCGCGGATTTTGTTCACGGCCACTTCGTCGCCATCATCGGGGCGCACCCCCAGCAACTGCCGCACGATGTCCTGCACTGGCACATACGCCACCGACTCGGTGAACGATTGGCCGCGACTTTCGGCCCAGCGATACGCGCCCGGATATTTCTGCTTCAGCAGTTGTTGTAATTCTTCCAGCAGGCGAGTCTTGCCGACTCCCGCTTCGCCGATGACCCCGGCGATTTGTCCGCGCCCGGTGAATAACTGTTGGACCACGCCTTGCAGTAATTGCCATTCGAGGTCCCGGCCCATGAGCGGGGCGCGCAACCCGTCGCGCTTCACCTGTTCCGGCACGGCCTTGGGGGTTTCCACCGTGTAGAGGTGAAACGGCTGGCTCTTGCCTTTGAGCATCACCGAGCCGCGCGGGGCGAGGTCAAACAGGCCCTGCACTTTGAGCAGGACATTGCTGGAGGTGGTGATAGCGCTCGGGGCCGAGGCCGACATCAGCCGCGCCGCCAGATTCACTTCATCCCCCATCACGGTGTATTCGTGCCGCCAGTCGGTGCCCATGTACCCGGCAAAGGCGTAGCCGTAGCTGATGCCAATGCGCTGGCTCAGCGGCTCCACGCCGGAGGGCAGGGCGCTGTTCACTTTCTCCAGCGCGGCGCGGGTGGCCCAGGCGGCGCGCACCGAGCGTTCCGCGTCGTCCTCATGCGCGACTGGCGCGCCAAAGAAGGCGAGTAATTTATCGCCGTGGTCATAGAGATCAATTTTGTTAATCACGCCGCCGAATTGGCGGAAGGCATCGCCCATGGCGTTGAAATACGCGTTGAGGATTTCGGTAATCTCAGTTTCATGGCCCGGGCCGAGTTGGTCGGCGGTGTGGCCGAGGCCGTTGACGTTGGTGAAAACAATGGAGACGAGCCGGTGCTCCCCTTCGATTTGCGTTTTGCCGCGCGTGTCACTGCTCAGGCGCGGGAGCAATCCGGCGGGCAGGTACGGCGTGAGGGCATCCAGCAACACCCCCAGGCGCAGTAGATTTTCCACGCGCGGGGCGGCAATCCCCGCCAGTAAATCAGCTTCCGGCATCGAGACGCCGGTGATGCGCTCGGCCAGGCCTTCCACAATCGTGTAGCCCTCCGGCCCGGGGGCGGTGCGCGCCCCGTGCAAAAATCCAGCGGTCGCGTTGTCCACCAGCACCTGGCCGGCGGTGGCCGCGCTTTCAGCGGCGGCGGTGGCGTTCACATCCGCGCCAAAGAGCGCGAACTCCATGCCCTGTAAGTTGCCGAGTTCCGCCGCAAAGAATTGCCCCCGCCGCAAGCCAACCTTCATGCGTAACGGGAAGGTGCCTTGCGAGGTTTTGGTCTCGGCGAAGTCCACCATCGCGGCTTGCATCTCCACGGCGGCTTGCACCGCGCGGTTGGTGCTGGCTTCAGGCGGTTCGAGGAACAAGCCGAGGAGCGCGTCGCCGCCGAATTTAATCAACTGCCCGCCGCTCTCCCGCATGAGGGTGAGCATGGTGCTGAAATAGCGATTGACGACGGTGGTGATTTCTTCTGCGCCTTCGCGCCCGATGCGATTCAGCCGCTCGGACATGGCCGTGAACCCGGAGATGTCGGCGAAGAGGAGCGTGCCGCGTTCGAACTGACCGCGCGCGCGCCCCGGCATGGGGTCTTGGGCCACGCGGGCCACGAGGTAGGCGGGGAGATGGCTGGCCGTGGAGGTGAGCACCCGGCTCAGGTGGGTCTGACATTGTTCCACCAGGCGCTCCGGCGGGTTGCCCCGGTCGGCCTGGAGCGCCTCGCTCAGGGCGCTAGGTAAATAATTGCGCAGACGATTGAAATCTTCGGCGCTGAGACCGGCAGGAACTGAAGGCATCATCGGCGCATAATAGAACTAATCCCGGCAAATGTCCAGAAAAAATTGAATATGCTACACTTGCCCCAACCTTTTCTCGAAAGTGACCTTGCCATGAAAATCGAAGCCATTACCCTGCGCCATCTGAAATTACCGTATGTGTCTCCTTTCCAAACTTCGCGGTGGATTGAATATGATCGCGAATGCGTCATCGTCGAAATCCACTCCGAAGGCCTCACGGGGTGGGGCGAATGCGTCGCCAGCCAGAATTGCGGCTATTCTTACGAGACCACCAAGACCAACTGGCTCATCCTCGATGAATTTATCATCCCCGCGATTTTGGGCAAAGACGTGGCCGACATCGAAGCCTACCGCGCCGCGACCGAGCCTATTAGCGGCCACCCCATGGCCAAAGCCGGGATGGAGCTGGCCCTGTGGGATTTGCTGGCCCAGCGGGCCGGGGTCTCCCTGCAAACGCTCCTCGGCGGGCGCGGCGACCGCGTGCGGGTCGGCGTCTCGGTCGGAATCCAGTCCACCACCGACAAACTGCTCGAAGTCGTGGATAAATATCTGGCCGATGGCTATCAGCGCGTCAAACTCAAAATCAAGCCGGGCCGCGATATTGGCGACACCGCCGCTGTCCGCCAAGCCCACCCAGATTTGCTGTTACAAGTGGACGGCAACTCGGTTTATCGCCTGCCCGACACCGACCACCTCAAGGGCCTCGACGACTTTGGCCTGTTGCTCATCGAACAGCCCTTCGCCGACAACGACATTCTCGACCACGCCAAACTCCAGCCGCAACTCAAAACCCCGGTCTGTCTCGACGAGAGCATCACTTCGGTGGACCACGCGCGCTGGGCGCTGGAGGCCAAAGCCTGTCGCGTCATCAACATCAAACCGGGCCGGGTGAGCGGCTTGCACGAAGCCAAAAAAATCCACGACTATTGTCACGCGCGCGACATCCCAGTGTGGATGGGCGGGATGCTCGAAACCGGCATTGGTCGCGCCGCCAATGTGGCCGTGGCCTCCCTCCCGGGCTTTAAACTCCCCGGGGATATCTCGGCCTCGGCGCGTTACTTCCCGGAAGACATTGTCGAAGAACCCTTCGTCCTCAACCCCGACAGCACGCTCTCCGTCCCCACTGGCCCCGGTCTCGGCGTGCAAGTGAAACTGAGTGCCCTAGATAAAATGACGTTACAAAGTCAGAAGTATCATTGACAACAAGTTTTGTTGAACGCTGATGACGCTGAAAGAGCGCTGATGTCCGCTGATTTTTTAAATCAGATTTAATCAGCGCGCCTCGCGTCAGCGCAATCAGCATTTTTCCTCCCTGCATGATTGAACTCGCCCCCAACCACAAGCGCGGCCTGGCCCTTGCCTACCCGGTGCTGAACGCCTCGGGTATCCTGGGCTTTGCCAGTGAATACCGGGGGCTGATTGATTTCGACGCCCTCGGTGGTTTTGTGACGAATGCGCTGACCCTGACCCCGCGCACGGCGGCGCATGTGCCCAATGCGCTGGCGCTCCCCAATGGCCTCCTCATCCACACGGGCTTGCCGAACCCGGGCGTCACGCGCGCCCTCAAACACTACGCTGGCGATTGGGCGCGCCTCGGCCCGCCGGTCATCGTTCATCTGGCCGCGACCTCGCCCGCCGACACGCGCCGGGGTATTGAAAAACTCGAACGTGCCGAGAGCGTGAGCGGTTTCGAGCTCGGCTTTACCGATGATGTTGCGCCCGACGCACTGGCCCAACTAATCCGCGCGGCTCGCGGCGGATTGCCCCTCCTGGCGCGGTTGCCCCTGGCGCGCGCGCTCGAACTCGCCGAACCCGCCGCCCGCGCGGGAGCGGATGCCCTCACGGTCGCCGCGCCCCCGCGCCTCACCGTTGACCACACCGGGCGCGCCATCACCGGGCGTTTCTATAGCCCGGAGAATTTCATGCCCGCCCTCGCCACGGTGCGAAGCGTCATCGAGAAAAATCTGGGCCTGCCCATCATCGGCGCGGGCGGCATTTATTCCGTAGATAACGCCCACGCAATGTTGAGCGCCGGGGCAACCGCCATCCAAGTGGATGCGGCGGTTTGGGCGACCCCCCAATTAGTCGGGGATATAGCGCGCGCCTGCCAGACACCACTGCCGCTCCTATAAACCCTCCCCACCCTCCCGCTCATGTCGGCTTCGATCTCTCGCTCTGAATGGATGCGCGTTTTTATTCTCACGGCGCTCATCCTGCTCCTCGCCAACAGTCTTTACCTGCTGGCCTACGCCGCCCCCGCGCCGCACGTCTTTAGCGGGTTTCTATTCAACCCAGTGGATGGCAACTCCTACCTTGCCAAAATGCGCGAGGGCTATCGCGGCGAATGGGCTTTCACGCTCCCCTATACCGCCGAACCGGGGGACGGCGTTTTCATTTTTACTTATTACTTGTTCCTCGGCCATCTTGCCCGCTGGTTGGGGTTGGGCATTCCGCTGGTTTACCATTTCGCCCGGGGCGTGGCTGGTCTCGCCTTGCTTCTTTCTGCCTACCACTTCATTGCCCGTTTTTTTGAAACCTCACGCGCCCGCCTAGGGATATGGCTTCTCTTCGCGCTTGGTTCCGGCCTCGGCTGGCTGTACTTTATCCTGCGCCTTCTGGCCCCTTTCCTGCCACCCCCGCTTGAAAAAGTTCCCGTGGATATGTGGGTGGCCGAATTCATCCCTTTCCTTTCCATATTCGCTAATTCGCATTTTTGCTTCACCGCCGCACTCATGCTGTGGGTGTTTGAGTGGACCTTGCCGGGCCTCGCAGCTGGCTCACCCAGTCAATTATTTCTGACCGCCCTCGCTGTGACGCTCATGGCGCAGACTCAACCACTAGGGTTGTTCACTGTTGGCTTGGTGTTGGGTGGCCTCAGCGGGTGGCAAATCATCTCGCACCGCGCCGTGCACTGGCCAAATCTCGTGCCCGTGGCTGTTGTTGGCTTGTTTGCAGTGCCCTGGCTGGGCTACGATTTTTGGATGACGGCAACTCATCCGATTTTGCGGGAATGGAACGCGCAAAACCTCACGCCCTCGCCCGCCCTGTGGGAGTTGCTCATCTCGGGCGGATTGCCTTTGCTCCTCGCGCTTTTTGGCATTACCGTTGCTGGTCGGCGGCGGGTGCCCCGCGATTTGATTCCGCTTTTTTGGTTTGGCCTGACCCTGTTGGCGCTCTACTCGCCATTTTCGCTCCAGCGCCGGCTCACACTCGGCTTGTGGATGCCCATTGTCATCTTGGCGGGGCAGGGTATTAGCGCGCTCTGGCCGCGTCTCGCACCACGCCTGCGGCCACTGGTCGGCGCGGTTTTTATTTTAGGCACGGTTTTGAGCAACGCGATTATTTTGCTCTCAGTCTTTGGTGGAATTCAACAACGCGACTTGACAATCTACTTCACCGCCGACGAAGCCGCCACGTGGAACTGGCTGGCCGACCATTCAGCAGAACGTCCGCTGGTTGCCGCCGCCCCGGAGACGGGCCTGTTCATCCCCGCGCACTCGGATGCGCGGGTGATCTATGGGCATCCGTTTGAAACCATGAATGCCACGGCGCAGAAGCAGGCACTCGAAGATTTCTACGCTGGCCGCCTTGCGCCCCCGGCGTTTCTCGCGGCTTATCCAGTGGACCTCATCTTTTACGGCCCGCGCGAGGCCAAACTGGGCGCGTTGCCGTCATTAGCGGGGTGGCGGGTTGTTTTTCAGCAAGGAGCCACGACGCTTTATGCCCGACCAACCCCAACTCCCTGACCGCCCCGGCCCGGCGGAGTGGTGGCGCGTGGCGGGATTGACCGCGCTCATCCTGTTGCTGATTAATGCATTTTATCTGGTGGCGTATGCCGTGCCCGCCCCCCCGGTGTTCGGCGGATTTTTTTTCAATCTGCCTGACGCATACTCCTATATCGCCAAGATGCGCGCGGGGTGGCGCGGTGACTGGCTGTTCACCTTGCCGTACACACTGGAGCCGGGGGCCGGGGTTTTGGTATACACCTACTATTTATTCCTCGGTCATTTGGCGCGTTGGACAGGGCTTAACCTGTGGGCCATGTTTCATCTGGCGCGGGTGGTGGGCGGCGCGGTGTTGCTCCTCTCGGCTTATCACTTTATAGCGCGCTTTGTGGAAACACCCGCGCGGCGTTTGGGCGCTTGGCTGGTTTTTGCCTTAGGCTCGGGGCTGGGCTGGCTGTATTTAATTGCCCAGCAGTTTATCCCCGGCCTGCCCCAGCCCCTCGGCCTACCCACCGCCGATTTATCCGTGCCGGAGTTTATCCCCAGCCTCTCCATCTTCTCGACCTCCCATTTTTGTTTTACGGCGGCGCTGATGTTGTGGATTCTGAACTGGACTCTGCCCGGCTTGGCGGCGGCCCCGGTCTCCGTGCGGACGCTGGCGCTCGTGGCGTTAGCCGTGACCCTCACCGCTCAGACTCAACCGCTGGCATTGTTGGTGATCGGCTTGGTGTTGGGCGGCCTCACGCTCTGGCAGTGCGTGCACCAGCGTCGTTGGCATTGGCCGGACTGGTGGCCGCTGGTGGTGGTAGCGGGGGCCGCTGGCCCGTGGTTGGTTTATGATGTGTGGGTGATGACCACCCATCCGGTGTTACAGGCTTGGAACGCCCAAAACGTCACGCCCTCCCCGGCGCTGTGGGAGGCGCTGGTGTCCGGGGGCTTGCCATTGGCGCTGACCCTGCCGGGACTGGTGGTCATCGCGCGCCGACGGTCGCCGCAGGACATGGTGTTGGTGTTTTGGTTTGGCCTGCACGTGCTGGCCCTCTATGCGCCCTTTTCTCTCCAACGGCGGCTGGCACTGGGCTTGTGGATGCCCATTGTCCTGCTCGCCGAGCGCGGCTGGTCCGCAGTAGTGGCGCCCCGCCGTGCGCCCCCGGCCCGCACCGTGAGTTTGGCCCTGCTCGCCCTCGGCGTTTTTCTGAATAACTTGGTGGTTGGCTTTTCGGTCTATACCCTCATCGCAACACGCGCGCCGGGTTTTTTTCTGGCACCAGAGGAAGTGACGGCGTTGGAATGGCTCGATGCTCAAACGCCGCCTGGCGCGCGCGTGCTGGCTGGCCCCGAACTGGGCTTGTATATCCCGGCGTATAGCGCGGCTCGCGTGGTTTATGGTCACCCCATGGAGACCGTGACCGCGTATCTTTTGCGCCCGGCGGTGGAGGGGTTTTATTCTGGCCTGACCCCGGCGCAACCGTTCCTCGCCGAGCACAAGATTGATTACGTTGTCTATGGCCCACGCGAAGCCAAACTGGGCGCGTTGCCGCCATTGGCGGGGTGGCGCGTTGTTTTTCAGCAGGGCGCGGTGACCATCTATGGCCGTTGAGGTTAAGGCGCGTGATCGCCTCAGCAGTTGGTTGGGATTTGGGGGTTGGGGATTTGGGATTTTCTTTCTGCTCTCACTTCTCTATCTCCTCCCATTGACGCTTAATCCCAACGCCGTACCGTATCCGCCCAAATCCGAATTCACCGATTTATTGATCAGCCACTTGCCTAACGCAGAATACTTGCGCGATTCACTGAGACAGTTCGGGGAAATCCCATTATGGAATACGCAAATTTTTGCGGGTCAGCCGTTTGCCGCCGACCCGTTGGCGGGCTTGTGGTATCCGCCTAACTGGTTGTTGCTTATTCTGCCTTTGCCCTTTGGTTTCAATTTACTCTTTATTTTTCACTTAGCCCTTGCCGGTTATGGCCTCTATCATCTTCTCCGCGCCGAGGGTTTGCCCGCGCTCCCGGCGTTTTTGGGTGGCCTCGCGTTTGGCGGCACCCCCAAACTTGTCGCGCATATTGGCGCGGGGCATTTCGGGTTGGTGTGCGCGGTGGCCTGGACGCCGCTCTGGCTGTTGGCAGTCAAACGCGCGGGGGCCGAACCCCGCCTCGGGCGCGGGGCCATCGCTGGGGCGTGTCTCGCGCTGATTTTTCTGGCGGATGTGCGCTGGGCGTTTTACGCCGGGCTGTTGGGCGCGGTCTATGGGGCATATCTGTCACTCCGAAGAAGCGAAGCGACTGAAGAGTCTCTACCGCGCGAGACCAAGCCTTCTCGTTGGTCGCTCGATGTGACCTTCCCCAAAGTGCTAACTTCGGGTCTGATTATCTTTCTTGCGCTCACAGCGGTGCTCACTTTGCCGTTGGCGGAATTTGTGCGGCTCTCGAATCGGAGTGCGCTCACGTTGCCGGAAGCGGCGGTGTTTTCTCTGCCGCCGTTGTATTTGTTGGGGTTGGTCATCCCGAACACAGGTGGGCTTCATGAATACATGACCTATGTTGGCGTGATCCCGCTGGTGTTGGCGTTGCTCGGTCTCGGGCAACGAAAATGGTTTTGGGGCGGGGTGATTGTCGTGGCCGGGGCGTTTGCACTCGGCTCGAACTTTGTGCTGTTCCCCGTGTTGTTCCGTATCCTCCCCGGCCTCAGCCTGTTGCGCGTGCCCTCGCGGGCGTGGTTTGTGGTGGCGTTAGGGATGTGCATTCTTGCGGCACATGGGCTTCAATTGTTGCTCTCTACGGTTTGGCCAGTCGTTGTACGGCGTTATTCAATCACCTCTCCCCTGCTTGTCCGCTCCCTAGCTCCCTTGCTGTTGGTGCTCACGGTTCTCGACCTCGCGCGTGTGGATAGCACGCTGATTGTTGCCAAGCCGCGCCCGCTCGAGTCGGTAGCGGCGTGGTGGATAGCGAGTCAGCCGGGGAGGTTCCGCGTGTATTCGCCCTCGTATAGTTTGCCGCCGGGGGATGGGGTGGAGCATGTGGATGGGGTTGACCCCCTACAGCTGGCGGCAACAGTGAAGTGGGTGGAGCAGGCCAGCGGGGTGAAGGCGGCGGGCTATAGCGTGACGCTTCCGGCACTGGACGGGGATGATATCGCCACGGCGAATACGTCGGCCATTCCAGACGCGCGGTTCTTGGGTTTATTAAATGTGAGATTTGTGGTGGCTGAATTTCCGATTGTCGCGCCGGGGTTGGTGCTAACGCAATCGTTTGGGCGGACGCAGGTGTTCGAGAATGCCGCGCAGGCCGCGCGGGCGTGGGTGGAACTGCGCGGGCGCGGCACTACGTTGGAGAGTCTGTCCCCGCCGGGGACTGGCGAGCCCGCGCGGGTTACGTTTTTTTCGCCCAATCGCCTGGAGGTGGAGGCCGAGGGGCCGGGGCAATTGGTGGTGAGTGAGATGGTGTATCCGGGGTGGGGCGCTACCGTGGATGGCGCGGCGACTTTGATTGAAGGGGATGGGTTGCGGAGTGTGCGGCTGGGGCCGGGCCGGCATGAGGTGGTTTTTGAGTTTCGCCCGCTGAGTGTATATGGCGGGGCGCTGGTTTCGTTGTTGGGGTTGGTCGGGTTGGTAATGTTATGGCGACGGTGACCCGGCGCGAGTGGGTGTGGGTGGCGGTGCTGGCCGCGCTGGTGATGGCGGCTACGACGGTGCCCTATGCCGTGGGCTTTGCTTCGCAAACGGATGAGTGGCGTTTTGGGGGGTTTCTAATTAACGTGGAGGATAGTAACGCGTATTTGGCCAATATGTGGCAAGGGGCGCAAGGCGAGTGGCTATTTCACGATCCATATTCTTCGGAACTGCGCCCGGGGGCTTTGTTGTTAATCTTTTATCTGGCGCTTGGGCGATTGGCGGGGCAGTCAATGGCGAGACAATTGGTTGTGTTTCATGGGGCGCGGGTGGTATTAGGTTTCTTGTTGCTCCTTGTTTCATATCGCTTTCTGGCCGAGTTTTTGCCACGCGTGCGGCAACGCCAAATGGCGTTGGGATTGGTGGCGCTGGGGGGCGGGGTGGGGTGGTTGCTGGCGGGCTTGGGCCAGATTCAATTGTTAGGTTCATTGCCAGTGGATTTCTATTCACCGGAGGCTTTTTCATTTTTGACTTTGTATCTATTGCCACATTTGGCGGCGGCGCGTTGTTTGTGGCTGTTGGCTTGTCTGGCGTATTGGCGCCGGCAGAATGTAAGGGCGGGCGGTTTGTTGTTGGGCATGAGCTTGCTTCAGCCACTATATGTATTACCGGCCTGGACGGTTTTGGGAGCCGATACACTGGCACAGTGGTGGCGCACCCGGCGGGTCGGGGATTGGAAGATGTGGGGGCGGCTATTGGCGATTGGCCTGTTGTCCGCGCCGTATGTGGGATATACGATTTTGATTTTCAGCCTTGACCCAGTGTTACGACAATGGAATGCCTTTAACCAGTTGCATTCGCCCCACCCGGTGCATTACTTGCTGGCCTACGGGGTGTTGCTGGCCCTCGCAGTGGTGGGGTGGCGGGCGTTTGCGCGCCGGAAACCCAACCTAGCGCGGTTTGCGCTGGCGTGGGTGTTGGTGGTGCCGGTGTTGATTTATGGCACACCGACCACCATGCAACGCCGATTGATTGAGGGCTTTCAGTTGCCACTGGTAGCGGCCGCTGTGTGGGGCCTTACCGTGGCCTTGCGCCGATGGCGGTGGTGGATTCTCATCCCGGTGTTTAGCCTGACCCTGCCGACCTCGGCCATGTTGCTGGTGAGTGGTGTCGGCGCCGCGCAACGCTGGGCTGAGCCGATTTTTCGCCCGGTGACCCAATTGCAAACCCTGGCGTGGTTGCGAGAGAATGCCCAACCGCATCAAGTGGTTTTGTGTAGTTATCTGACTGGGAATATTTTGCCTGCGTACACGCCTTTGATAGCGTATATCGGCTATGAGCCGTGGACCGCCTCCATCAAAACCAAACGGCCGCGGGTCATTCGCTTTTATCAATCGGCCACCAGTGATGTGGAACGCTTGCAATTGCTGGCCGACGGTCGGATTACTTATGTGATTTTCGGCCCGCACGAACGCGCCTACGGCGACTTCAATCCCGATGCCGTGGATTACCTGCAGTTTCAATTTGCCAACAGCGAGTATCTAATTTATAAAGTTGTGCCTTGACCTCATCTCCCCTGCTCCCCCGCTCCCCGGCTTCTCTGCTTAATCGGCATTGGCCGTTTGTCTTCCCCATCCTCGCCCCGCTGCTCCTCTTCTCCCCGTTCCTCCTCGGCTGGCAGGTGATGTATTGGGGCACGCCCATCTTTCAGTTCTATCCCTGGCAGGAATTCGCGTTGGCGACCATGCGCGCCGGGCAGTTGCCGTTGTGGAATCCGTATCTTGGCAATGGCGCGCCGCTTATCGCCAATTATCAATCGGCGGTGTTCTATCCACCGAACTGGCTCATGCTTTTTATCCCGCACGATTATGGGATGGGCCTGCTCGTTACCCTGCATCTCATCTGGGCGGGTGTGGGGATGGTCACCCTCGCGCGGGCGGTGGGTTTGCAACCGTTGGGGCAGGCCGTGGCGGGGTTAGCGTTTGGCCTCTCGCAATATCTGGTGGCGCGCGTCGGCTTTTTTTCCATCAATGCCGCCGCTGCGTGGCTGCCCTGGGTAATTTTGGCTGGAGAACGACTAATAACTTCAAATTACAAATTACAAATTACAAATTACAAATCCCTTCTCTCCCTCTCCTTCTGCCTCACCTTTCAACTCCTCTCCGGCCATGCCCAAACCACTTGGTACACCCTGCTCCTCCTCGCCGCCTGGGCCCTCTGGCGTTTAATCACCCCTTCACCCCTTCACCTTGTCACCCCTGCTCCCCTGCTCCCCCGCTCCCTTGCTCCCCTGCTTCTTCTTAGCATCTCCATCCTCTTCGCCTTCGCCCTCGCCGCTCTACAACTTCTGCCCACCGCCGAACTCCTCCGCCAATCGCCGCGCGCCAATTCTGCTGATTATGAATTTGTGATGACTTATTCCTATTCGCCATGGCGGTTGCTTACGCTTTTCGCGCCCGACCTGCTTGGTCACCCGGCCATTGGCAAGTTCTACGGCTATGGCAATTATTGGGAGGACGCGAACTATATCGGCTTGTTGCCGCTCCTGCTTGCCCTTGGAGTCATTCTTCGCTATTTCACTGCTCCCCTGCCCCCGCGCTCCCGCGCTCCCCTGCCAACCTTTCTTGCCCTCGTCCTCAGCGTTTTCCTCCTGCTCGCCCTCGGTCGCAACACGCCCGTCTTTCCGTTCTTATATAAATACATCCCGACCTTCAATCTCTTTCAGGCGCCCACGCGCTTTATGCTTCTCGTCACTTTTGCGCTAACGCTCCTCGCCGGGCTGGGCGTGGATCATTGGCAACCACCGCAGGGCTGGGGACTCTATTGGACTCGCCTCGGCGCGGCGGGCGCGGTTTCGGTCATCATTATTAGCGCGTTGACCTATTACAACGTCCCGGCGACCACCCCCATCGGCGCGCAAATCCACACCATCGCCCGCGCCATCGCGCTCCTCGGCTTGGGTTTATTTATCACAGCCTTGCTCGCCCTACTACACCCCCGCTCAACTGCTCCCCTGCTCCCGGTGTGGCAGTTGAGCGTTATTATCTTCATCGCCCTCGACCTGCTCTTCGCCAACTTTCGCCTCACACCCGGCGCTCCGCCCGACCTCTATCGTCAACCCGCCGACTCCACCGCGCGCCTCCAGGCCGCGCTTGGCGACCACCGCCTCTTCCAATATCCTTCTGATGAATACGCGCTCAAATATTCGCGCTATGCCTCCTTCTTCAATTTCGGCCCCACCGATTTAGCCCGCGCGCTCCGGGAAGACCAACTTGCCAATGTCAACTTGCTCGATGGCCTGCCCTCGGCCAATAACTTCGACCCACTTCTCAGCGCCCGATATTTCGATTATCTTAACATCGTGAGCGACACCCGTTCCCTCGACCTCCTGTGTCTCATGGATGTTGCCATCATAATCAGTAGTGTTCCGCGCTCCGACGAATCGGTTGGCGCGGGAAGCGCGACCACGTTTTATTTTGTCCCCGGCGACGTGCGCCGCGTCCGCGCGTTTTACTCCACCCACGCCGTTCCCGATGCCGCCGCCGCCCGCGCGGCCTTGCTTGACCCAAACTTTAACCCACTCTCAACTGTCATCCTCGAACCCGCCGCACCTCTGCCTCCCTCACCCCCCTCCCCCCCCCCTTCCTTTTCCCCCTCCCCCCATTCCTTCACCCCCCCCGCCACCC
>CAYUFY010000048.1:0-21165 GCA_964443795.1 uncultured Anaerolineales bacterium | reverse complement strand
GACGATCTACACTAAATTCTTAGCCAAGTTGTCTCATTCCTATTGACACATTCCGGAACGCGTACCGCCCTTTCTATATTTAGCATCATTCAGCATCGGCTAGTGCGAGCCGAGCCGTCCACCGTTTGCGTCCAGCCCAATGAATTCTTCCGCTTAGACAACGACCAATTTATAACCGATGCCAGTCACGGTCTCAATGCTAACGTTGCTACCGACTAGGATCTTCCGCAGATGGGCGATATGCACATCTATCGTGCGCGTCTGACCCATATAGTCGAATCCCCAAACCAGATCCATCAATTTATCGCGGGTAAGCACGATGCCGCGGTTTTCCGCCAGCGTCAGCAGGAGGTCGAACTCTTTAGTACGCAGGGTCGCGGCCTTTCCAGCCACCATTACTTCACGCCGGGCGGGGTCAATAGACACGTCAGCCAGATGTAGAGGCCTAGTTCTTTCGGCTTTAGAAATATACTCACTGCGCCGCAAAATAGCCTTAACTCGCGCCACCAATTCACGCGGATTAAAAGGCTTTGTGATGTAGTCGTCTGCGCCCAATTCCAAGCCGATGATTTTGTCTATATCTTCATCCCGTGCGGTCAGCATTATTATGGGTAGGTCGGATGTGGCCCGTATACGTCGGCAGATTTCAAATCCGTCTACTTGGGGTAACATTAGGTCGAGTACCATGAGATCTGGGCCTTCTCTAGCAACACAGTCGATGGCACTCTGACCATCACCGACGGCGAGGGTACGAAAACCCTCGCGCTCTAGATAAAGCTTGGCGAGTTCAAGGATGTTGGGTTCATCGTCTACCAGTAGGATCAGTTCACTAGGCATAAGGCATTGGAGTCGTTAGGTGCAGTGTAGGGATTATAGGTCGGAATGATAACCTTGCAAGGCGGTTAGACCCAACTCCCCATCAGTTGGAACTTTACATTTGGCTTGGGTAGATTGCGAAGATTTCTACGGCCAAACCCGCACCGTGGATGTGCACATCGCCCATCTCCGCAAAATCCTGGCTGAGAGCCGCGTCAATATCGAGACGGTCACGGGGGTGGGCTACAAACTGGTTGCCGGATAGCGCCCGTCAGCTTGAATTGCTCCCGGCCAGTTAACACCCGCTTTACATCGAGTATCTAAACTGGGGGTGGATGTGCTTATGAACTCACTGGTCACCCGCCTCTTCGCCGCCTTTCTTTTAATCATCCTGCTCGTCATTCTCATCGTCGGATTTGCGCTCGTCATCCTCCTAAGGAACAGCCCGCTCATCGAGCGCCAGACCATGGCCCGCCTGAACGACGCGGCCCGGGCGGCCTTCGCCCCCAACGCCCCGCCCCGCCCCCTCAACCCCGCCAACCTCGAGCGCTATGTGAACAGCCTCGATCAACAACTCGGGGTGCGCGTGCTCATCATCACCACCGCCGGCCAACCCCTCGTCGATTCGCGTCCCAACCCCAATCGGCAATTTCAAATTGATGTGACCAGCGCGCGGCGTGACCCGGCTTTTCCCGGTACCCTCACGGGCCAGGCCCCCGACGAACTGGGGCGCCCCTGGGACTACATCACCCGCCCCTTGGGGCCGGATCAATTACTAGTCTTCACCCTGCAACAACCGCGCTTCCCCGGCCTCGCCTTCTTCACCGACAACCTCTTCTGGCCCCTGGCCCGCGCGGGCTTGGTGGCCGCCGGGCTGGCCGCTGTGCTCGCCGTGCTCATCACGCGCTCCATCGCCGGGCCACTGCAAAAAATGTCCGCCGTCGCGCACAACATTGCCCAAGGCAATTATTCCCACTCCGCGCCCACTACTGGCCCCACCGAAGTCAGCGATCTGGGCGAATCGCTCAACCGCATGGCGCGACAAGTCCAAGCCACCCAACAAACCCAACGCGATTTCATCGCCAACGTCTCGCACGAACTCAAAACCCCGCTCACCTCCATTCAGGGCTTCGCGCAAGCCATCCTCGATGGCGCCGCCGCCACCCACGAGACCCAACATCGTGCCGCCGACATCATCTATACCGAAGCCGAACGCATGCGCCGCCTCGTGGACAACCTGCTCGACCTCGCACGCCTCGACGCCGGGATCCAAAACCTCGACCGCACCCCGCTCGATCTGCGCCTCATCCTAAGCACCACTGTGGAAAAATTCAGCCTGCGCGCGCAAACCCAAAGCGTCACCTTGATCAGCACCCTGCCCCCCGCCCTGCCCGCGCTGAGCGGCGATGCCGACCGCCTGGCGCAAGTCTTTACGAACTTGCTGGATAACGCGCTCAAACACACGCCCACCGGGGGGATGGTGACCCTCGCGGCCACGCCCACCCCGGCGGGCGTGGAAATCTCTATCAGCGACACGGGTCCCGGCATCCCCCCCGACGACCTCGCGCGCATCTTCGAACGGTTCTATCAAGTGGACAAATCGCGCGCCAAACCGGGGGGCCTCGGGCTAGGGTTGGCCATCAGCCACGACATTGTCGAGGCGCATCAGGGCCGCCTCACCGCCGAAAGCGTGGTCGGCGCCGGGGCCCGCTTCATCGTCCGCCTCCCGCTCACCCTCACGGATAACACCCCCACCGCACGTAAACGTTGACAAATTAACCCGCGCTTTAAATCAAACGCCGGGCTTGGTCGCAAGCCCGGCGTGGCTGGGGTGCAGGCGTTTATGGTGCGCGACGTTAGCCTAATCGCCACTGGTAGGGGTTGAGGCGGGCGCAGGTTGGGGGCCTTTGAGCGAACTGAGTTGGGCTTCCAATTGCTTACGCCGTTCATCGGCGGCCTGCCGCGCATCGGCCACCAAGTCGTCAAACCGGTCCCGGGTTTGGGTCTGGAGTTCTTTGCCCGACATGGGCGCGAGCAACAAAGCCGCCACCGAACCGACCACGGCGCCGCACATCCCCCCGGCCAAGAAACTCATGATTTTATTCATCACAAACCTCCGAATAAAGTGGCTCAAGTTCGCAACTCGCGCCACAACTAAACTGATTCGATTATATGATACGTATCCAAGCCCGTAAAGGTTTCGCGCTATAATCTTCTTCAATTCAATTTACTCATCAACACTTACAGGAGTTTGCTCATGTACCCAGCTCGTCTAAAACGTCTGCAAGCCGCTCTAGCCCAAGCCCACCTCGATTATGCCGTGGCCATCGCCGGGCCAAATTTGTTTTATCTCACCGGGCTATCCTTCCACCTGAGTGAACGCCCCTCGGTCGGGTTCTTCCCGCAGGTCGGCGACCCGGTGCTAGTCGTCGGTAATCTCGAAGAATCGAAAATCAAAACCGGCGCATCCTACCCACTGCGTTGGTTCACCTACACCGATAGCGATGGCCCGGCGGGCGCGTTCGTTCAGGCCGCGCAAGCCCTGCCGTTGCGCGGGCGCGTGGGGGTGGAAACCCGCCGGATGCGGGTGATGGAAGTGCGCTTTATCGAAGCGGCCGCCCCCGGCCTCACCATCGAACCCGCCGAGGAAATCTTCGCGGCTTTGCGGATGACCAAAGACGCGGCGGAACTGCAGGCCATGCGGCAAGCCGTGGTCATCGCCGAAAAAGCGCTTGAAGCGACTTTGCCTAAAATCAAAGTAGGGATGACCGAGCGGCAGGTGGCAACCGAACTAATTTTGCAAACGCTTCTGGCCGGGTCGGATGGGGAATTGCCGTTCACGCCGATTATTGCCTCCGGCCCCAATGGCGCGCTCCCGCATGCCACCGTGACCGACCGCCCCCTGCAATCCGGCGATTTGGTAACGATTGACTGGGGCGCGGCCTATGGGGGTTACATGGCCGACCTCACGCGCACCTTTGCCATTGGCGAAGTGAACGCCGAGATGAAGAAAATTTACGAATTGGTTAAGCAGGCCAACGCCGCCGCCAAAGCGCACGCCAAACCCGGCGTGACCTGCGCCAGTGTGGATGCCGCCGCCCGGCAGGTGATCGCCGACGGTGGCTATGGTGACTATTTTATGCATCGCGTGGGGCATGGCTTGGGCATGGAAGGCCATGAAGACCCTTCGATGCACGGCAAGAACGAGATGTTACTCACCGAGGGCGTGACCTTCACCATCGAGCCGGGCATTTATCTCTCCGGCCAGGGCGGCGCGCGCATTGAAGATGATATGGTGGTAACGGCGGCGGGGTGCGAGAGTTTGAGCAGTTTGCCGAGAGAACTGCAAGTGATTGGGTGATTGGGTGATTGGGTGATTGGATGATTGGGTCACTGCAAGAAGTTCCGCTAATCACTAGATTTTATTGGAAATAATTTTCCAAACGCTTTGGGACACAGATTTTCACAGATGCACGCAGGTTTTTTGCTTTTTCTGTGTTCATCTGCGTTTATCTGTGTCCAAAAATCTTATTTCTAATACCGTCTACTCTTTACTTTTTACTCATCACACCATGCCCGACATCATCCCCTCTGCTGAACCCTTCTTTCATCGTGGCGGCCCGATGGGCGCCTTGCTCCTGCACGGGTTCACGGGCACGCCCAAGGAAATGCGTCTGCTCGGGAGCGCGCTCCACGCCGAGGGCCTCACCGTGCTCGGGCCGCGGCTCACCCATCACGCCACGTCGCCCGAGGATATGTTCCGATCCCACTGGCGCGATTGGGTGACCAGCGCGCTCGATGGGTATTTCATCTTGCGTGACCAATGCGCGAAAGTTTTTGTGATGGGCCTTTCGATGGGCGGGATGCTGGCCCTGCGGCTGGGGGCGCAATACCCGGTGGCCGGGGTGGTGGCGATGAGCACACCCAGCCAGCCCATGTATACGAGCATGGATTGGCGCGCCAAGTATGCCGACGCGCTGAGTTACGTGATGCCCTTTGCGCCCAAAAGCAGTTCTGAACCCACCGACCCGGTGACCGCCGCCGCGCATGTGGGCTATAAAGATTGGCCGGTGCGCGCCATTCCCCACTTCCGTGAGTTATTGCGCGACACGGCGGCGTTGTTCCCCCAAATTCAAGTGCCGGTCTTGCTCGCGCACTCGCGCGGGGATGACGGCGTGCCGCCGGAGAATATGCCCTACATTTACGATCAGCTCGGCACGCCCGACAAGGAAATGTTCTGGCTGGAGCATAGTCGGCATGTCATCACTGAGGAAGCCGAGCGCGACCAGTTGTTTGCCAAAATAATTGCGTTTATTGGCGCACATAGTCGGGAAGCCGCCCATGAGCCGCGATAACCGGCTGTTGGCGTTGGCGCTCTTTTTTTGGGGCGCGGGTGAGGGGCTGTCGTATTATTTCCGCACGTTGTATCTCAAAGAGTTGGGCGCGGACCCGGTGGCGATTGGCGGCATCCTGGCGTTGGTGGGGACCGCCGCCGGGATTACGCATATCCCCGCCGGATACCTGGCCGACCGCTTCGGGCGCAAGCAAATCCTTGTGGTGGGCTGGGTGCTGGGGGTGCTGGCCGCCGTGGTCATGTTCGTCGCCACCACCCTGCCCGTGTTTGTGGCGGGCCTGCTGGCCTACATGTTCACCGGCTTTGTCATCGCGCCTATCAACGCCTACATCACCGAAGCCCGCGGCCCGCACAGTGTGCAACGCGCCATTTCCATGGTCTCTGCCGGGTTTGGGGCCGGGAGCATGGTCTCGCCCTATCTCGGCGGGCAACTGGCGCGCGTGTTCGGCTTGCGCTCGGTGTTTGGTTTTGCGCTCATTGCCTTTGTGTTTTCCACCATCGCCATTGGTTTGCTCAAGCGCCAACCGCTCTCACAGCCCGCGCAGGGCGCTACCCGCTATGGCCCCTTGTTCACTAATCGGCGGTTTCTCGGTTTTCTGGCGCTCATGTTCTTCGCGCTCAACGCGTTGTATCTCGGCATTCCGTTCGCGCCGAACTTCATTGTGGAGGTGCGCCAGTTTAGGCTGGAGGATGTGGGCCTGTTTGGCACCGTGACCGCGCTCGGAGCGGTGATCTTAAATCTCACGCTCGGGCAACGCATCCCGCGCCGGGGGTTTATGATCGCGCAGGGGTTGATGCTGGGCTATCTGGCCTTGTTACTCACCACCACCGCGCCCGGCTGGCTCGGGTTGGCATTCTTCTGTCAGGCCGGGTGGAATCTCTCGCGGAGCATGGCCGTCTCGCAGGTGGGGCGCGTGGTGCAACCTGCCGAGTTGGGGTTGGCGTTTGGGATGATGGAAACCGTGTCGTCGGCGGCGCTGGTCATCGCGCCGTTCATTGCGGGGTTACTCTATAAACAATCCACCGCTCTGCCGTTCCAAGTGAGTTTGGCACTGATCGCCCTCACCCTGCCCCTGGTGTGGTGGTTCGCGCCGAAACGTGAGACCAACGAGACGATGGTGATTGAAGCCCAAGTGGTGGCTGAATAATCACCTACACACAAGCCTTTATTGGGAATAATTTTTTCTCCCCGAAGGCACACTAAGAAAAAGCCTTTAACTTCGTGTTTCTTCGTGTCCCTTCGTGGATGAAGCCTTATTTCCAATAATGTCTGCAACATATATCTGGTTAATTGGAGTCCCCCTATGTCCTGGGAAATCACGCTCATCCTCGCCTTGCAATCCATCCCCGGCCTGACCGGGCTGATGAAGTTTTTTTCCTTCCTCGGCACCGAAGATTTTTTCTTGCTCGTCATGCCGGCGGTGTATTGGTGCGTGGATGCGACCATCGGCGTGCGGTTAGGCATGATCCTGGTCACCTCCAACATGCTGAATACATTTTTCAAGCTGGCCTTTCATGCGCCGCGCCCTTATTGGGTGAACTCACGCATCCAGGCTCTGGCTCACGAAACCAGTTATGGTCTCCCCTCCGGGCACGCGCAACATGCGGTAGCGCTGTGGGGTGGGCTGGCGGCGCAAATCAGACAACGCGCGGCCTGGGGGGTGGCCGGGGCGCTGATTGTGGGTATTTCGCTCTCGCGGATTTATTTGGGCGTCCACTTCCCCACCGATGTTTTAGGCGGCTGGGTGATTGGCGCGGCCGTAGTGTGGGGCGTGGGCCAAGCCGAGGCCCGGTGGGGGGCGCGCCTCAGCAAGTGGTCGTTGCCCATGCAAATTGGCGCGGCCTTCGTGATCTCGCTGATTTATCTGGCGGTGATGGTCGGGACGCGCGCCGCCCTCGCCGGGACACCCGACCCCGCCGGGTGGAGCGTGGCCGTGCAAGTCGCGCAACCCGACGCGGCCCCCATCAACCCGCGCGCGCTGGAAGGTAGCTTTACCACCGCTGGGTTACTCTTCGGCCTCGGGGCCGGGCTGGCTCTGCAAACACGCTATGCGCGATTCAACGCGGGCGGGGCCGGGAACAAACGCGCCGCGCGATATGCCATCGGCGTGGCGGGCGCGCTTGTTTTCTGGTTGGGCCTTAAAGTCATTTTCCCCGCTGACGCCACCCCAGTCGCGTTGACCTTGCGCTATCTGCGCTACGCCCTCACCGCACTGTGGGTGTTTTATCTCGCGCCCTGGGTGTTTCTGAAATTGAAATTGGCCGAACGATCAGGCTGAAACCACAGACCGGCAAGATGACGATCACTAACAGACACAAGGAGAGCCATCATGGAAAAACTACGCAAAGCCCTCACCCGCGCCGCCGGGCCGGTGGGCCTCATCAGCACGGTCGGCGGGTTCATCGGCGACATTATTGCGCCGCTCGGCAACTTCGCGCCGTGGATCGCCGGGCTATCGCTGGTGTTCGCCCTCATCACGCTGTTCGGGTTTATTGCCCTGCGCCGCAAACAGGGTGACGAGGCCTGGGATTCGCCGGTGGCCGCCGGACTGCTCATTGCCTCGGCCTCCACGGTCGTCTTTGGATTTTGGTCAGTGGTGTTCGCCATGGGGCCACAGAACGGGTATCTGGCCGAGAACATCGCGCCGGTGGCCACCGTGCAAGCGCAATTGCTCAATCTGCAAGAGGACGTGACCGAAATCAAAACCACCACCGGCGACACCGCCACCCAGGTTGCCGTGGCCGCCACCGCCCAAGCGCAGGGCTTCGCCGATATTCAAGCGTCGTTTGCCGCGCTCCAAACCGGGGGCGGGAACATCGCCGCCAACCCGCAAACCCCGCAAGAGTGGTATAGCAACGCGCGTTTGTATCAACTGCGCGGGGACACAGCCAACGCGCTCAAAGCGTATGAAGGCTACTTCACTTTCCAATTGGAATACGTGGACCCCTACGCGGAATACACCGCCCTGCTCAAAGCCACCGAAGGGATTGCCCGCGCTCGCCAGTTGATCGGCGACCAACTGGCCGCCCACCCCACGAGCCTGGCCCTCGAGCTGACTTTGGCCCGGCTGTTGGACACGCGCGACGAGCGTTTGGCGCGGTTGATGGCGCTGGCCGCCCGCGCTCCGCAGTTTGGCCCGGTCTATTTTGAATTGGGGTCAGAATACACGCAGGCCATCGCCGCCACCCCAACCAACGCCTTGCTCACCAAACAATCCGAGGCCTACACCACCCTGCTTAAATTAGAAGAACAGCAACTGTACACCCGCTATTACATTGACAAAGCGCTGGCCGAGAAAAACCTGGAGGCCGCGCGTAGAGACTTGTCCGCCATGGCCGGCGCGGGCGCGGCGTTTGGGGCGGTGGATATTCAACTTTACTATTACTACAACGGCGTGCAGTTCATCATTGTTTTGCCCGAAGCCTTCAACGCCCGGCAACTGCTGTTCAGCATTGACAACCCCACGCCCGACACCGACAGCGGCAAAAACTCATCCGGGTTCGTCAACACCGCGTTTGGCCCCATCCCCATAGCGCTGGGCGAGCATGTGTTTTATATGCAGTATTTGGATGCCAACGGCGTGGCGAGTCAGGTGTACGAGAAGGCCTTCCGGGTGGACCCCATCGCCATCAACTTCCAGCAGTTGCCCAAAGACTTCTCGAACAACACCATCCCCGGGATGTTCAATGTCGGCATACTCGGCGCGACAGGGATGGAGTTGTACACCTACGCCTACAGCCTGGATAACGACTCATTGAGCGAGAAGCTGGATGGCGGGCCGTTTATGCCTTTGCAAGTCAGCAATCTCACCGTGGGCGACCACGCGCTTTATATTCAGGCCGCCCTGCAAGGTGGCGAGGCGACGGCAGTGGTGAAGTTTGATTTCACGGTGAAGTAAAGGGCTATTTATCCAGGTGAATGTCACTGAGCGCATTGAGATTCGATTACAGCGTTCCCTCCGGAACGCCCAGTGACTGTCACCTTATTGCAGACTGGTCAGGTTTTTGTTTAGAACCTATCCCTAAACCCGTAAGGGCGGGTCTGAGACCCGCCCCAACGCTGGCTTTTTAATCAACCCAGCCGAAGTTTAGAGATAAGTTCTTAGGGCTTGAAGAGGACAAAGGGGAGATACAGCAACACGCTCAGCACGAACCCAATCGCTTCCAGGCTGAGGATATACCACGGCCACGGGCCGAGGTAATCAAGCAGGCTGGCGGTCTCCGGCTTGTGGGCGATGAACAGATAGTTGCTCCCCAAAATTTTGTTCACCCCGCCGACCAACAGCACGTATACATTCATCCCCACCGCTACGCGGACAAGGGAGAACCATTCGGGCCGGAAGCCTTCAACCACGGTCAGATAAATCGGCACGCTGACGAGCAGGCCGTGGGAGATAAAAGTCTGCCAGTAGCGGAAGTGCGGGAACCCATAGGGGCCGAGGTCGGGGGTGAAGAGCGCCTGCGAGGCCGCGCCAATGCCCATGAAATAGAGCAATTCATAGGCCAGCGGCTGACGCGTGATGAGCGTGAAGGCGCTAAGATAGACCATGACACTGCACAGGTGCAACGGCAACATGGTCTGGAGCGTCCACTGCCGGGTGGCGATATGCCAGAGATGCCAGGCCAGTTCGTTGAGGAGGATGATGGCCGCGAGGGTGTAGCGCACCCCGGCCAGGGTGGGCGGGGCCGCGCCGCGCAGAGTAGCGAGCGCGAGGTTGAGCAGAACAATTAAGCCGAGAGTGACCAGGTGGGGCGGATCGAAAGTCCGGAAAGGCTGGCCGGGGTAGTCTTTGGCAAAATAGCGAGGCATGGGTGGTAATTTGCAAGCCTGCCGAAGTTTTGAAAACTTCGGCAGGCGGTTAAGACCAAGGCTGGCTATTCCCCCAAAAATTTCTGCGTTTCCACTGTTCCTCCAGCTTCATAAACTTGCGGGCCTGCCGGGGTGTAGAGCGTCACCTGCCCCACGCCCAGCACCCGGCCTTCGGGGAGGAGGAGCGCGGTGGCTTCGTCAATACCGACGAGGGAGATTCCGCTTGGGAGCAGGGAGGCCATGCGGGCGGCGTCCCACCGCGTGGCCATGGTGGCATGGTGCGGAAGCACGGCCACGCGCGGGGCCAGCCCCAGGCCGGGCACCCATTCGCCAAATTTCCACATCCGGCCGCCCAACACCATCGCGCCCGCGCTGGAGCCGGCAATCAGCCCGCCGCGCGCGTGAATGCCTTGGACCGCCTCCCAGGCTTTGGAGCCACGCAAGGTTTCCAGCAAATACACCGGGTCGCCGCCGGTGAAATAGACCGCCTGAAATTTATCGAGGGCGGCGGCCATGTCTTGTAGGTTGGCGTTGTCGTCGTCCACCAATAATTTATCGGGGTGTGCGCCGAGCCGCCGGAAATGGCGGATGCCGTTTTCCCCGGCCACATACGGGTTCTCGTTGGTGGCGGCGGTGGGGACGATGACCAGGCGCGCGCCGACGCCCCCCATGACTTCAAGCAGGGTTTTATCCATCGGGTCGCAATCGCGGCGAAACTCGTTGCCGCCAACCAGCGCCAGGTGACTCATTTTTTATTCAAGACTTTTTCAATATTTTCGAGGCGAGCAATGGCTTGTTCGTAGAGGGTGTCCATCTTCTCGTGCAGTTGGGCAACCTCCAACTCGGCTTTCAAATTGATGTTGTATTCAATATCGCTCCGAATACGGTCTTTAGCCACCTGCCGATTCTGACTGAGCAGAACAAAAACCGACAGGATAATGGCCTCCAGCGAAACACACATGGTCAGCAGACCATAGGGGTAGGGGTCGAACACGCTTAACCCAAAAATGTTCGCTCCGGCGCCTGGATTTTTTTCAATATTCCAGATAATCCAGGCGGCAAACAAACCAACGTGAATGAAGAGAAAGGGGATGCTCCCGCTAAATTCCGCAATCCAGTCGGCGGCTTTTTGGATGAGGGTGCGCTTGTCTTCGGTTTCTTCATTGACATTGCGCGTCGCGGTACGCCGCATAAACTCGGCGTTGGCGCGCAAGCGGCGGCCCATGACAGTTAACAGGTCCAGGGCGGCGGCGGGGTGGCGGTGAAACAGATAATCCAGGTCGTTCCGGTCTACGCGGAGGGCTTCCATGTCTTCGGTGACGAGGACGGAGGCGGTGCGGGGGCCGTTATCGAGGAGCGAGAGTTCGCCGAAGAAATCCCCGACCTTCGGTTTGTCTATGATGATTTTTTCGCCGGTATCATTTTTAAAGAACACTTCGGCTTCACCGGAACGAATAATGTAGAGCGCCCCGCCGGGGTCGCCCGAGCGCCAAACCATATGGTCTTTGGGGAATTGAACGATGTCAATTTGCGTGGCGAGGTCGGCGCGCTCCTGGTCATCGAGCAATTGAAAGAAAGGGACTTCGGCGAGCAGGGCGGCATCGGTGGGCATAAGGACTCCGGGGTAGCGAGGTGGGTCGGGGGGCAAGCGGCTTTAGGGGAAGTAAGCGCGCGTGGGTTTGAGGAGCAAGAGGGTCAGCGCGACCAAAGCAAGGAGGGTGCCCGGGCCAAGGTAGAGGAGCAGAAGGCCCGAGCCAAGGAGGGCCACTTGATAGGCCCACCGCCGACGTTGAGTGAGCATGACGCCCGAAACAATTAACGCGTTGCCGACGACGACGAAAGGCCAGGCCAACTCGACCGGGTTAAGGCCAACCGCGCTCACCAGTCCGGCCCAGGGGCCGAGTTGCCCGCCGACCCGCACATAGTCGCCCGTGATGCGCTGGTGCAAGCCGTCAAAAATAAGCCAGCTTCCAATGAGGCAGGCGAGTATGAGGAAGAGGGTAACCGTGAGGGGCGGTTTGGTGTGCCCGGCGGAACTTGGCATGGTTAATTGGCAGAGCGTTGCGTTGTGGATACCCTATTCCCACTCTAAAAATAGCTCTTCAGGTTCGTGGGCTTGCCAATAAGCCAAACGCATACTCGACACCCGAATGACTTTGCCCATTCGCTTGGCCTGGGTGTTCAATGGCGGGTGATTTAACAACCGGCGCACAAAAGGCGCCAGCTCATGTTTCTCAACTGCCATAAAAATCAGGCTGTAACGCGCATGACACAAGTGTTGTTGATAAAAATCTTCATCGCGCGTGAAGAAGGTTGGGCGGCGCAAAGTTTGCAGGAGGGGAATAATCTCATCATCTTGCATCCCACGGTGTCCAGCATTGACTCCAATTTGCCGGACGTGAACGCGCCAACTTTCTAGAAGTTGGCGCTGATCTTTGGGGATATTCTCGTCGAGCAGATTCATGCCACCGCTGGCTCCAAGATGAATTCATCGGCATGTTTCAAGAGGGCCTGGCTGGCGAGTTCGACGGCTTCGCGGATGGCGGCTTTGGTGATGCTATCGTTCCAAGTCTCAATGATACTTTCCCAAGCCATGCCTTCCGCCACTTGGTCAAGCACATCGGAAACTAATACCCGGGTGCCGCGAAAAGTTGGCTTGCCATGACAAATTTTGGGGTGACTCACAATATAGCGCCCCATCAATTTCGTTTTGAGGATTCTCTTCATACCGTAGTCTCCGATACTGGAGATTATAGCATTACGGCCCGAGGTAAATTAGAACAACCGGGGTTGGTGCGCGGCCATATGTCCGTCGAGAAGGATGAAGGGCGCGGCGCGGGCCGCGAGCACGCCCAGGGCGCGCAAGTCGCGCAGGTCGCGGAGCTTGCCCGTGCGGCGGGCGCGCAGAATCGCCTCAGCGCCTGTGGGGCCAATGCCGGGCACGCGGAGTAAATCGCGGCGCTCGGCGCGGTTGACTTCGATGGGGCGCTCGCGCAAGTTCATCTGCGCCCAGCCCAGTTTGGGGTCCACGTCCAACGGCAGGTGGCCGTTTTGGGCAAAGGGCATGTCTTCCAAATCAAAACCGTAATCGCGCAAAAGAAACGAGGCCTGATACAACCGATGTTCGCGCCAGGGGTTTTCGGGCGCGGTGTTTTCGAGCGGGGTATCACGCACCGGGTTGAAGGCGGAGAAGTACACGCGTTGCAAGCGCAATTGGCGGGTGACGTATTGCGTGGTCGTCAGGATTTCCAGATCGCTCTCCCCCACCCCGCCCACCACGAATTGCGTGACCGTGGAGGGCCAACGGCCCTTGACGGTGGTGTGCGGCGGCATTGACCGGCGAATTTCGTCGGCCCACTGGAGGGGGCGCAAAAGTTCTTCCATGAAAATTTTGTGTGGCGCGAGTTGCGCCAACCGCGCGGTGTTGGGGGCCTCGAGGTTGATCGAGACCCGATCAGCGAGTTGCATGGCGCGCAGAACCTGGTCGCGTTCGGAGCCGGGCATGATTTTGAGATGGACGTAGCCCCGAAACTCGTGCTTGCGGCGGAGGATGTCTACCGTGTCGAGCAATTTATCCTGGGTGCGCACGCCGCCGCCCGCAATGCCCGAGCTGAGGAACAAACCTTCGGCGGTGCCAGCATGGTTGAGTTGCGCAAAGGTCTGCGCCATTTCTTCGGGCCGAAAAGTTGCGCGCCGAAAGTTGCGCCGGGCGCGGAAGGGGCAGTAGTAGCAATCGCGTTCACAGGCCGAGGTGAGGAGGGTTTTGAGGAGGGCAATGCGTTTGCCGCCGGGCATGGCGGCGTGGTGGATGGGGCCCTCACCCCCGGCCCCTCTCCCATTGCGAACAGATGCAACGGGAGAGGGGGGCCGACCCTCACCCCCGACCCCTCTCCCATCGGGAAAAGCACCGATGGGAGAGGGGAGTAATTGGCGGAGGGCGGCGGGGGAACTGCCACACGGGGCAAGCGCGTGAGGGTCAGCAAAACCCTGTGGGCGCGGGGTCGAGTCTGCTTCTTCGGCGGGTTCGAGGCCCATTTGGTCGCCGAGCAGTTGGAGTTTGGCGAGTGAGTCCATGCGCCCATTATAGAACGCACGTTCTAAATGTCAATTCCTTTTTTCACGGGGTAAACCGATGATGAGGGAGAGGGGGCCGAGGGTGAGCAGGGCCATGGCCGCTGACAGGCCAAAGTTTTCGGCCACCGCGCCGAGGATGACCGGGTAGGCCGCATGAAGCAAGCCCGCGATGGAGGTGATGGCGATGACGGTGCCGGACTTGCCCGGCATGGCCGAGTAGGCGCGGCCCTGAATGACTTGATACCAACCGGAGCGCAATGGGCCGAGGAGCGCGAGCAGGATGAGTTTGGGCCACAAGCCGGGGACGAGCAGAAAGGCGGTATACACGCCCAAGGCGATGATCGCCGTGACGCGAATCAGCCGCACGCCATCTATCCGTTCCAGAATGGGGATGAGGGCGAGGTCGCCGAGGATGCCGCCCAAGGTGAGCACGCTCACGGCGAGGCCCGCGATTTCGGGGGTGACGTTGACCACGTCGGTGAAGTATAGCGCGCAGAAGGTGAAGAGCACATCGCCAAGCAAGTCGGCGAGGACTTCGAGGAACATCCAGCGCAAGATGCCGGAGGTGCGGATGAGGTGGGGCAGTTCGCGCAACAAGGCGAGAAGATGGCCGGGTTGTTCGTCTTCGTCGGCGGTGCGCGCCGCGTTGAATTTTTGTCGCCAAAAGACGAGGGCGACAAACCCCGCGAGGAACGCGAGCGCGCAATACACGCCGCGCCACCCCAAGCCAACCACCAGCGCCCCGCTGATGAGCAGTGGCCCGACGAGTTGCCCCACCCCGCCGAGAATGGTCCAGCGCGCCATGGTTTGGTCGTGCCGACCGGGGTTCAAATCCATGAGGGTGGCTTGCGAGAGTGAGACGTAGGCGGTGCTGGCGGGGGCGGTGAGACACAGGCCCATCGCGATGGCCGCGAAAGTGTGGCCCGTGGCAATGAGTAACATTGACCCCAGCGTGACCAGCGCGCCGCCGACGATGAGAATTTTGCGCTTCCACACATCGCCTAAAAAACCAATGACCGGGTCAACCAAGTTGGCGACCAGCATGGGCAAAGTGAGGAGCAAGCCGAGTTGAATGTAATTCAGGTTTAGGTCATCACGGATGAGCGGGATGGCCGCGCCCTCCACGCCGTAGATGAGTTCGTCGAGCAGTTCAACGGAATATAGGGTGAGGCTGAACAGCAACGGCCCGCGCAGACGGCGGACGATATTTGCTGGAGTGATAGGGGACATGAAGTAACCTCTGGTCTGGAAGTGGGTGGATGACACAAATGCCAAGACAACCAAACACGCGAGGCGGGGCGCGTGCCAGAGGAGGGTGGGCGGCGGTCTAACGGGGAGGGTGGAAAATGGCGTGAAGCATGGGCGCATTATAGCAAAGCAAACGCCCCCGGTTCCTCATAGGAACCGGGGGCGTTGATCAAAATTCACCTCGCTACCCGTTACGGCGTGGGCGTGCGCGTCGCTTCCCGTTGTTCGGTCGGCTCCGGGGTGCCTTTGGTTTTGTCTTCGTCCTGATCATCGGTCGCGTCAGCATTTTCATCTTCAATGTGCAAAACCACGCCCGTGGCGGTGAGGGTTTCGCCAAAGTTCAAACTGCGCGGGGCGATGATGGTCACTTGTCGGCCCACCGCAATTTCGCTGGCGTGGTCGGCGGGGAGCAGTTTGGTGGCCTCGGTGAGGGTATAGGTGACGCTGGTGCCATCCTTGGCTTGAATGGTGATGCTTTGGCCGGGGGTGTAAGCGGTGACCGTGCCGACATGATGCGCCTGAACGGGTTTGACTGGCATGAGTTGGAGGCGGAGCGCGGTGAGTTGCCCGTCACTTGACACGGAGGCTTGCACCAACAGGCCCAGTCCGGCTTTGAGGTCGGCGAGGGTCGGGGCGCGTTTGGGGCCGCCCGGCCCTTTGAGTTGGGTTTTATCAGTTAAGGCCACGGTCACCAGTTCGCCTGAGGCCAGTTTGAGGGTAAGGTTGGTCGCGGAGATGGAATCGAGGACGCCCTTATAGGTGGCTTTGGGGCCGCCTTGATCTTTGTCCACGCCTTGATTTAGCCCCTGCCCCTGATCTTGTCCCTGATCGTGTCCCTGGCCCTGACCGTTGTTGCCTTTATTTTCCGGGCCGTGGGTGGCCGGCGGGCCGGGGGTTTTGTTGGGTTTGGCGAGGTCGCCGGCCGGGCTGGCAAAGACATTGGCGGTGGCGAACAGCAGGCCGAAGCTGACGAGCAATAACGTGAGTGTGTGTAACTTTTTCATAAGTGTATCCTCTATTGATTATGGGTTGATATTTTGGTAGTAGTCACAAAGTAAGTGAGGGTGCGCTAGACCTGTCAGGTGGGCGCATTCGGCACTCGAAAAAAACAGCCTTTTGCGGCGCCCACCTGACAGGTCTTTCAAATTCATCACTTACAAAGTTACCACTACCGATATTTTTTATCGGTTCGTCAACCAAACTTATGGACTCGGGGGGTCATAGGTGATGACCCAATTGGCGGTGGTTTCGTTGCCAGCGGCATCGCTGGCAACAATTTCGATCACGTTGGGGCCTTCGTCCAATTCAAGCATAACACTGAATTCACCAGTTTGATCCACCACCACAATCTCATCATTGAAGGTGATGATTGTCCCCGGCGCGGCTTGCCCGACCAGGGTGATGGGCGTCGTGTTGACGGTGGCGTTCTCTTGCGGGTCGAGGATGGTGACCGAGGGGCCAGCGCCGGTCAGCCGGCTTGGCGGCCCAAGCGTCGCGCCCGGTTCACCGCTGGGGGGCACCCTTTCGCGCGGGGTGGTGGTCCCAGTTGCACAGGCGATCAAACTCAGGCTCAAGACTAAGCCGACCCAGAAGCGGTGTGTTAGCATAGTCAGTCTACTATACAAACCGCATGGGCACAGGCGAAGATACCAACCCAACAGTCCCAAGCCTTTTCAAACAAAAACCCCGACTTTTTAGGGTCGGGGCTAATCAGCGGGCTTATTCGGGGGGGGCGTCTGTCTTGGGTTGTTCCAGGGCCACCACGCTGGCCGCCTGAGGGCCTTTGGGGGTGTCTTCGATGGCAAACTCCACCCGTTGGCCTTCTTCGAGGTTGCGATACCCCTCACCTCCGATGGCCGAGTAGTGGACGAAAACGTCCTTCTCGCCGCTATCCGGGCTGATAAAACCATACCCTTTGACGCGGCTAAACCACTTCACCGTACCAGTTATTCGAGCGCTCATATGCGGGGTTTCCTCCAGCCCCAGGTGAATAAAAACGAGGCCAAAATTTTGGTCTGCCATCCGCGTCACAAAAAAACGCCAGACCGGATGATTTCCGGCTGGCGAATTTGAGGGGCGCTAAAGCAACATAGAGTAGAACACGGCCTCACGACTGCGGGCGAGAATACCATTAATTAAATTGAGCGTCAAATAAGACACTGGCACTACTCGGAACTGGGCCGGCGGAGTCGGCAAGCGCGGTTTTCAAGTGCTCGCCGCCAGACCTGTCCGGTGGGCGCCACCCAACGCTTGTTTTCCCGAGTGCCGAGCGCGCTCACCTGGCCGGTCTCCAATACCGTATCGGGTTATACTGAGGGGCAAGATCAACCTGGCGGAGCTCCAATCAGGGTGCCCAGCGGGAGATCTTTTACATACCCCATCAGATTCAGGAGGAGCCAGATGACTCAAAAAAAGAAGCCCATCGGCAAGCCTAAAGCCACCGCGCCCAAACCCAAACCACGGGCCACGTCGAAAACGGCCCGCCCGTCCAACTTCCCCATCGTTGCCATTGGCGCGTCGGCGGGGGGGTTGGAGGCGCTGGAACTGTTCCTGGCCCACGTGCCCCCCAACAGCGGCATGGCATTTGTCATCGTCCAACACCTCGACCCGACTTACAAGGGGATGTTGGTGGAACTCCTGCAACGTGGCACCCCCATGCCCGTGCTACAAATCAACGATCGGACCCGGGTCAAGCCCAACGGCGTGTATGTCATCCCGCCCAACAAAGACCTATCCATCCTGCGCGGCGTCTTGCACCTGCTCGACCCGCGCGCCCCGCGCGGCTTGCGCTTGCCCATTGATTTCTTTTTTCGCGCGGTGGCGGAAGACCAACAGGAACACAGCATTGGCGTGATCCTGTCGGGGATGGGCTCGGATGGCCTGTTGGGCGCGCGCGCCATCAAAGAAAAAGGCGGCGTGGTGCTGGTGCAAGCGCCCGCCTCCGCCAAATTTGAGGGTATGCCGCAGAGCACGATCCAGGCGGGGTTGGCCGATGTGATTGCCCCGGTGGAAGAACTGCCCCAGAAGCTCCACGCCTATTTGCAACATACGCCCCTCCTGCCCGAAGCCCATTGGGCGACCCAGCCCGCCGCCCACAGCGCGCTGGCCAAGGTGGTGCTATTGTTGCGCGCGCAAACCGGCCACGACTTTGCGCTGTATAAAACCACCACCCTCTATCGGCGCATCGAGCGGCGCATGGGCCTCCACCAAATTGACAAGATCGCCAACTACGTGCGCTTTTTGCAAGAGACCCCAGCCGAGGTGGATTTACTGTTCCACGAATTATTGATTGGGGTGACCAGTTTTTTCCGCGACCCCGAAGCGTGGGCGCACGTGCAGGCCGAAGTCTGGCCCACCTTGCTGGCTGGGGCGGACCCCCACCCCACCCTGCGGGCGTGGGTGCCGGCCTGCTCCACCGGCGAAGAAGCGTATTCGCTGGCCATTCTTTTCAAAGAGGCCCTGGCCGAACTCAAACCCGCGCGCCCAGTCACCCTGCAAATCTTTGCCACCGATCTGGACCAGCAGGCCATCGAGCAGGCGCGCGCGGGCGTGTTCCCCGCCAACATCACCGCCGATGTGTCGGCGGAACGCCTAAAGCGCTTCTTCGTCAAAGTGGAGGCGGGCTATCAAGTGTCCAAAACCATTCGTGAGATGATTATCTTTGCGCCGCAGAATCTCACCATGGACCCGCCCTTTACCAAGCTCGACCTCATCAGTTGCCGCAACCTACTCATTTACCTGACGCCCGAATTGCAGAAGAAACTGTTAGCGCTCTGGCATTACAGCCTCAACCCCAATGGGTTTTTATTTTTGGGGAATGCGGAGACAGTAGGTAACCTGACCAGCTTATTTGCGCCGCTTGACGGTAAAAAAGCCCGCTTGTACCGTCGGCTGTCGGTGGCCAACCCAGCGGCGCGGTTTGACTTTCCCACCCATTTTGCCTCGCCTCCGCCCGGCGCGGTGGCCCCCCCGGCCCCCGTCAATATTCAGGAACTCGCCGAGCGCTGGCTCTTGCGTCACTACGCCCCGGCCGCGGTTCTCACCAATCGGGATGGCGACATCCTCTACATCAGCGGGCATACCGGCCCCTATCTCGAACCGGCGGCGGGCAAAGCCAACTGGAACATCTTTGTCATGGCGCGCGAAAGCCTGCGGTCGGACCTGACGACCGCTTTCTTAAAAGTGGTGCGCCAAAACGCCCCCTTTAAACTCGAACACTTGGGAGGGGTGCCCCCCGACGGCCCGCCCCGGGTGGATATCACCCTGCAACCCCTGGGCGAAGCCACCGCCCTCACCAGCCTCATCCTGATTGTTTTTACCGAGACCGGGGCGCGCCCCGCCCCACCACCCGCTGGCCCGGCGGGTCGCGTCACCCCGCGCCAGCGCGCCCTCGAGCAGGAACTCGCCCAGGCGTACCAGGCCACCGAAACCTTGCGCGAAGCGATGCAGACTGCGCAGGAAGAGCTCAAGTCGGCCAACGAGGAATTGCAATCCACCAACGAAGAGTTGCAGTCCACCAATGAAGAGCTGCAGTCCACCAATGAAGAGCTGACCACCTCCAAGGAAGAGTTGCAATCCATGAACGAGGAATTGCACACCGTCAATCAGGAACTGCAAACCCGGCTGACGGAACTCACACATACTGGCAACGACCTGAAGAACCTGCTCGATAGCACCGACATTGCCACCTTGTTTTTGGACAATGACCTGCGCGTGCGCCGCTTCACCAGCGCGCTGGGCAAGCTCACCCGCCTGCTCCCCACCGACGCAGGCCGCCCCATCACCGATATTGCCTCGGACGTGCTCTACCCCGAACTGGCCGACGACGCGCGCGAAGTTCTGCGCACGCTGGTCAAAACCGAGCGCGAGCTGCGCGCCCCAACCGGGAGTTGGTTTATGGTGCGCGTCCTGCCCTACCGCACGCTGGATAACCGAATTGATGGGGTGGTGCTCACCTTTGCCGACATCACGCTGGCCAAACAGTTGGAAGCAGAGTTGCGCCGCCAACCCCGCACCCCATAAGCGGTCACTGACTCGGGAGCGTTTATGAAAAAGAAACCCGCCCCTATCTCTCCAACCCCCCTCCGTCGCCAAGCAGAAGCCCAGTGGCGCGCCCGCCAGAAGACCAAAAGCCCGGCCCCACCCGCCGAGGCGGACACGCTCCGGCTCGTCCACGAACTGGAGGTGCACCAGATTGAACTGGAGATGCAAAACACCGAACTGGCGCAGACGCGGGTCGCCCTCGAAGCGGCGCTGGGTCAGTACACCGATTTATACGACTTCGCCCCGGTGGGCTATTTTACGCTGACGGGCACCGGGGTGATTGAGCAAGTTAACCTGACCGGCGCGAAATTATTGGGCGAGCCGCGTAGTGCACTGCTTAAGCGGCGGTTGGGGGTATTTGTGGCCCCGGCCGCGCTCCCCACCTTCAATACTTTTTTGGAGCACGTCTTTTCGACCCCGGAGGAGGGGCCACCGACCTGTGAGGTGGAGTTACGGGAGGCGCGGTGGGTGCAGATACAAGCGACCCGCGCGGCGGATGGGCAAACTTGTGGCGCGGTGTTGCTGGATGTTACCGCGCGCAAGCAGATCGAAGAAGCCTTGCGTCAGGCCCATGTCGAGTTGGAACAGCGCGTGCAGGAACGCACCGCTGAGTTGACCCAAGCCAACGCCGCCTTGCAAGCCAACCTCGCCGAGCGCCAGCAAACCGAACGGGCCTTGTACGCCGCGCATGGGGCGGTGACGTGGGAGCGCAACCGCCTGCTGGCGATTATGGACGCGTTGCCCGTTGGCGTGGTGATTATTAACCCGCTAAGGAACGCCAATTAAATAACTTACCCATTTCTTGGTCAGCCATTCAAGA
>CAYUFY010000047.1:0-21220 GCA_964443795.1 uncultured Anaerolineales bacterium | reverse complement strand
AGAACCATCTTATTCTGCCTATTCATCCTTGTCTACCAAATGGATAAAGTCCAGTTTAAGCGACGGCGAGTTTCAGAGTGTAAGTGGCGCGGGCTTTCAATAAAGCCACCCGGTCGCTTTCATCCAGCAGTTCATCCAGTTCAGCGCGTAGGGCGCGCGTCAACTTTTTCTCGCGATTGAGGCGGAGCAATTGCGCCAGACGTCGCGCTTGGCGTGAGGCTAGCAACGAGTCAGCCAAAATGTGTAAGTCGGCTGGACTCAAACCCACCAGCGGTTGCAGTTCGGTAGCCGGGTCGTTGAGTAAAGCCGAGGCCAATTCAAGTTGGGAGGGCTTGGGTAGTTGTCGGGCGGCGGATAAAACTTGCTGAAAGTTATCAGTTAGCATGACGTGAACCTTATACTCTGCTAAATGATTATAGCATTGCCCCAATCCAATTCACACTTCAGGCAATCCCTTCAGATTGAGTTTTTCCGCCAATTTTTCTGCAATGCCTTGCGCCGCTTCACGCATTTCGGGGGCCAGGTCCCATAGGGCCGCGCCCGCGTGGTCGGCGGTTTGGGCGGTGGGGGTGTAGGGCAAGTGGCCCAGCACCAGTAGGCCGGGGGTGTGCGCTTCGATGTAGGCCCGGTCATCCGCCGAACGGACTTTGCTCCCCACGAGATATAAGCGAGTCAGATGCAGATCGCCCGCGAGGGCTTTGATTTGCGTGGCGGTGGTCAGGCTCCGCGCGGTTGGTTCGACCACCGCGATGAGCGCATCCACTGCATCGGCAGTAGCGCGCCCCAAGTGTTCGACGCCCGCATACATATCCATCAACACCACTTCGTCGCGCTGTAATAGGATGTGCGACACCAGTTGCTTAAGCAAAACACTTTCGGGGCAGATGCATCCCGAGCCGCCTTTTTCCACCGCGCCGAGTTCGAGCAGGGTGAGGCCCCGGTGCTTGGCCGAGAAACGGTCGGGGAGGTCGTCCACACGCGGGTTGAGTTTGAAGTAGCCGCCCAGGGTGCCGGGTTGCGCGCCGGTGCGCTCCGAGATGAGTTGTTCCATGTCGGCGATGGGCGCGATCTGCGCGACCACCTCGGGCGGGAACCCCAGCGCGGGACCCAGACACGGCGAGGGGTCGGCATCAATGGCGAGCACGCGCAAACCTTGTCCAGCATACCAATAGGCCAGCAGGCTGGTGAGAGTGGTTTTGCCCACGCCGCCTTTGCCAGTGATCGCGAGTTTCATGGCACCATCCCAGTCTCTAAAATTTCGGTGAGTTGTTCGGTGATTTCGGGAGCGAGGTGTTCCAACCGCAAGCGTTGCGCGGTGGCGTCGTGGTCGTAGTGCAAATGTTTGATCTGCACGTGTCCGTCGTCCCAGATAGCGTAGGTGGCATCAGGCACGCCGTAACGCGGCTGGCCGAGACTGCCGGGGTTGATAAAGAGTTTGGTGCCCACGCGTCGCAGGGCCGGCAGGTGAGTATGGCCGAGCACCACAAAGTCGGCGGTGTAATTGCCCAGCAAGCTTTCCAGTTCGGCGTCGGAGCCCATGAGCAGATTGGCTTCGCCGGTGAGGGGGCGCGCCGGGGTGGCATGCGCGAGGACAAAGTTGGCTCCGCCCAGGCGGAGGGTTGTGACCAGCGGCCACCGCGCGAGGGCGGCGCAATCGGCGGGGGTCAGGTGCGCGCGGGCCAAAGCCAGCGTGGAGCGCGCGGCTTCGGCGAGGGATTCGGATTCGCACAGGCCCGCGCCCGTGAGGGCCGCTTCATCACAATCGCCGCGCACACAAGCGGTGGCTTGCGCGTTCAGCCAGCGCACGCAGTTGGCCGGGTCGGGGCCGTAGCCCACGGCATCCCCGGCAAACAGCACTGCCTCGGGAGAGCGCTCGGCGCGCTGGAGGGAGAGCAGGGCTTCCCAGTTGGCGTGCACGTCGGCGAGGAGCAGGAGGCGCATGGTTAAGGCTGGCCGACCAAGGTTTGGCGCAGGCCGCTTTCTTTCACCAGCCGCGGCACGATGCTTTCCCAACCCACGGCCATGAAGTGGATGCCATTGACGCCGGGCAGGTGCTTGAGGCGTTCCACGATCTCTAGCGTGATTTGTACGCTTTCTTCTTTGGGATCGGCGGAACGCTCGAGGCGGGCGATAATCCAGTCGGGGATTTTGACGCCCGGCACTTCGTTCATGAGATGCGCGGCCTTGGCGCTCCGCACGGGGGAGATGCCCGCCAGGAGGAATACCCGCCCCAACACGCCGCGTTTCTCGAGCGCTTCGAGGTACAGTTCAAACCCGTCGAGGTCATAGACGAGATTGGTCTGGAAGAATTGCGCGCCGGCGTTGACTTTCTTTTGCTCGCGCAAGGCCTGGAAGCGTTCGTTGGAAGCGTAGGGTGACCCAGCCGCCCCGAGGAAGAGGGGCGGGGAGCTTTTGAGTTCGCGGGCGTCGAGGAAATGGCCTTCATCGCGCATCCGGCGCAAAATCCAAATCATCTGAATGGAGTCAATGTCCCAAATATCCATGCGCCCGTGGGGTGAGGGGCCCAGCCGCGAATGGTCGCCGGTGAGACACAACACATTGCGGATGCCCAGGGCGGCCGCGCCCAGAATTTCGCCTTGCACACCCATGCGGGTGCGGTCCCGCGCGGCAATTTGGAGCACTGGCTCCACGCCTTTTTGCAACGCCAGCACCGAACACGCCAGCGAGGACATGCGCGGGGTGGCGGAGGGGTTGTCGGTAAAGTTGGCCGCGTCAATATGGTCGCGGAGCAGTTCGATTTTTTTGATCACGTCTTCTGGTGAAGCGCCGAGAGGCGGGGCGATTTCGGCGGTGACCACGAATTGCCCGGCGCGTAGTTTGGCTTCGAGCGTGGAAACGGGTTCCCGCGCGGGAGCGGGATGGGGTTCGGCGTCGCCGCGCCACCACTCGGGTTGCCGGATGTCCGCGAAGAACTGGTCCCACGCGGTAGCGCGTTCCCCGGGCGTTGACTTGACCCAGCGCGGGATGGTTTTCAGCCCGCCGACCGCGCGCCAGTGCTGGTAAACATCTTTCCAGGTGTCGGTGCCCACTTTTTCCCAATCCAGCGGTGGCAGGACTTCGAGCAATTTTTCCTCGCGCCCCATTTTTTCGGCGCGCTCATAAATTTTGTACCAGATGCAGGGGCGCGTCTGGTCCACGTAACACCGCTCGGGCGTGGAGCCGCCACAGGGGCCGTTCCGCAGCCCTTTGGGGCACTCCATCGGGCAAATGAAGGCCGTCTCCTGGAGCAAACAGTTGCCGCACATCCGGCAACCGAAGAGCGTGCCTTTAGTCACGCGCTCCAGGGCTTCAATGCTCTGGTCGAGGAGCGAATCTTTGTGGAAAGGGAAGTAGGCCGGTTGCCAGCGCCGACCGGGAGTGAAGCCGGGCATGGGTGTCTCCTTTGTCTAAAGCCGCAGGTACGAATCGGTGTAGATGACTTTGTTCAACAACACTTGCACCGTCTTCCACACTTCAGCCTGCTGGGGGGCATTCAAATCCATGTCGGTTGGCTCAAGCTCGCCACCGGCTTTGATGGCGTCGTGTAATTTGAGATAGAGCGCGCCGAGCGGAGTGGTGGCGTCCCGTTGTTCCACCAGGCGAATGGTGTCCATGAGTTCCAGGTCGAGCGGGTCGAGGATGGCGGCATCGAGACCGACGGCCATGAGCATGACCATGTAGGTGCGGTTGAGCAGGGGGCGCATGGCAGGCGGCACCTGGTTGGAGACGTTGGAGAGGCCCACGCTCACCAGGGGCGGCGGGTCGGCCACCATCTTGATCATGCGGACTGCCTCGATGCATTGCGGCACATATTCCTGACAGCCCGAGACGGTGAGCACCAGCGGGTCAATCAGTAAATTTTCCATGGGGATGCCGACTTCCTGCGCGCGGGGCATGAGTTTTTCCATGGCGATGGCCACCCGGGCATCGGCGCTCACCGGGATGCCGTCTTTGGCCATGGTCAGCGCCACCAGTTTGGCGCCATATTGTGCGGCCAGCGCCGGGACTTTTTCCAACCGTTCAGGTTCGGCAGAGGTCGAGTTGATGATGGCGTGGCTGTGACCGTGACCGTTGCTTTTAGTCTTTTTGAGTCCGACTTCGATGGCGGCCAAATTAGTGGTGTCGAAGGAGAGGGTCATCGGACCCACGCCTTCCTGCACACAATCCACCAGCCAGTCCATCACCTCAGGCCCGGATTTTTTCTGCGGGCCGATGTTCAGATCAAGTACGTGGGCGCCCGCCTCCTGTTGTTTGCGCGCCAATTGCACAAAGAAGGCGCCATCGCGGTCAGTGAGCGCTTGTTTGACCTTGGGAGAGAGGATGTGAATGTTTTCGCCAAGAATGTACATATCAGGCCTCCGGGGTGAGTGAATGAGTTACAGGTGATACTTCTCACCTAGTTTGTCATCTTGTCACGCTCGGAACTGAACTTCTATTGCCAAACTGCCTAAAATGCCGGAACAAATGTCACGCGCCCGAAATAGTTTAGTGAGTAAGGGGGTGGTTTTAGTTAAGTTGCGTAAGTTGCCAACCTAAGGCATATTAACCTTGGGAGCTTATCGTGAAACCACTAACGCATTTAATGAGCGCGGCATTTATCGGTCGAGGGCTGTGGCGATGACTGAAGACGAGGCGCGATATCGCGCGGTTGTTCAGACCGCCAGTGATGCCATCATCTCTACCGATGCTACTGGCAACATGGCGTACGTCAATCCGGCCGCCGAGAAGATTTTTGGCTATTCGGCCTCAGCGCTGTTAGGCCAGTCACTCACCCAGCTCATGCCCGTTCGCTATCGCCAGCAACACGAACAGGGCATGGCCCGCTATCTTGCCAGTCGTCAACCGCGGATTATTGGGCAGACCGTGGAAGTGATGGGGTTGCGCCACGACGGCGCGGAATTCCCGCTGGAGCTTTCGATTGCGACTTGGGAGACCGCCGCGGGCACGTTTTTCACGGCGATTATTCGGGACGCGACCGAACGGAAACAGGTGGAACTGGAAAACGCCCGGTTGTTCCAGGAAACCCAGCAACGGGTGGCCGAACTCGAGGCCATCAACAATATTAGTCAGGCGACCATTGCCCAACTGGATTTGGACGCCCTGATTAATCTGGTCGGCGATAAAGTTCAGCAGACCTTTAAGGCAGAGTGTGTGTATATCGCCTTATATGACCCGCCGACCAATCTCATTCGGTTCCCCTACTTTATCCTCGACGGTCAAAAACTGATCACTGAGCCGAATCCCCTCGGCAGTACACTGGCGTCGGTCGTCATCCAATCCCGGCAACCCTTGCTCATTAACCATAATTTTGCCCAGCGTGGCATCGAATTGGGCGCGGTGCAGGTGGGTGACCGGTTGCCTAAATCCTGGCTGGGCGTGCCGATCCTGGCGCTGAACGAATCTATTGGGGTGCTCAACGTGCAGAGTTTTTCAGTCGAGGGGGCTTATACCGATGTGACGGTGAACCTGTTGGTGACAATTGCGGCGAATGTCAGCATCGCCATTCAAAATGCCCGGCTCTTTCAGGAAACCCTGCGCCGGGCGCGCGAGACAGCGACTCTGGTGGCGGTGGGGCGTGAAATCACCTCGACGCTCGATTTGCCGCAAGTGTTGGAGCGCCTGACCACGCGCGCCCATGACTTGTTGACCCAGGATACGAGCGCGGTGTGTCTCATGGAACCGGGTGGCCAAACCCTGCGCGCGGTCGCGGCCGTCGGTCAATTGGCGGATCAAATCAAGGCCTACACCTTTCGCGTGGGGGAGGGGATTTTGGGATTTGTCGCCCAAAGCGGCGTGCCGGAAATCGTGAATGCCGCCGGGCATGACCCGCGCGCCCGGCATTTGCCGGATACGGACGCTGACCAGGAGACCGAAAAGCTGATTTGCGCGCCGCTCAGCGTGCGGGGCCAGATCATCGGGGTGATGGCTATTTGGCGGGAAGCGCACGAGGCCGCCTTTACCCAAGCCGATTTAGATTTTCTCGGCGGCTTGGCGCGGCAGGCCGCGGTCGCCATTGAGAATGCCCGGTTGTATGATGAAGCGCGCCGGGCGCAGGAAACCGCCGAGGCGGCGAATAAGGCCAAAAGCACCTTCTTGGCCAATATGAGTCACGAATTGCGCACGCCGCTTAACGCCATTATTGGCTATAGTGAGATTCTGCAGGAAGAATTGACCGATGTGGGCGAGACTGGCTATCTGCCTGATCTCCAAAAAATCAACTCCGCCGGGAAACATTTGCTGGGACTGATCAACGACATCCTCGACCTATCCAAGATTGAAGCGGGCAAAATGCAAGTGTATCGGGAGACTTTTGCCGTCGCCGCCATGGTGCATGAGGTAGTCACCACCATCAAGCCACTCATTCAAAAGAAATCCAATCACTTGGTTGTGCAGTGCCCCACAGAAGTCATCCCCATGTACTCTGACCTGACCAAGGTCAGGCAAATTCTTTTCAATCTACTCAGCAATGCCAGCAAGTTCACTGAGAACGGGACCATTACCTTCATGGTGAAACCGACTCCCGCTGACCCCCAAGCAGCACCGGGCTTCATTGATTTTACGGTGCGTGACAGCGGCATTGGCATGACCCCGGAACAACTGAGCAAGCTATTTCAAGCCTTCCAACAGGCTGATGATTCGACCACGCGCAAATACGGCGGCACCGGGCTGGGACTGGTTATCACCCAGCGTTTCTGCCAGATGTTGGGCGGGGATATTCAGGCGGAGAGTGATTATGGGGTGGGGACAACCTTCACGGTGCGCTTGCCCCTGGAAACGGAAACCGATAAAGCCCCGGCGGGCGAGGCGATTTAGGCAATAGCTTGCTGGCCGTTATCCCATAACTTCTTCACGGTGGGGAAGCGGGTGACATCGGTGTGGGGCAGAAACAGCGCGCTCGTGAAGGCGTCGTAAAAAGTATTATCCGCCGACAGTTCGACGTAAGTCATCTTCTCGGCCACGGCTTTGATGTTGGCCCGCGCGTCGCGCGCGAGCAGGGCCATGTACGCCCCAGTGACCGCCGTATTGCCCAAAAAAGTGAACCGCTCCCACGGCATATCCGGCAACAAGCCGATCTGCACCGCTTTTTCTACGTTGATGTATTTCCCAAACGACCCGCCGATGAGCATCTGCTCCACCGCCGCCAACTCCACGCCCACATTTTGTGCCAGCACCGTGAAGCCCGCGTAAATCGCCGCCTTCGCGCGCAACAGGTTATCCACATCCACTTTGGTCAGCACGATGTCGCGGCCCCCGGCGGTTTCGGCGGCCCACGCCACCACATACTCCGGCCCGTGGTCGCCGGTCCGCACACGGGGCGTCCCCAGATTCAGCTTGAAGTTTCCGCCTTTGTCCATGACGCCGGTGATGAACAACTCGGCCACCAGCGCGATGAGCCCCGACCCGCACAGCCCGCGCGGTTGGCCCTCGCCGATGACGCGATACGTCGGCTCGAACGTGTGACTGTTCACCCACACTTCTTCGATGGCCCCGGCGGTCGCCCGCATCCCGCACACCACCCCGGCCCCCTCGAAGGCCGGTCCCGCCGAACACGCGCAGGCCACCTGCCAGTCGCGCGTGCCCAACACCATCTCGCCATTGGTGCCGACATCAATAAACAAAGTTAACGCCTCGGTCTCGGCCAACCCTGAGGCCGCTACCCCGGCGGTGATGTCGGCCCCCACATACGAGGCCACGCCCGGCAGACAATCCACCACCGCAAGCGGGTGAATCGCCAAACCCACCTCGGCGGCGAGCAATGGCGCAGGGTGATTGATGGCGGTAATGTACGGCGCGAGCCGGATGGACGCGGGGGGCACACTGAGAAACAGATGCAGCATGGTGCTGTTCCCAGCGACGGTGGCCTTGTAGATGTGTTGGGGGGAAATATGTTGCCGCTGGGCAAGGCGGGTGAGGACGGTGTTGATGGTTTGCGTTACCAGCCCCGCCAGTTCGCCCAGCCCGCCGTTCTTGCCCGCATGGATGATCCGCGAGATGACATCCTCGCCGCGCGTGATCTGGCCGTTGTATTCGGCGGCGTGGTCAATCACCTCCCCGGTGATGAGGTTGACCAGATAGGCGGTGACGGTGGTGGTGCCAATATCAATCGCCACCCCATAGATGATAAACCCCTCGCCCCCCAGCGCTTTCTCGGAAGGCGCCGGGAGCAAATCAATCAGCCGCGGCGGGCCGGTGGGTCTGCGCCAGTTGTCGGTTTCAATAATGGCGGTCACTTCCCAGGCGGCGGCGCGTAGGCGGGTGCCGAGTTCGCGCAATAATGGCAGGGGCACCTCAAGTTGGCGCACCCCATATTCGGCGAGCGCGCGATTTAGACGATCATAGTCGTCTACGGTGTCGTCGAGTGTGGGCGGGGTCAGCGAGAGATAAAACGCCCGCACGGTTTGATCGCGTTCGTAATCGTAGGGGAAGGGCAGGGCAATTTTGCGCGCGGTCTTGTCGGTGGTCAGGCGTCGCTCCAGTTGCTCCTGCTCCGGCACGCGAATCACGGCCTCGCCCTCGACCACGGCCTGACAAGCCAAAGCGTAACCGGCTTCCAAATCGGCGGCGGATAGGCGCAAAGTTGAGCGGCGGCGGATGTTCCCGCTTTCCACCCGCACCGCGCACCGGCCACAGCGCCCCTGCCCGCCACACGGTTGCGCAATCTCCACGCCCGCCTGCCGCATGGCCTCCAGCACCAACGCGCCGGTGGGGACGGCGGCGGTTTTATCGGAGGGGTGGAAGGTGAGTTGATGCGTGGACATTGGCGTATGGCAGATGGCCGATAGCGGATAGCAAACGCCATCCGCCATAGGCTATCCGCGTTTTCGGCGTTTGGGCCAGCGCAGAATGAGTAGCACTATGGTCGCCACCGGCCATACCCACGCTAAGTCGCCGGGGCCGCCGGGGCCGGTGCGGGGTTCGGTGCGTTGGATATGGAGCAGGCGATATGTTTGGGTCGCGGCTTCCAGTGCGGGCTCCGGCATCCGCCCTGGGTCGAGTCCCACCGTGCGGGCCGCGAAGCCGCTCGCAATCAGCACTTGGCGCAGGAGTGGCAGGCGGCGCGCATCATCCGACATGTCACTCACGACCCCGCGCCACCAGCCATCGGGCAACCACACTTCGACCTGCGGGTTGGCCAGCACATTGCGATACCAGTCGGAGACCGCGCCGAAACCGGCGACGCAATACAACTCGCCCTCCACCAGCGCGTAGTTGACGGGGGCGTAGCGGCGTTGGCCGGTTTTGCGCCCGGTGTGCGCGATGACCATGATGCGCCCGCCCACCGCTGGCCAGGCATTGAGCCACCTACCCAATCCCAGCCGCCACATGAGGCGCATGAACGGGTTGAGGAAGCGCTTGAACCCTCGGCGGAGGCGGTCTTGAGTTTGGAGACTTATTGGGGGCATCGTTCACTCCGGGTAGTAAATAGTAAATGGTAATTACCATTTACTACTGCACCTTTTGCCCCCACATCACTTTCAAATACCCCGGCAAGTCCACGGCTTCTTTGGGGCCGACCATGATCTCCCAGCCGGGCAGGGCTTCTTCCAGTTCGCCCGAGAGCACGGCCACCTGGCCGGGGATGATGAGTTTGTGATGTTGGAGTTTGTTCTCGACGCCAAAATTTTTCACGGCTTTGGCAATGCGGTCGGCATCGAATTTCCCGGCGGCCCACGCGGTGAGCACGCTCATGCCCTCGGCATCGGCCACCACCAACCAGCCCGGCCAGCCCGAGCCTTCCACTTCGTTGTTCACCGCAAAGTAAGTGATGGAGAAGTTCGTGGTCACCAACAACGGCGACTCGGCGGTAGGGGAGTTGATTTCGTATAAGCCGGGTTGCACCTGGATGGGTTTTTGCGGGTCGGTGAAGATGTTCTGACGCAAGACCAACAACGGATACACCGTGGCCGGGTCGAAACTTTCGAGCACCACCAATCCGGCGTATTTGGCAATGTGTTGCGCGGCGAGCAGGACATCCTCACCGGGGAAGGTGATGACCGGGTAGCCGAGCGCGCGGAAATTTTTCTTCACCGCGAGGCGGCGGATTTGGGTGAGCGCGGCGAGCGATGAACCAGCGCCACGCGCGCCCGGATCGAGCACGATGTCCTCGACCCCGGCCTTTTTGATGTCTTCAGCGAGTGTGGCCAAGTCCCCCAGCGCCTCAACTCCGCCCGGCGCGGGTGCGGGAACCCGCGCGGTCAGCGGCGCTTTAGCGGATTTGGCGACCTCGACCATGGCCTGCCAGTTGGCCGAGTCGGCGGCGTAGAGCAGGGGGGTGAGGCCCGGAGCGGCTTGCGCTCCGGCGGCCATCACGGCCGGGTCAGGGGCGATGAGAATCAATGGTTTGTGGCTGGCCGCCCGCACCGCCCCAATCGCGGCGGCGAACCGCGCCCCGTCCCCGGTGGCTTCCACAGCGAACCCATCCACGCCGAGCTTAATGCCCACATAGTCCACCACATAGACATCGGCGGCGGCCACTTTGGCCCGCACGGTTTCAAGATCATCCGAGTCCTTGACCCGAATGAACAGCCCCGGCTTGTGGTAAAAGGTCTTCTCGTGGCGGAACAGCACGGTTTCGTTGCCAGCTTCGAATTTGGTATTACCACTCATCAAGGTGACCAGCCGGATGGGCGGGGCCGAGGCCGCCTCGAGTTGGGTTTTCGAAGCTTCGGTGACGTATGGACAGCCTTTCAACTCGGCTTGCTTGGCGGCGAGTTTCATCGCAAATGCCAGACAGGTGGGGAAGCCGCACTCCTTACAATTGGTTTGGGGCAACAGTTTGTAGATTTGCAGACCGGTGAGTGCCATGATTACCTCCAATGACAAATGGGCAAATGAAAAATGTCAAATAGATTTTAGTCATTCGTCATTTTTCAGTTCATCATTTTTCATTCATCAATGTTTCAACCATCGTCTTCACCCGCTTCAACGATTCGGGATGTCGCAGGACCACCAGATCCCCGCCCGCGTGCAGGAGGGCGGTGGCCGTGAGGGTTTCCCAGTTGAGCGCGCGTTGTTTCCAATCGCCCCAGGCGGCGGGCACCCCCTCGCCCACTTTGGATTCCTTGGCCTTCCAGGTTTCCTCGCCGGGGGTGACGAGCATGGGTTGTTGGGTCATCTTGTCGCCTTGCAGGGCCGCTAGGCGTAGGCGCTCCATCACTGAATAACCATATTCGATACCATAGCCGAGCGCGCCAGTGGTGGGGTCCATCACAATGCGGTCGAGCGGCAGGCCCATGTCGTGAATGAGGATGACGAGTTGCTTGGCGAGGTTCACATCCATGGGGGTCTTACTGCTCACCAGATGGTCGTTGGCCATGGCCGCCGCGACAATGGTCCGATAGTTTTTATCTTCGCAGACGCCAATGAGCAACCGTTCGCCTTTGGCTTCTTCGGCGATCGGCACGATGAGTTCGTTGTCCTTTTCGGCTTGGCCGGGGCCAAAGACGGCGAGGGGCAACCCGGTGGCTTGCAGAACTTTCCGCACGACGGCGCGCGCGTGGTCGGGCGTGTTGGGTTGGCCGTTGGCCTGGGTCAGCGACAACGTGAGGATCAGCATATCCGCTCCGGCCACCTCCGCCGCGTGGGCCCAGTCGCCGGGGTCGTCCATCGCTTCGCCCCAGGCTTCGTAGAGGAGCGGCGACCAATCATCGGGCTTGCGGTCTTTGATTTCCAACGCGAGCGCCGGGGCGTGGAGGAGTGCGCCATCGAAATGCAGGAACGGCAGGGTGGCCGCGCCGCCGATGGTCACGGTGTGCGCGCGGGTGCCGCCTTGTGCGGCGGTGGCACCGAGGGTGATTTCGCGCACCTGGCCCGCCCATTTTTCGGTGGGGAGTTCAACAGGGATTGGCATGGGAGTCTCCGGATTAAGCACTCAGTTCGATTTTGATAATGATGATGTCCGGCGCGAGGTGTACCGCGCGCTCGGGCGGGATACCGTGATAGACGCGTTGAATGGCGGCGACCGCATCTGGCGGCGCCAGTGGGGTGATGTGCGCGGTGCCGGGGTGCGGGTGGCCTTGCATGTGCACGGTGACCGGGCGGGGGGCCTGCATGTTTTTCCACCAGCCATGTTTGCGACTGGTGACCAGTGTGATGACCTGTCCGGTGCGCGCGTAGCTGATGGGGGTGCTATAGGTTTGGCCGCTTTTGCGCCCCGTGAAGGTGAGGAGCAGGGTGTTATGGCTCATCACCCAGTGCACGGGCGAGCGGAGGATAAATTTGACCAAGGGGTTATAGAGATCGCTTGATTTCATCTCAGAAGACCAGTATGTGATCCGCAGTCGTCGTCCAGTCACCCAGGAGCGCCAGGTTACCCCACTGGATGCCCTCGATGAGAGTCTCTGGCCCGAGCCCGCGGGCCTCTGAGCAGGAGCCTCAAGTCGCCACCCCGCCGCGTTGGGCCAGCGACTTCAGCATCCGCTCCACGTTGTAAAAGCCTTCGGGGGTTTTTTGCCCGGCCCGGGCGCAACTGACGGCGTCGCCCATCAAATAGACACGCACCTGCGTTGCGGCGCGCTTAACGAGATTGAGCGCAAGGCGCAGGGCGTTGTACGTGCGCTCGTCGCCGTACGGGCTACCGTTAAGAATGAATAGGTAAGTCTTGAATGAATCGGTCATAGATGTGCCAAGTGTTCTTCAATCGCTTTGAGCGAGATGACGGCCGAAGGGCGCGCCGGGCCGGGCCAAGCGTGCATGAGGAAGAGGCACTCGACTTGGTTGGCGCGCATTAGTTCACGGGCGGCCTCCACGGGCAGGTCGGGGGCCACGCTGGGGATGGCTTCATCGGCGACTTCACCGCACAACCGCGCGGGCGGAGTCTGTTCGAGTTGAGCGCGCGTCATCCAACCGCAGGCTGAACCGTCGTCATCCAGCACCACCACCGCCGCGCCTTTCTCCATTTGCAAGCGGTGGAGGACCACGCCACAGGTTTCGGTGGCGCGGCACACCGGCACGCCAATCATCATTACTTCCCGCACCAACAGGGTCATAGCAAGGCAGGCATGGACAGCGCCGGGTGGTTTTTCGCAGTGATGAAGGCCACCAAGCCTTCCACATCCGTCGCCATCCGCTCATCGCAAATCCTGTCAATCAAATCCGGGTCGCCCTCACGCTCGGCGACTTTCTTGAGTTGTTCGGCCATTTGCTCCTTGAGGATGGATGACATCCACACCACGCGCTTGAAGCCGCCGTCGGCGGAGATGAACTTGGGCGAGAGCAGATAGAACTTGCCATGCCCCATGATGCCGGGGGTTTGCAAGCCGCCACCCGCCATGCCTGCTAACGTGGAGAACGTCATGCCTGCCGGAGTCATGCTCGTATCTTCACGGCTCAGCACCATTACGCCGTTGGCTTCGGGGATGACCATGGCGATGCACTCGAAACAGCCGCACGCAGTCATGGGATTTTCCATGATGGAGTACACGGCCACATTTTTCACTTGCTGATGGGAAGCCCCGTCCACAAATTCGTCAGTGCCAGCCCAATAGCCTTTGGTGGGGTCAAGCGTGGAACTCTTCTTGATGGGCTGGTTGGGGCCAGTGGGGTTAATCTGGAATGACGCTTTGCAGTCCAGCCAGTTGTACGCGCCGCATAGCCCAAGGCGCTCCGGGGTGACGATGCACACATGGTTGGGTGCGAACGATTGACACAGGGTGCAGGAATAAAATTCCTCCACGCTTTCATCAGTCATATTGCCGAGACGCACGTTGCGCTCGTCGTAGGCTACCCGGGCGGCGGCGAGCCATTTCTCCATCTCGGCGGGGGCGGTGTAAATCGTCACCTGCACCTTGTCCACAATCGCGCCGAAGTCGGCGTGGAGGCGCGCGTGCAAGATGTCGCCGAAGTGCCGCAGGGTGAAGCCTTTGTCGGCGGCGGCTTTGCTGATGCGAATCCACGCGATGTCGCGCTGGCCGATGTGTTGGATGCCCGAAGCGCCGTTGACGAAGTGGTGAATCTGCCGTTCCAGCACGGGTTCGAAATCTTTTTGCATCTTGCGGCCCGCCACGTCCACCACAATCCCCAAGTCAATCGCCGCCCCAATGGGCTGGTCGGAAAAATCGGGGCCGATAACGGTGACTTTGCCGTCCTGCACTTCATCGAATTCAGCCATCTTGAGGTACTCAAAACAGCGTGAGTGCTTGCCGCCGAACTCAATCCGCATATCGTTTTTGCGGACGACTTCGCCCTCGAAGGCCGAACCGTAAGGGACGGGGACAGGCACGTCGGTCATCTTGATTTTCACGCCGCGCACCTCGACGCACTTCTGTACCAATTTTTCAGCGCGCTCCAAATCATCCTGACCCTCAATCTCGTTGAACGGCAGGGAGACCACATGCTCATAAGTCGTCACGCCAGTCGGCAGGATTTCGGGGATGAGCGTGTCGGCGATGACGGGGAAGCCGAAGTTAATCGCGCCCGCGGCGGTGGCGTATTTGATGTCGTCCACTTCGCCGAGCGCCAGCACAAACGCGAACACGCGGTTCTTGTTGTACAGCAAGATGTCGCGCGCCATGCCGCCCTTCATCCCGCCAAAGGTCAGCGCCGAGCGCGTGGCAAAGCCGAGGGCGTAGATGGCGCTATAGGTATCGAGTCCAAATGGCACGGTGTAGGTGTCGTAACCCAGTTCCACGCCTTCTTCCATGAGTTGGTGGATGATGCTCCGCCCGTTGACGTTGCCCGAGAGGAAGGTGAGGATGTTGCGCCGTTGCAGTTCCCGGACGATTTTGACGGCGACCGCATTGGACTTGGCGCACCCGACGATGGCCGCGAACCCGGGCATCCGGCCATCCACCAACTGAATGCCCCACGAGCGCAGTTGGATGTCATCAATGGGGCCATTCAAGTGGCCGTCCCCATCCTTCTGAAACTCGGGATTGGTGAACGAGGTGCCGCCCGCCAGATGAAAGCCGGGCAAGCGTTGCGGCTCACTGCCATAAATGAAGCGCACGGCTTCAATGCCCTCTTCGGCGAAGAGGGTGGCCATCCCGGCGTCGAGCGTTTGTCCGAGATACGGCGTCCAACGCCGGTCGGGTGGCGGCGCGTGGAGCAGATTCTTGGCGCGGGCCAGCACCGGTTGGAGGTCACCGAGTTTTTCCACACTCTGGCCGGTCATGCCCAGAATGAACGGTAGGTAGTAAGCCGTGTTGGGAAAGGCAATGGGCGTCTCGGGGCCTCGTTCGGCGAGGGCTTTATTCAGCAAACCTTCAAATTCATTGACGACGGTGTGCGCGCCAGTGATGGCGCGGGTGGCGATGTAACGAGACATGAGTAGACTCCTCTCTAATTCTGATTATTCCCACCATAGAGTGCTTCGGTCGAAACATGCGCGCGTTCACACATCTCCAGCACCCGCCCATCGCCACTGCGCCCGAACTTATTCGCGTCATAAGCGGGCAGGCCCAGCGCGGCGCGTTTGGCATCAATGTGCGCCAGCGTCTTCGCCAGCATTTCTTCGTCGCTCATCACAAATTCCATCTTGCCGCCCAGGGCTTTCTCCCACGTCTCGGTCATCACTTTGACGACCTCATCCGAGGCGCCCACGGGCGAGTCAATGCCAAAGATGACGGATGCGCCCGAGGCCGCCGCATACACGCCGATGGCCAGCGCTTTCTCGCTCATCCATTCGGGCGCGAGACCCACGGCCGGGATGTCGCTGATGTCGTCGCCGAGGCCGCCTTCTTCGGCCATTTGGGTCAACACGTTGAGGATGCGCGTGTTATCCACACACGAGCCCATATGCAGGACGGGCGGCATGCCGGTGGCCTCGCACACTTCGCGCAGACCGGGGCCGGCAAATTCCAGCGCGGCCTCGCCCACCGAATAGCCATACTTGGCCGCCGCAATCGCGCCGCACCCGGTTTGCACCACCAGCACATCGTTCTTCAATAATTCGCGCACCAAAAACTCGTGGCTCTTATCTTGGGTAGTGCGCGGGTTATTGCAGCCCACATCGGCGGCCACGCCCCGGATGCGCCCGGTCATGATGGCGTCATTGAGCGGGCGGAACGAAGCCCGATAAGTGCCGCCCAGCATGTAGTTGATATATTCCTGCGAGAAGCCGGGGATGATGTCGTTGGTGATGTTGGGGATCTGGATCGTGCCCCGGCGCGGATAGTTGTCAATGGCGGTTTTCACGATTTCCCGCGCCTGATCCAGGGCATGATGTTCATCAAATTCGATATGCAGACCGCCGGTGATTTTGACCTTGGGCGAGGTGGTGATGAATTTGGTGTGGAACTTATCGGCGAGATTGGGGAGGGCTTGCATGATGCATTGCACATCCACCACCATGGCTTCGACCGCGCCCGTCAGGAGTGCCAGTTCCTGATGCAGGAAATTGCCCGCCGACGGCACCCCCTGCCGGAGCAGGATTTCGTTGGAGGTACAGCAAATCCCGGCGAGGTTGATGCCCCGCGCGCCTTTGCTCTTGGCATAGGCTACCATTTCCGGCTCTGAGGCCGCGCGCACAATCATCTCGGAGAGTGTCGGTTCGTGCCCGTGCATGACTATATTCACTTCATCGTCTTTGAGCACGCCCAGGTTGACCTGCCCGACGCGCGGCGTGGGCGTGCCGAAGAGAATGTCGGACAAATCAGTGGCCAGCATCGAACCGCCCCAGCCATCGGCCAGCGCGCACCGGATCGCGCCTTTCAGGATATGTTCTGGCTCCTGGTCGTCGCCCATGTGAGTGCGGTGCAAAACATCCACCACCTCGCGGTCAATCCCGCGCGGCACCACGCCATATTTGCGCCACGCCTCCTGGCGTTTCTTGGGCGCGGTTTTCACATACACCAGCTCGCCGGTCTGCTGGCCGAATTGTTGAATGGCTTTGTTGGCGACCTCTTTAGCGATGTCATTCACCGGGCGCTTGTCGGTGGAGATGCCAAACTTGCGCGCCACCGCCAGGAGTTTGGTCACATCGCGGATTTCGTAACCCTGCGCCTGGCCCTCGGCGGTGGCGAGCAGGGTGAAGGCCACATCGCGCCCATGGTCGGAGTGCGCCGCGGAACCGGCGGCCACCGCGCGGGCCAGGTTGCGCGCGGCAATCGTCCCCACCGTCGCGCCACAGACGCCGACCTGACCGTCTTTGGTCAGGCGGCACGGGCCCATAAAACAATTTTTGCAACAGATGCCCGCCGAGTTGCCGATGCCGATGGGGCAGGCGGCCATCACCTCGGCGCGGGTGAAGGCGGTGGCCAGCCCCAGTTCATCGGCGCGGATGAGCATTTCCTGGGCGGCGGGGTCTATGGAGCGTTGGGAGTTGGTGCGGGTTTTGGCCATGGGGAATCTCCTTGTCATTCAACCGGTAAGCAGTGACTGGTAATCAGTGAACCGTGTCAACTGATTACTGATTACTGATTACTGATTACTTTCGTCAACGCGCCCCAGGGGTTGCCAATAGGGCGTGGGTTCGAGATGCGCTTGCACTTGCGCCTTAACTGCGGCGCGCAAGACATACCCGGAGACGTGCATGAGGGTGTCTTTGTAATCCGGGTCTTGATTCATGCTGGCCAAACAGGGATAGTGGTGATGCAACATCCCGGCTTGGTGTTCGGCTTCGGCCACCGGGCAGTGGAGCAGACCTTGCGCCACAAAATCGGCGCAGCCGCAGGCCGAACCGCGCTCGACCGTGACGCCAAAGATGTGTTGATCCTCGACGAGCACGTGCAAGCGGGGGGTGCCGAACTCGCGCGCAAACGCGTGGATCAGCGGATCGTCGTACGGGGTGCGGATGGGTGGGAAATTGTAGGTGGCCTCGGTGAGCGAGCAGAACGGTTTGGGAAAAACCACCGTGGCCCCCAAGTCGGTGAGCCAGCCTTGCAGTTGGCGCGCCAGGCCGGGGGGCAGGCTCTCGGTGCGGTCAATGGGGGCAATGACCGCTCGGGCGCCGGTGGCCTCGACCACCCCGGGGATGAGTTGGGCGAGTGAGGGTTTTTCGCCGAGGGCGAGGATCAGATTGGAAGCGGGGAGCGTGGCGGGCAGAAAATCGGCGGGGTCGTCAATAATCAGCGGCAAAAGATGCGGGGCTTTCCAGTGGTGCACGGTCCAATCGGGGGGATGATAACGACCCACATGGTCGGCAATGCGTTCGCCCCATTGTCCCTGTGTGATGGCTAAAACTTTTAATTCTGGACGTGTAATTGTAGCTGTCATTGTCGCCTATCTCTCTCCATAAAGGCAACACGCTTTCTCTGGAGTAGCATAGACTTAGCATGACAGTTTGCTAGTGGGATATGTCATATTGTGAAGAGGCTAAGCGTCACTATTACCGATGAAGTTGACTGGCAGTGACGGGATTGAAAGTTTTATAATCAACGCCCAAGGACACTTGAATGAAATCCTGGCCCCGGTTGAATTACTTTTTACTTGGCTGGCGCGCCCTCATAGTGAGCGCGCTTATTTTTGCGCCCGCCGCCCCGCGCCCGTTGGTGTTTTTGGGGCCGCCACAAACAGTGACGACCAAACATCCGCGCGTGTGTGTGCATACCCGGCTCACTGACGAAGTGGAGACATGGAAAATTTTGCGAACAGTGGAGCTGGTGCGTGCCATGGGCGCGCCGACGCTGGTCGAATATTTTCCGTGGGCCTACCACGAAGGCGAACGCGGGTCTTACTATTGGGCGCACGCGGATACAGTGATTGACTTTGCCAACAATCAGGGCCTAACCGTCGTGGCACGGCTGGGGGGCATGGTGCCCGCGTGGGCGCATCAAACCGACGATGGCTCCATCCCGGTGGACACCTATTTGCCCCGCGAAAACTTCGCGGCCTTTGGCGATTTCGTCTTCGCGTTTGTGAAGCATTTCCAAGGCCGCGTGCGGCACATCATCATCTGGAATGAGCCGAATGTGATCGCCGAATGGGGATTTAGACCCGTGGACCCCGAGGGGTATACCGCACTCCTGCGATTGGCCTACACCCGTGCGAAGGAAGCCGACCCAACGATACTTGTCCTCGGGGGGGCGCTGGCCCCGACGCTGGAACCGGAAACCAGCGAACTGGCCCTGAACGATTTGCTGTACCTGGAGCGGATGTACGCCGCCGGAGCGGGTGACTACTTCGACATCTTGGCGGTTCACGCCTACGGCTTGAGTTTTCCGCCCGACGCGCCCCCCGCGCCAGATGAATTAAACTTCCGCCGGGTGGAACTGGTGCGCGAAGTCATGGTTCAACACGACGACGCTGATAAGCCCATCATGATTACCGAGAGCGGCTGGAATGACTCGCCCCGCTGGACTCGGGCCGTAAAGCCCGGCGCGCGGATTGATTACACCCTGGGCGGCTACGCCTGGGCCGAAGCGCACTGGCCCTGGGCGCAAGCCGTCTGCACCTGGGCTTTTCGTTACCCCGCGCCCCAATTTAGCTACGGCGACTACTTCACCCTGATCTCGCCCGATTTCCAAGTCAAGCCCATTTATGAGGCCATAAAAGAGTGGACGCAAAAGTAAAAGCAAATTTAAAATTTCAAACTTCAAAATTCAAAAACTGGCTTAGGCCAATGGGCTTGTTGCTGATCATCGGTTTGGGGGTTTGGAGTTTGAATTTGGGCGTTGCGCGCTGGCGTGCTGACACCGTTTGGCAACGCATCCGCGAGCGCGGGGTGATAACGATTGCTACAGACGCCAGTTTCCCGCCGTTCGCGGCGGTGGATGAAAACGGGAATTTGTTCGGCTTTGATATTGATTTAGCCGAGGCGATTGCGCGGCGGCTGGGGGTGCGGGCCGAGTTTGAGAACATCGCCTACGATGCCTTGCTCTCCACCCTCGTTTCCAAGCGTGATGACATGGTGATTGCGGCGTTTGTGGCCCAACCCGGGCGACTGAAAGAAGTGAGTTTTACCCGCCCCTATTTTGTAGCGGGGACGGTGTTGGTGGTGAAAAATGATGAAGTAAAAAGTGAAGAAGTGTTGAAGTGGGCGGAGGGGAAAACGATTGCGGTTGAGTACGGGGCGGGCGGGGATGCGCTGGCGCGGCAGTGGGCCAAGCGGGTGGTGGGGGTGACCACATTACCCAAGCCCACGGCGATAGAGGCCATGCAAGCGGTTGAAGACGGTCAGTCCGATGCGGCGTTAGTGGATGCGATTTCGGCGTACGATTTTTTGTTAGGGCACCCGGCCTTGCACTTGGCGGGCGAGCCGCTGGAGCCAGAGCCATACGTCATCGCGGTCAACGCGCACAGCGCCGATTTGTTGCGGGCCATTGAGGGTGTGTTGAGCGCGCTGGAGGCGGATGGAACGCTGGAGGGGTTGAAGGGGAAGTGGGGGTTGAAGGAACAGTGACCAGTCATCAGTGATAACTGGTCACTGATGACTGATTACTGATGACTTTCACGGCTGTAGCCACACAAACCCCACCCCTCCCTCCGGCACGCTGGCCTCGGCAGTGAGGGTTTCGCCCTCGAACTCGGTTTCAAAATGGCAGAAGCCCGCTGGCACGTCGGTCATGGCCGCGTTCTCGCCATAGAGGTCGTCCGGGTTCACGCCGAAATCCCAATAAGTATCTACAAAGCGATACGCGCCGTCGGAGCAGGTGAAGCCCACGCGCATCCCGGGCAGGTAGCGCCCGTCGGCGTTGGTCACGCGCACGGCGAGGGTGCCGCGCCCCGCGCCGGGGGTGAGCCACAGCTCGGGGTTGCGCGTGTCCCAATAGGATTCGGGTTTATCGAGGCGGGCCTCCAAATGTAGGTGCGCGCCGAGGGCCACGCCGCTCGCGCCGACTGTTCCCAATAAATCACCCGCGTTTACGGCCTGGCCCATGGTGACGTTCATATCTTGCATATGGCCGTAGAGCGCGTAGACGGTGTGGCCTTCCCACGGCTGGGTGAGTTGCAGGACGACGAGGTTGCCGTAGAAATCTTTTTGCGGGCCGAACTCCTGCTCCAGATCGTTGCCCGCGTAGTAGACGAAGCCGGAAGCGACGGCGACGAGGGGGATGCCGAACGTGTTGGGGAACTCGACGCCGTGATGGGTCTCGAACCGATGTTGGCCGGTGGAACCATAGCGATAGGATGAAGCGATAAACACATTGCCGCCTTCACCGACCGGGCGCGAGGTAAAGAAGAAGTGCGGCTCGCCGGTCAACGCCGGGGGCGGGGTCGGGAAGTTGGCGAGGACAATCGTCGGGTAAGGAGTCGGCGTGGGGGTGGGCGTGACCGTGGGGGTCGGGGATGGGGTGAAGGTCTGGGTGGGGGCGGGGGGCGCCGTATGGATCGCCGTGGGCGC
>CAYUFY010000046.1:0-21308 GCA_964443795.1 uncultured Anaerolineales bacterium | reverse complement strand
CGCCCCCGCCGCCCCGGTGACCGCTTTCAGCCTTCCGGGTTGAACGGACATACGCTTAAACTCTCCGACTTCTTTATCAACGCCAAGATTGAAAAAGCCTGGCGTGATTATTGGCCGCTGGTGGTGTGTGGTGATGAGATTATCTGGGTGGCCGGTCTGCGGCTGGACGAGCGCTATAAAGTGACGGCCGCCACCCGGCATATTTGGCGGCTGGAATTTGTGAAGGGGGCATGAACGTGAATCGGCTTTTGCTCATTGGCCTTGGTGGTTTTGTCGGCGCTATTTTGCGCTATTTGGTTAGTGGCTGGGTGCAAGGTTGGGTCAATCGCGCTAACTTCCCTTGGGGCACGCTGGTGGTCAATGTCTGTGGCTGTTTGGTTATGGGCCTGCTGGCTGGTCTGGCCGAACGCAGTTTGGTTTCGGAGGAACTGCGGGCCTTGATGATGGTCGGCATTTTGGGCGCCTTCACGACCTTTTCAACTTTTAGCAACGATACTTTTTTGCTCTGGCGGGCCGGGCCATCGGGAGGCGCCTTGGCCAATGTGGTGGCGCATATTTTTCTGGGCCTGGGCGCGGTGTGGGTCGGGCGCCTCCTGATAAGCGGAATGGGAAAATAACCATGGAACCCAAATTTAATCTCTGGCTGGAAAAAGATGGCGAGGTTGTTCTCAGCGCGTGGCGGGTGCATTTGCTCGAAACCATCGCCGCCACCGGCTCCATCAGCGCCGCCGCTGAATTGCTCAACCTGCCTTACCGCCGCGCCTGGGAGAAAGTGCAAGAGATGGAAAAAGCGCTCGGCTACAAAGTGGTCGAGACCGCCATCGGGGGGCAACATGGCGGGGGGGCCAGCCTCACGCCCGCCGGGCGCCAGGCCATCGAGCAGTTTCACAAATTTGCATCCGGCTTTGAAGCTGAAGTCGCCCGGCGCTACCGGGCCGCGTTCGAACAATAACTCGTCCGAATTTCCAAGTGAGTTTAGCCCGAACCGAATTGCGTTAGATGGCGCTTTGCGCTATGATTTTTAAACATAACGCTATATCAAAGGAGATAACTGATGCGTCGTTTAACTCAATTCATGCTGGTGCTTAGTTTGCTGGCGCTCGCCGGGTGTGCCGCGCCCGCCACGCCCACGCCGCCCCCGCAAGTTTTGCGGCTCGCCACCACCACCAGCACCGCCGACTCGGGCTTGCTCGATGCCATCCTGCCCAAGTTCGAGGCGGCCTATAACGCCGAGGTGCAAGTGGTGGCGGTGGGCACCGGGCAGGCGCTGGAGATTGGCGCGAAGGGGGATGCCGATGTGGTGCTGGTGCACGCGCGCGCCCGTGAAGATAAGTTCGTGGCCGATGGCGATGGCATTAACCGCTTGGATGTGATGTACAACGACTTCATTATCGTGGGGCCAAAAGCTGACCCGGCGGGGATTGCGAGTTTAGCCACCGCTCAAGAAGCCTTCGCGCAAATCGCCGCTCAGGGCGCGGCCTTTGCCTCGCGCGGGGATGCTTCAGGCACAGACACCAAAGAAAAAAGCATTTGGGCCAAAGTGGGGCTGACCCCCACCGTGGACTCGGGTTGGTATTTCTCGTTGGGGCAGGGCATGGGCGAGACGTTGGGGTTTGCCAATGAGAAATTGGCTTACACACTCACCGACCGGGGCACCTGGTTGTCCCAACAAGACAAACTCACCAACTTGAAGATTTTCATTGGCGGCGAAAACATTGACGCGAATAAGGATAAGAGTCTGCTCAACCCCTATGGTGTTATCCCCGTCAACCCGGCCCAGCACCCCGGCGTGAATTTTGATCTGGCGACCAAGTTCGCCGAGTGGCTGACCTCGGTGGACACCCAGCAACTCATCAGTGATTACGGCAAGGATAAGTTCGGCCAGTCGCTGTTTTACCCCAGCTCGGAGGCGTGGAAGGCGGCACACTAAAGACAAACCCTGAATTCACAGCCCCCACTTCCCCTCATTTGCGCCACCACCAGTGTGGAATTTCTGGAGCCTTATGGCGCAAATGGGGGGACTGCGGGGGGGAAGCATCGGCTTGCGTTTATAATCTGCCCGTCATGTTTGCCACCCTGCTCCCCATCATCCTGCTCTCGCTCTACGTCTCGGGCGTGGCGCTGGTCATCGCCAGCGTTATCGGTATCCCGCTGGGCGCGTGGTTGGGGTTGCGGCATATCCCCGGTCAAAAATTTATCGAACTCATCATCTACACCGGCATGGGGTTGCCACCGGTGGTTGTCGGCCTGTTTGTCTATTTGCTCCTCTCACGCAGTGGGCCGCTGGGCGGGTTGCAATGGTTGTTCACCCCGGCCGCCATGATTGTGGCGCAAGTCATCATCGCCTTGCCCATGACCATCGGCCTGACCACCACTGCTGTCGAAAGCATTGACCCGGCGTTGCGCTTGCAACTGCGCGCGCTCGGCGCAACCCGCACGCAGGAAATGTGGACGGTGCTGGCCGAAGCCTGGCCGGGCGTGCTGGCCGCCATCCTCGCCGCGTTTGGCAGTGTCATCTCCGAAGTCGGCGCGGTGATGCTCGTCGGCGGCAACATCGAAGGCAGTACCCGCGTGCTCACCACGGCCATCGTCCTCGAAACGCGCAAAGGCGAATTTGAACTGGCCCTCGCGCTGGGCGGCGTACTGCTAACCGTGAACCTGCTTGCCAATTTTGCCCTCCTCCGCTTGGGGCGGCAGGCCGGGCGCAACTGGCAACAAGCCTAATGTACACCCTGACGAATGTGCGCCACGCCTACGCCGGGCGCGTGGTGTTGGATTTGGACAGCCTGACCATTCAGCGCGGCGAGATATTCGCGCTCGTCGGCCCGAGCGGCGCGGGCAAATCCACATTATTGCGCTTACTGAATTTTTTGGAATCTCCGCTCGCCGGGTCACTCGTCTTCGATGGGGTGCCCGTCCCGCCGGTTCCCCCGCTCGCCATGACACGCCGCGTGACCACGGTCTTTCAGCGCCCGGCCCTGCTCTCGCGGAGTGTGCGCGATAACGTGGCCTATGGCCTGCACCTGCGCGGGGTGCGTGACCCCGAGCGCGTGGTGCGCGCCCTGGCGCAAGTGGGCCTCACCGCCCTCGCCGCCGCCCCAGCCCGCAAACTCTCCGGCGGTGAACTCCAACGGATGGCGCTGGCCCGCGCGCTCGTCCTCGACCCGGCGGTTCTGCTCCTCGACGAGCCAACGGCCAACCTCGACCCCTACAACGTCGGCCTCATCGAAACCATTGTGCGCGAACAAAATCAAACACGCGGCACCACGGTCGTGCTGGTGACACACAATGTCTTTCAGGCCCGGCGTTTGGCGCACCGGGTGGGCTTATTGCTCAACAGTAAATTGATTGAAGTTGGGGAAACGCAAAAATTTTTCGAGACCCCCGCCGACCCCCGCACCGCCGCCTTTGTGCGCGGCGAGATGGTGTATTGACTACTTGACCACCCGACTACCCGACTAGCTTTTTCAACTTCATCCCAATCTCGCGCCACTGAATTTTGGAGAGGCCGAGTTTTTGGCGAATCTGGTCGTCGTCCAAACCGGCGCGGGCATCGCGCACGGCGCACGTCCAGCGACAGGCGTCAAACGAAACTTCTTTTTCCAACCCGGCGGCTTCTTTAATGTCGGCCAGCAAATATTCGAGTTGGCGGGCCGACCAGGGGAACAGGTAATCCTTGCGGGCCTCGGCGCGCGGGCGGCGGTTGGTTTGTTCGTAGGTGTCGAGATAGGCGCGGTAGTCGTCGTAGGTCTTTTTCCAACTGGGGTCGAGCCGCAATTTGCGCTCTTTGAAACGTTGCTTGGGGTCCGGGTAACGCACCCACAGCACCGGCTCCGCCGGGTCCGCGAAATCCACATGGTTCGGGACCAGTGTGAGACATTCACCTTTTTTAATGCCAGTTTGTAGGAGCAGGGTAAAAAGCACGTAAGGCCGCATATCCGGCTTCTCAGCGTGCTTGAGTCTTTCCGCGCCCGCGAGGGCTTGCTTCACCTCGGCCTCGCTGAGGTAATCGGGTAGGGGGCTGAGGACGGTGTGCTGGATGATGGGCAGGGCCGGGTCGTCCTTGAGCACGCGCGTCTCTTTGAGCCAGCGGAAAAACGATTTGAGCGAGGTGACCCGGCGCGAGTAGGATTTGGGGCTCATGTTGGCGCGCTGAGTCTGGAGCCAGTTATCCAAATCGCGGGTGTTGACCTGGCCGATGGTTTTAACGTTGTCGTCAAGATAGCGCGCAAACAAATCCAGATCGCCGCCGAAGGCTTGCAGGGTGTGTTTGGATTTGCCATCGGCGCGCAACTGCTCGACCCAGGCGGTAATGGCGGTGGGCAGGGGAGTGCGCGCGGTGAGGCCCGCCGGGGCGGGGGTGTTCACTGGAGCACCCGGGCGCGCGGGTTCAGGTTCGCGCGCAGGGAGGGGAAAGAGCGAGAGTTGTTCGGGCATGGCGCGGTATGCTATGCCCGGAGGGGAGGAAATGCAAGAAGTGAAAAGTGAGGAGAACAAGCGGATTGACAAAAGCAAACGGTAACGACTAAGATGGCTATCTAAATAGCCATCTAGGAGATATCATGTTCAAACGCTACTCCATCGCTGAAGCCCGCCACAATCTGGCCGCCATTGTCCATGAACTTGAACAACGCCGGCACATTGAACTGACCCGACGGGGTGAGCCGGTGGCCGTCCTGCTTTCGCCCCGCGAGTACCACCGCTTGAGTACAGCGGGTGGGCGATTTTGGGAGGCTTATGAAGCGTTCCGTCAGACGGCGGACTTGCGGCAACTTAAAATTGAACCAACCCTCTTCGCCGATGTGCGGGAGCGCGCCCCCGGGCGGGAGGTGCGCTTATGACCCCCAAATATCTGCTGGATACCAATATCCTTTCAGAACCTCTGCGGCCGACACCTAACCCTAAAATCCTACAACGGCTTCAGAAGTATCAAGAGCAGTTGGCCACCGCGGTGGTGGTCTGGCACGAGTTGCTCTTTGGTTGTTACCGTCTCTCACCCTCAGCCAAGCGGACTGCGATTGAGAACTATTTGTTTCAAGTGATTGCGTCCTCAGTCCCTATCTTGCCATATGACGAGTCAGTCGCCGAATGGCACGCGGTCGAGCGCGCCCAACTGGTGGCTGGTGGCAAGACCCCCGCCTTTGCCGATGGACAAATTGCGGCCATCGCCAAAACGAACGACCTGGTCCTCGTCACCCTCAACCTGAGTGACTACGCCGATTTTCACGATTTGACGATAGAGGATTGGCGCAAATAGAGCCCCCCTCTCCCGACGATGCCCTTGTTCTTCGTCGTCGGGAGACGCGAAGCGGCCGGGGGGTGAGGTGGGCGGTCAGGGCGCTGGAGTCGCCTCGGCAGTGGCCACCCAATCCAGCCTCGGGCAAGCATTATAATCATCCCCCAAAGTCAAACGGAATTGCACCGGGCTGGTCGCGTCGGGTTGGGCAATCACGTTGTTGTCGGCAATGTGCAAAATGGATAGCAGGCGTTTGAGTGGCGAGCCTTTGGCGCTGGTGGTGAAGTCGGTGAGGGTGGTCGGAGCGTTCGATTGAACGCCGGTAGGGGTGTTCAATTGAACACCCCTACCGGCATCAATGACCGGGATAAAGCCCTCGTTGGCAAGGGTCTCGGCGGCGAGGCGCGGGAGGTCGGCGTTGGTTGTGCCGTTGACGATTTCAACCTGCGGCAGGTCGCGCGCAAGTTGATTGACGGGCGGGGTGAAGGCATCTTTCACAAACGCGGCCATGGCCTCGGGGCGGGGCAGAAGCACGTCATCGCCGTTAGGCGTGAGCCATTGGGTGGTTTGGTTGGGGCCAATGTACAAACTGCGGAGTTGCGCGTCCGAAAATTGCGCGGCGAGGGGCGCGAATTGCATCATGTCCCACAGGCCCATGTCGGTTTCGATAATTTCCTGAAAGTCGTTATACAGCGCCGGGATTTGCGGAATCATATTCGCATCGAGCGCGGTGCGGTAGATGGCGCGCAACACTTGCCGTTGGCGATAACTGCGGAAGAAATCGCCACCCACCGGGCGGGCACGGGCGTACCACAGGGCGAGGTCACCGTTCATGTGGGCAATCCCGACGGTCTGCGTATAGAGTTCGTAACTCGCCGGGTCGGATTCGCTGAGTGACCAATCTTTGATTTTATATTCGACCAATTCGCAATTCACTGGCACGTCAACGCCGCCCACGGTGTCCACAATTTGGCGGAAGCCCGCGAAGTTGACCAGCGCGTAATAGTGAATGGGGATGCCGAGGTTGTAGAGGATGGTCTGCTTGACGAGGCCGGGGCCATCGCCGGGGTAGTGGCTTTTCTCACCGTCGTTGTAGGCTTTGTTGATGCGCGACATCCCCCACGTGGGGATATACACAAACAAATCGCGCGGGATGGAGAGCATCGTCACCAGCCCGGTGCTTTTGTTGATGGAGACCACGATGAGCGTGTCGGTGCGATACGCGCTCTCGGCGGCGCGGTAGTCGGTGCCGATGAGCAAAATGTTGACGAGGTCACTATCGAGTTTGATGGCCTCGACGGGCGTGGGCACAGCGGTGACGTAGGTGACATCGGGCGCGGGCGTGATGTTGTAATAGCCGAGGGTCGGCGCGACGACGGCTTGCGCGGTGGGGGTCGCGGTCCCGACGGGGGTCGCGGTATCCGCGCGAGTGGGCGTGGGTTGGGGGGTAGGGGCGTTCAATTGAACGCCCCCACGCGGGGTGGCGGATGGAATGGGTGTTGCAGTCGCCGGGCGTGTCGGTTCGGGGGTAGCCGGGGCATTACAGGCGGCGAGGGCTATCAGAATCAGACTAGCGAAGAGGGTGAAGCGCGGGGATAGTTTCATGGAAACAATGCCATTTCGCCGGGATTATACCAGCGGAGATTAACGCTCTGACTCCCGAAAAATCTAAGAAGATTTCATAACTCACCTTACGCACTGTCACGCGAAGTGATGCGCGAGCGGAGCGAGGAATCTCTACAGATAGCGTAGCGACCCCTCGCCGCGTCTTTATGCGGCTACTCAGAAACTTAATGCCGCATCCGGTTGTCGGGCTATAAGCCCGACCGACATCAAGCCTATCGGGTTTGTCACGTTTCGCACGCTGGTGATGCCGAGATTAAAAACTAATCCGCGCCCGCGCATCCCCGGCATCCCACGCGGGATACCGCCAACCGCGCCGGGGCCACGTACCCCGTGCGGGCGCGGATTAGCTGGAGTCTGAAATCCCAAATCGCATGGCGACTATGTTTCTGCCGCAAGGCACTCGGCCCGCCGTATGGATTACTCGGGGTGACAGTCAAAAAAACACACTCATTTGCGTAAGGTGAGTTCATAAGCCTTAAACACGCAACCTTACCCCTCATTGCGCGTAAATACTTTTGAACTCACACTCATTCTCAAGGTGCATCATGTTTACCGAAAATTATTCCCCTACCTCCGACGAACGCAATTGGGCCATGCTGGCGCATTTGAGTTCGTTGCTAACGCTGGTCGTTGGTGTTTCCACCGGGGGCCTGGTCGTCGTCGGGGCCTTGCTAGTGCCGTTGGGCATCTATCTTTATTTCCGTGAGCGCTCGGCCTATGTGGCGTTTCACGCGTTGCAGGCCACGGCCTTTCAGTCTTTCGCGGGGATCACGTTTGTGATCGGGGCCGGGTTGATTGCCGGGACATTAGCCGTGGGGTGGATCATCACCGGCGTGTTGAGCGTGGTGCTGATCGGGTTGCTACTCATTCCGCTGGCGCTTATTTTTACCTTCACCAGTCTGTTTGGTTTGTTGGCCTGGCCGGTGGTGGCGTTGGGATATACTCTGCGCGGCGGGTACCTGGCTTATCACGGTCGCTACTTCGAATATCCGGCGGTGGGCGCTTTGGCCCGGCGGGCCATGCAAGGCTCGATGGCAACCGGCCCGGCCCCGGCCTGAAGTTTGCGGCTTGGTTGGGTTCGGCCTACAATCCAAAGCTATTCAACGCCGAGTGTTGAGCCGACACTCGGCGTTTGTTTAACCGCCCATGACTACCGCCTTGCCCGCCACCCCCAATGTGAAGCGCTTCAAATGGCTGGCGTTCATGGCCGCGCTGTTGACGTATGGCTTGAGTGTGAGCGGCGGGGGCGTGCGCGCGGGGGGCGCGGGGCAGGCCTGCGGCCCCGGCTGGCCTTTGTGCGAGGGGCAGGCCGTGGTCTGGCTGACCTGGCCGTTGGCGCTGAATAGTCTACATCGGGTTGTCACCGCGCTGACGGCGGCGCTGATCCTCGGCACGGCATTTGAGGCGTGGCGCGGTTATCGGCGGGTGCGCTGGATTGTGTGGCCGGCGCTCGGGGCGTTGGCCGCGCTGGTGGTGGCAGTCTTGCTCGGGGGCGTCATGGTGCGTGGGGGGCAACCCGCGTTGGGCGTGGTGCATCTGGCTGTCGCGCTCATCCTGCTGGCGTTGCTGATCGTGGTCACCGTGGTCGCGTTTCGGTTACAGCGCAACCCGCACAGCGGCGACGCGCTGTTGCATTTCGACGCGTTGAGCCGTTTGCTGGGCGCGGCCCTGCTGAGTGTTTTTGCGGCTATGCTCGCCGGGGCGGTGATGAATGTGTTTCAGGCGCAGTTGGCCTGCCCCGACTGGCCGTTGTGCGATGGCAATTTGTCACCGGCCACGGTTCTGGGCCTGATTCACATGGGGCATCGTTATGCCACCGGGATCGCGGGCGTGTTCGTGGGGCTGGCCGTGGTGCGGGTGTGGCAATGGCGGCGGGCGGCGGGGGCGCTGGTCGGGGCGGCTACCCTCACGGGCGCCGGGTTGGGGGCGCAAGTCCTCGTCGGGGCGGCTCAAGTGTTGCAAGGACCGTCGCTGGTTCTGGTCAATCTACACTTTGCGCTGGCCGTGGCCGTGTGGGCGGGTCTGGTCGTTTGCGCGGTGTTGGCGTTTCAGTATGTTCACTTGGCGCCGCTCAAATTTCCGGTGCGCGCCGTTCAGTCGGAGCTTAAACCTCAGATGGTCGCGGCGTTTTGGGATATAATTTGCCCACCACATCAAAAAGTGATTGTCAGATGACTGTCACTTGCCTTGCCGGAGGAGAACCTTGCGTCGCTATTTACCCACTCTCGTGATTTTGTTTGTTGTACTGATGGTTGGCGGCTCGATGATTTATTCAATGAATCAGAGCACGCTGGCCGTCAGTGGTCTCCCACTCTTTTTTCAAAAAGTGCGCGGCTACTATGTGCCCACCTTCGCCGCGGATGCGGAAGGGCAAACCCTGAGCCTCATCTTTTTAGGCTCGACGGTCGGCGCAGTCGTGGCCACGTTGGCGCTCGGCGGCGGCTTGGCCTTTGCCTTTAATTGGATTACCCGCCAGCCGTTGCCTGCGGGGGAAGCCGCCAAAGCCGCCGAGAAGGCCAAGCCCGGCGCCGCGCCCCAAATTTTGTTGAGCGATAACCGTTCCCTGCTCATCTTTTGGGTGGTGATTATTGTCGGCGGCATCGCCTTCATGGTGTTCCGCTATTGGGGCAAGCCCATTGGCACCGTGCCGGGCATCAATCAACTCATGGAGATGAAAGTCCTCCGCTTACCGGGGGACAAGATTGAAGGCCTGCCCAGTTTCATCGCCGGCCCCGGCGATGAGGTCAATGGCTTGCAACTGACCATTGGCGTGTTGGTGAACGCGCTGGTCGGCACGGCGGTGACGGGGTTCGTGCTGGCCTGGCTGTTCCGGGCGATGGATCATTCCCTGAAGCAGGGCGATAAACTGCCCAAGACCTTTTTGGATATTGTGACCGCGGATGTGGTGGAGGTGGTGGAGCGCCGCAAGCCGGTGGACGCGCTGTTGCCAGCCACGCGCGTGGACCGCACGCTGTTATTGGTCAACGGCTTGCTGGTCGTGTTGACGCTGGTGTTTGTGGGGGCGTGGTTCGCCTCTGGCCAGACCCTGCCCACGCCGGTGGCGGAGAGCGGGAGTGGGGGCGGTTCGGGTGGTAACGCGGTGGAAACCCTCAAGACAGATTTTGCGGCTCTGCCGGCTGGAAATGCCGAAACGGGCTTGGCGGACTTCTCGGCGGCGGGGTGTGTGGCCTGCCACTCGCTGGATGCCGATGTGCGCATCGTTGGCCCGTCACTCTTTGGTGTCGCCACCCGCGCTGAGACGCGCCGCCCCGGTTACTCGGCGGAAATTTATCTCTACGAATCCATCCTCCAACCTAGCGCCTATCTGGTCGAAAGTTTTCAGGATGGCGTGATGCCCAAGAATTTTAATGAAGTGCTGACCGCGCAACAGAAGGCCGACTTGATTGCGTTTTTGCTGACGAAGAAATAATGCGCCCGCGCGCGCCGGACAATGGCTGGACTGATTCACAACACCGGGCGCCGTGCCCGGTGTTGTTGCTTCTGGAGACCCGGATTCGATGAACCCCAAAGATTTACTCCGCGCCCTCGCGGACACCCGCGCCCAAACCGAAGCCGCGCTCGCCGGGTTGACCGAAGACCAACTCATTGACCCCGGCGTCATCGGTGATTGGTCGGTGAAGGATATTCTGGCGCACCTCACCGCCTGGGAGGCCGAGTTGGTCACCCTGTTGGTCAAAGTGAAGCGCGGCCAGAAACCCACCTGGCCGACCCCCACCGAGTTCGATGACCTCAACGCCAAATGGCACAAGGAAACCAAAAATCGCCCGCTCGACCGGGTGCTGGCCGATTGGCGCGGCGTGCGTAAGCAAACCGTGCGCCAAGTGGAGGGCTTGACCGAGGCCGACCTGAACCAGAAGTGGGGCTGGCTCCGCAACCGTGTCGCACATGACCTCATCGCCAGCAATTCGTGCCGCCACGAGGCCGAGCACCTGGCACAGATTCAGGCGTGGCAACAGCAATCTTCGGAAGCCCCGCGTAAAGGTAGTTGATGTTAGCCCACAACCGTAACGCGGAGACCTCCGAAGTCTTAACCCAATACCACGCGGCGCGGGCGGGCGCGGTGGTGATTGACCGCTCTGCCGAGGGGCGGTTGCGCGCACTGGGGCGTGACCGACTGGACTTGGTGCACCGGATGTCCACCAATGATTTGGTCACGCTCCCGCCGGGGGAGGTGCGCCCGACGGTGTTGATCACCCCGGTGGCGCGCATCGTGGATGTGGTGTGGGCGCTCAATCGTGGGGAGACGGCACTCTATGTGACGAGCGCCGACCGGGGGGCGGCGGTACGCAAATGGTTGAGCAGTTATATTTTTTACAACGATAAAGTGAAGTTCGAAGATGCTTCGGGCGCGCTCGGGCAGTTGGGGGTTTACGGTTCCCGCGCGGGCGCAGTGGTGGAAGCGCTTGGAGCCGGGGCCGCCGCCCTCGCGCCGAATCACTTTATTGAGCAGGATGATGTCATTCTCTGGCGCGGGCGATTATTGGACGGCTACACCATCATCGCGCCTCCGGCCCGCTTGGCCGCGCTCCAGGCGCAATTGGTGACCGCGGGCGCGGCTCTCGCCGGGGCTGAGACCTATCAGCTTTTGCGGTTGGCGGCGGGCGAACCGGAGGCCGGGCACGAACTCACCGAGGCCTACATCCCGCTCGAGGCCAATTTGTGGGGCGCGGTGAGCTTTAGCAAGGGGTGTTATATCGGGCAGGAAATTATTGCGCGCATGGAGAGCCGGGGCAAATTGGCGCGGCGATTGAGTGGCCTGCAGTTGGAAGCCCCGGTGGGGGAGGGCGCTGAAATCCGCGCGGGAGAGACGGTGATTGGAACCGTGACCACGGCGGGCGTCTTGCCCGAGGCAGGCGCGGTGGCCCTCGCGTTTCTCAAGACCGCGCATGCCGAGGTCGGCACCCCCGTGCGTGTGGGGGCGACCGAGGGCGTGGTCGTGGCCCTGCCGTTTGTCTGAAGTGCAAATCGTGCTACACTCCCTTTGTCTTTAAAAACCTGTCAGGTCTTCAAGACCTGACAGGTTTAGAAATAAGTTCTCAGGAGATGTGCCATGCTCAATGACGCGATTGCTTTGCTTGCCCAGGGATTATTGATTATCGCTTTGCCCATCGTCATCACTTTTCTCTTTCAATATACGCGCCAGCGCGGGGCTGAGTTCCGTGCCAAGTTGACGGCGCAACAACAACAGTTTTTAGACAGCGCGGTGAATTTGGCCGTGCGGGCCGCCGAGCAGTCCGGGCAAAAGCTGACCGGCGAGGGCGTGGGCGCGAGCAAAAAGGCCTATGCGCTCAAAACCGCGCAGGATTATTTGAATCATCTGGGCGTGAAACTGGATGTGAGTTTGCTCTCCAACTTAATTGAGGCCGAAGTCAACCAGCAATTCAGCACGGGCGCGCCCCCCGTGGATAGTGCCGAGGCCCGGAGCGCCCTGCTGGACAAGGCGGTGCAAGCCGGGGTGATGGCCGCCGAGCAAAGCGGCCTGAGCGGGACGATTGAGAACCTGGGGCCAGAGAAGAAACGCTATGCCCTGGCGTTGGCCGCGAAATATCTGTCCGAGCACAACATCAAAGTGGATCTGGCGTTAGTGAACGGACTCATTGAGGCGGAAGTTCTGAAACAGCGGCAGTAGACTGGCTAACTCGACCAATAAACTGGACAGGCAGTGGCGCTTGTCCAGTTTGATTTTAATCACACCCGGTTATACGGAGGCCCAATGCAAACTCAAAGCGGACTAATTAATACCCGACTGAACGAGCTCCGCGCCTGGGCGGTGCATGCCTATACCAGTCTGGGCATAGTGCTGGGGTTTCTAGCGTTGGTCGCGCTGGTGGAGGGCCGCGTGCGCGATGCCCTCCTCTTGTTGCTGATAGGCAATCTCGTGGATGGCACTGATGGGCCGCTGGCCCGGTGGGCGCATGTGCTGAAGTGGACGCCGACTTTCAGCGGGCGCAAATTGGACGACATTATTGATTATCTGAATTACGGTCTGTTGCCCATCTTCGCCTGTTATCTCTTTGGGTTGGTGACCGGGCCATACTTGGGGACGCTGTGCTTTGTGCTAGTCGCGGCGATTTATGGCTTTTGCCAGGAAGGCGCCAAAACCGACGACAAATACTTCACTGGTTTCCCCAATTATTGGAATGTGATTGTGTTTTATATGTATTTCTTGAATTTGCCCATGGCGGCCAATGCGCTCATCCTCGTCATTTTTGGCGTGATGGTCTTTGTGCCGGTGAAATACGTCTCGTCGCAAACCAAACCGTTTCGTCCGCTTACGCTGGGGCTGTTGTTCATTTGGCTGATGATGGTGATCAACCTGATCGCCACCTATCCGGAGTCTAACCCCACCCTGGTGTATGTTTCGCTGTTCATGCCGGCCTACTACATCGGCATCTCGCTCTACCTCACCTACTTCTGGCCTCAGCGCAGACTGCGGCCAGAAGCCAGGCCGTAAGAGGCTGTTTCTTAAAGAAACCTGTACCGCGCTAACCGGTGTAAGATAGGCGTATGTTATTCCAGCGCAAAGCCTACCCATCTGACCTGACCGACCGCGAGTGGGAAATTCTCCAACCCTTGTTGCCGTGTGCCAAAGCGCGGGGACGTAAACGGCAAGTGACCCTGCGGGAGATTGTGAACGCGATTTTTTACATCGAGCACACCGGTTGTCAGTGGGGGTATTTGCCGCACGACTTTCCGCCGACAGCTACGGTTTACGGTTACTTTCGGCAGTGGAAGCAGGACGGGACGTGGCCGCGCCTGAACGGGAGCTTGCGTGAGAAAGTGCGCCAAGCGGCGGGAAAAGAAGCGCCCCCCAGCGCGGCTATTCTGGATAGTCAATCGGTGAAGACGACCGAAGAAGCGGCGGCGGATACGCGCCGGTACGATGGCGGCAAGCAGGTGAAAGGGCGGAAACGGTTTCTGATGGTCGACACCTTGGGCTTGGTGATGCTGGCCTATGTCTGTGTCGCGAGTGTGGCCGAGCGGGCCGGGGCGAAAACCGTCTTCGAGAAAATACGCGGGTGCTTTCCGCGTTTGCGTTTGATTTGGGCCGATGGCGGCTATGCCGGCGTAGATTTTGTCGGCTGGGTGAAGGAATGTTTTCAATGGACGTTGGAGATTGTCAAGCGCTCGGATATGGTCAAAGGCTTTGGCCTGTTGCCGCATCGGTGGATTGTGGAGCGCACCTTCGGTTGGTTGAACCGCTCGCGGCGGTTGAGCAAAGACTATGAACGCTTGCCCGAGACGAGCGAAGCGTGGATCGATGCTGCGATGACGCGCTTGATGGTCCGACGTTTGGCACGCGTGCAAACCGCCTCTTAATCCCAAGGTGGGACTCCGTCTGGAGGTTGAACAAAATGGCCCCCGAGTAACGAAAAAGGATGTCCGAACCATTGGGGGTAAACCTCCTGTAGCCACCAAAGTCGCGCTATCAAAAACTATCAAGTTGTAATTTCCAAACAGCCTCTAATGCGTCACTCTCCTTATCTGCCCGGGTAACCCCCGCCGCTTCTTCCCCTTCCTTGCTTTTCCTCCGCTCCCTCGCCTTCGGTCTCGGTTTACTTCTCGTCGCGGTCACCTTACTGTCGGCCACGCGCACCTTTGTTCTCCCGCGTAGCGCGCCCGACCGGCTTACCCGGGTCGTCTTTCTTTCCATTCGGATGCTTATTGATTGGCGCGCACAGCGATTGAAAAATTTTGCTCAGCGGGATGACCTGCTGGCCTTATATGCACCGTTTGGCTTGCTGTCTCTGCCGCCGACCTGGCTGGCCCTGGTCACGTTTGGCTACACGGGCATGTATTGGGCCTTGGGCCTGCCCGTGCGCACGGCTTTTCGGTTGAGCGGTTCCTCCATCCTCACCCTCGGCATCGAACAGAGTCCCAGCCTCTTGGTCACGGCCCTCATGTTCTCCGAGGCCACGCTCGGGTTGATTCTCATCGCGCTCCTCATTTCCTATTTGCCGACCATCTACGCCGCGTTTTCGCGCCGCGAGGCCGCCGTGACCATGCTCGAAGTGCGCGCCGGCACGCCGCCCTCGGCGGTGGAAATGATTCGCCGCTACCAACGGTTTCACGGCCTCGACCGTTTGGGTGAACTGTGGACGACCTGGGAAATTTGGTTTGCCGAAATAGAAGAAAGCCACACCTCCCTGCCGTTTCTCGCTTTCTTTCGCTCGCCGCAACCCGATCATTCCTGGATCACCGCCGCGGGCGCGGTGATGGATGCGGCCGCGCTTATCGTCGCGGCGGTGGATGTTCCTTTTGAGCCTAAGGCCATCCTCTGTCTCCGGGCCGGTTACCTGGGCCTCCGCCGCATCGCCGATTTCTTTAGAATCACCTATAACCCGGACCCGCACTTCCCTGCCGACTCGATCAGCGTTAGTCGCGTTGAATTTGACACGGCCCTGGCGCAACTGGCCGACCAGGGCGTGCCCCTCAAACCCGACCGTGAAAAAGCCTGGCAGGATTTCGCCGGATGGCGCGTGAATTACGACACGGTTTTGCTGGCGCTCTGCGGTTTCTTGCAGGCCCCATTCGCCCCGTGGTCTTCCGACCGCGCTCCGGCTTACAAACGTCCCCCGATTTTTAGTTCGCCTTACTCATCCCCCAGTCGCATCGGCAAGGAGGTTTAACCATGTCGCGCTATGTCGCCGCCATTGACCAGGGCACGACCAGTACCCGGTGCATGCTGTTTGACCACGCTGGACAAGTCATTGCCCTCGACCAAAAGGAACACGCGCAACTTTATCCCCAACCCGGGTGGGTGGAACACGACCCGCTCGAAATTTGGCAGAGCACCCAAACGGTCATCGCGGGCGCGCTGGCCAAGAGCCGCCTCACCCCGACTGACCTCGCCGCAGTGGGCATCACCAACCAGCGCGAGACCACGGTGGTCTGGGAGAAAGCGACAGGCCACCCCGTCTACAACGCGATTGTGTGGCAGGACACGCGCACCGCTGACTTGTGCGCGGAGCTGGCGCGCGACGGCGGCCAGGATCGCTTCCGCGCTCGCGCGGGTTTGCCGTTGGCGACGTATTTCTCCGGCCCGAAGATTCGTTGGGTGCTCGATAACGTCCCGGACGCGCGCGCCCGCGCCGAGCGCGGCGAACTGCTTTTCGGCAATGTGGATACCTGGCTCATCTGGAATCTGACGGGCGGAGTCAACGGCGGCTTGCATATCACCGATGTCACCAATGCCTCGCGCACGTTGTTGATGAACCTCGCCATGCTGGATTGGGATGCCGATATCCTCGACGTGATGCGCGTCCCCCGCGCCATGCTCCCGACTATTCGCGCTTCGAGCGAAATCTACGGGCCAGCAGTCGGCGCATTAAACGGCGTCCCGGTGGCCGGCGATTTGGGTGATCAGCAGGCCGCGCTTTTCGGTCAAACCTGCTTCGCGCCCGGCGAGGCCAAGAACACCTATGGCACGGGCTGTTTCATGTTGCTCAACACGGGGCCGGCCCCGGTGCAATCGCAGAATGGCTTGCTCACCACGCTCGGCTACAAAATCGGGGCCGCGCCAGCGGTGTATGCGCTCGAAGGCTCCATCGCCATCACCGGCGCGCTGGTGCAATGGTTGCGCGACAACCTCGGCCTGATCGAGAAATCGGCCGACGTGGAAACCCTGGCCCGCGCGGTGACTGACTCCGGCGGCATTTACTTTGTCCCCGCGTTCTCCGGCTTGTACGCGCCGTACTGGAAAGACTCAGCGCGCGGCGCGATTGTGGGGATGACGCGCTACATCACCAAAGGGCATTTGGCGCGCGCCACGCTCGAAGCCACCGCCTACCAAACCCGCGAAGTGTTGGACGCGATGAACAAAGACTCGGGGGTGGATTTGACCGCGCTCAAGGTGGATGGCGGCATGGTGCATAACGAACTGCTCATGCAATTTCAGGCCGATATTCTGGGGGTGCCCGTCATTCGCCCGCTGGTCGCCGAAACGACCTCCCTCGGCGCGGCCTACGCCGCCGGATTGGCCGTTGGCTTTTGGGGTAAAGTGGACGACCTCCGCGCCAACTGGGGCAAGGATAAAGAATGGACTCCGGCCATGGACGCGGCCCAACGCCAGAAATTTTACGCCGGCTGGAAGAAGGCCGTGACCCGGACGTTCGATTGGGTGGAATAACTCTCAGGTGACAGTCACCTTCAAGGTGACTGTCACCTAAAGCCTGAAAGGATCTCACCATGTTTTGGGAAGAACTCACCAGCGATAATTTCGAACCCACCGTCAAACAGGTCGAGCGGGTTTGTCTTGTGCCACTCGCTTGTCTTGAGCGGCATGCTCACCATCTCCCGCTTGCCACCGATATGTTCATTGCGCGCGAAATGTGCCGCCGCGCCGCCGCGCTGGAACCGGCCGTGGTCTTCCCCAATTTCATCTTCACGCAAATCATCGAGGCCCGGCATTGCCCCGGCACGGTGGCGCTCGATGCCGACCTCATCCTGCGTCTGCTCGACAACACCTGCCGCGAGATTGCCCGCAATGGGTTCACCAAAATTGTCCTGGTGAGCGGGCATGGGGGCAACTATCACTTCCTGCGCTTCTTCGCCCAGACCCAACTCGCCAGCCCGCGCGACTATGTGGTGTATGTGGCCGACCCTACGGTGTTGCCGGAAGCCCGTGCCGAAATTGACGCCCAATGGGCCACGCAGGTGGACGGCCATGCCGGGGAGCGCGAGACGAGCATGATGTTAACCATCCGCCCGGACTTGGTGGCGCGCGACCAATTGCGCGCTGACGATGAGGGGATGCCGTTGGGCCGCTTGCAAGCCCTGGGGGAATTGGGCGTCTATACCGGCATTTGGTGGTACGCCGACCATCCCACCCACTATCGGGGCGACGGCCTCCCGGCCACCGCCGACAAAGGCGAGCGGTTGCTGGCGGCGCGCGCTCAGGCCCTGGCGAAGACCTTGCGCCTGATTAAGCAGGATACCGAAACCCAGCGCTTGCACGCGGGATTTTTCAAGGCAGCTGAGTCGTATGGGGCCTAACGTGGCATCATCCTTCACCTTTTACTTTTCAGGAGTTCAACATGACTGAACAAATTGGCTTCATTGGTCTGGGCATCATGGGGCGGGGCATGGCGCGTAATTTGCTCAAAGCAGGCTTCAGCGTGCGGGTGTGGAACCGCACCCCCAGCCGCATGGATGAACTGGCCGCCGAGGGCGCGCAAACTGCCGCCAGCCCCGCCGACCTCGCCGCGCAGTGTGACATCATCATTACCTGTGTCAGCGATACGCCGGATGTAGAAGCCGTCGTCCTCGGCGAGCGCGGCGTGATTCACGGCATCCGCGCCGGCGCGTTGCTCATTGATATGAGCACCATCAGCCCGCATGTCACGCGGACCATCACCAACCGGCTGGCCGGGCAAGGCGCGTTCATGCTCGACGCGCCCGTGAGCGGCGGGAGCGAAGGCGCGGCCAAGGGCACGCTCACCATCATGGTCGGCGGCGACGCCGAGCAAGTGGAACGCGCCACCCCCGTGTTGCAAGCCATGGGCAAGACCATCACTCATGTGGGCGGTCACGGCGACGGGCAAATGGTGAAACTCGTCAACCAAATTCTCGTGGTCGGCAACTGCCTGGCCATGTCCGAGGCGCTCCTGTTTGCGCAAGCAGGCGGCTTGGATTTGCAAAAAACGCTCAGCGCGGTGGCCCCCGGCGCGGCGGGCAGTTGGATGCTCTCCAATCGCGGCCCGCAAATTCTCAACCGCGACTGGCGGCCCGGTTTCACCATTGATCTGCAACAAAAAGATGTGCGCCTCATCCTCGGCGCCGCCGACCAGCTCGGGGTGCCAGTCATGCTCACCGGCCTCATCTTCAACCTCTACCGCACCCTGCAAGCCGAGGGGCTGGGCGGCGAAGGCAACCACGCGCTGGTCAAAGCGCTGGAGAAACTGGCTAAGCTGGAAGTCGCCGCTCGTTAGCGCGGCCTAACAGGCTACCAACTTTGTCTGATATTGAGTTGACTAAATTGGCACTTGGGAGTACACCTATCCCGCAACCCCTTTCCCCACCTACCCCCCAGGAGAATGCCTATGTATAACTATCCGCTCACGTTGTCTTTCAAGATTATCGCTTTTAACCCGCAAGTCAAGATTACCGACGCTTCCGGCCAGACCGTGCTCTACGTCAAGCAAAAAGCGCTGGCGTTCAAAGAAGACATCAAAATCTTCGCTGATGAAGCCCAGCAAAAACAATTGCTCCAAATGAAAGCCAACAAAATCATAGACTTCTCGGCGCAATACAATATCAGTCGGCCCGATGGCATGGCGGTGGGGGCGGTCAAGCGCCAGGGCATGCGCTCGTTGTGGAAAGCGGCTTACAATATTGTGGACGCAGGTGGCGCTGACATTGGGTTGATCCACGAAGAAAACCCGTGGATTAAAGTCCTCGATGCGCTCGTGAGCGATATTCCCTTTGTCGGGATGTTCATCAACCCGGCTTATCTGGTGGATGCGCGTGGCAAAACCGCGCTCTATCTCAAGAAACAACCGGCCATGCTCGAGGGCAAGTTCATCCTCGAAAAACGTGGCGATTACAATGAGGCCGATGAACAACTCCTGCTGGCCAGCGTGATTATGATGTTGATGCTGGAGCGGTTGCGCGGTTAACCCACCTTATCCCCCGTGATTTTTCGCGCGTCCGTGGGACGGCGCGTTTCCCCCGCAGTATTTCCGCCCGAAGGCTTAGGCCCTCGGGCGGTTTCTTTTGTGCTTCCCCCGCGCCTGAGTATAATCCGCCCATGCCTATCTACAACGATTCTCTTGCCAGCTACATCACCGACCTGTTCGCCGCCGACCCCATCCTGCAAAAAATCCTCGAAGCCATTCCGCAACGCGGCTTGCCCGCCATCGCCATCCAGCCGGAGGAGGGGCGCTTTTTACAGTTTCTCGTGCGGGCCAGCGGCGCGCGCCGGGTGGTGGAGATTGGCACCCTGGGCGGCTATAGTGGGACTTGGCTCGCGCGCGGTCTCCCCGCCGAGGGCCGCCTCATCACCATCGAAAAAGACCCGCATCACGCCGCGGTCGCGCGGGAACACTTCACCCTCGCCGGGGTGGCCGACCGCGTGGAGGTGCGCCTCGGCGACGCGGCCGACATCCTGCCGCGCCTGGTCAGCGAAGGTCCGTTTGATTTGTGCTTTATTGACGCCGACAAACTGGGCTATGGCGATTATCTCGATTGGGCCTTGCGGAATGTGCGCCCCGGTGGGTTGGTGGCGGCCCACAACGCTTTTCGTGGCGGCGATGTGGTGAACCCGACCAGCCGCGTGCCCGAGACCGAATATATCCGTGGTTTCAACCGCCGCTTTGCGGAAGACCCGCGTTTGCTGGGCACCATTTACCCGGCGGGCGATGGCCTGTTGGTTGGTGTGGTTGTCTCAGCCGCTTGAACCGACTGGCCTTTTAGGAGTCCTCTTATGCTGGCCTCAGCCCCGGCGTCTCTCACGCGGCGCGTTTTATCCATCACCCATGCTCCGACCATCCCCTCGGCGGGTGGGCGCAAGCTATGGGAAGTCCTCAACTGGCGCAACCCCGACGACCTCGCGCAAAAATACATTGCCGATGTGCGCGAAGCCAGTCATGGTCTGGTCAATTTTGAAGTGGCCGCCCGGGTGGAGGTGGACGCTTTCCCGGTGAAGCAGGATGGCTTCCGCTACACCCCGGAAACGTATCTCGACTGTTGGCGGGCACGCGCCGGGTTTCATCACCCGGATGCGGTGGACTACCACCGCCTATTGGCGGAATTTGACATCAGCGCCCAAATTAATAGCGGCGCGATTGACGAGGTGTGGCTGTTTGGGTTCCCGTATGCCGGGTATTACGAATCCATCATGGCTGGGCCCGGCGCGTTTTGGTGTAATGCCCCGGCGCTGGAGCCGACCCCGGCGGCCCGGCGCTTCGTGATCATGGGTTTCAATTATGAGCGCGGGGTGGGCGAGATGCTGGAAGACCTCGGCCACCGCGCCGAATCCATGTTGATGAAAGTCTTTGAAAATAAAACAGGCGCGGCCAACTTATGGGAGCGGTTCACCCGCTACGATAAAACGCACCCCGACCAGGCTGAGTGTGGCAATGTGCATTTCACGCCCAACAGCACCAGTGATTACGATTGGGGCAGTCGGCGCAAGGTGCTCAGTCGGTGCGACGACTGGCTAAACTTTCCCAACTTTCAAGGCGTCGAGCGCAAAGTGGATTGCCGCGATTGGGGCAACGGCGATATTCGGTTACATCACTTGTGGTGGTTCAAGCATTTCCCGCACGTGGCCGGGGAGACCGAGGGGGTGAGCAATAATTGGTGGGAATATGTGGTGGACCCGAATCGGGTAAAATAACAATTGACTTTGAAGGTTGCTGATGGATACATTCTCGATAGTTGTATTCTTAGTAAATGAGGGCAAAACGTCATGGACTGGCACAGG
>CAYUFY010000045.1:0-21917 GCA_964443795.1 uncultured Anaerolineales bacterium | reverse complement strand
TTAACAAGTCGTTGAAGCTGGAAGCCACCCGCTTCTAGCGGGTGGTAGTTCACTATCCTTACCCTCACATCTGAAACCCACCCTTGGCCTTCACCACCTTTTGATCGTAATCATCCACATAACTCAGCAATTGGCTTTTGAGCGTCTCCCACTCCTCACTGTCCAAAATCGTATTCATGTCCTTCAGGCTTTTGGTAATACCCCCCGCCAAAATTTGCGGCTGACTGCCGTTGCCATACATGGTGTACCAGGCATCCGTCGGCTCCAGCCCCATGCGTTGCAAGCCGGGCACCCACTCGCGCACCACAAATTCAAAATATTCCTGCTCGCGGCCCGATTTAATGTTCCAACTCATCAATAATTTGACGGCCATGCCACACCGCCTCTCACGCGGCTTTGTAATCCAACATTAACACATGCGTCTCAGCCGGAAGGGAGGACTTGCTGACCTTCAGGCTGGCCTCTTCCTTCACCGAACTCAGGCCCATTTCCTTCAAAAACTTGCTCACCGGGTCAAGTTTGACAGACGCCGCCGCCGTTTTATAGTGCATGGGAATGACGATGGAAGGTTCCAACAGCGAAATCACCTCCGCCGCTTGCGAGGCGTTTAACCCGCCCCCGCCGCCCACTGGCACCAGCGCCACATCCACCGAGCCTAAATCCTCAACTTGGGATTGCGTTGGCACATGGTCCAGATCGCCCAAATGGCAAACAGTTAGACCATCGAAATCAAACACATATAACGTGTTGCGCTTCTGTTCCTCGCCTTTTTTCTTTTTATCCCCCACATTGCGCGAGGTGGAAATCCCCGTGACAAACACCCCGCCAATCTCATACTCCCCCGGGCCGGTAATGGTCTTCTGCACGCCCTTCACCGCGTCGAGGTAATTGTGCCCAGGCGCCTCATGGCTCACTGTCACGATATCTGCCTTAAGCTTCAACGCCGGATAGCCCAGGCTGTCGTCAAAGGGGTCAGTGACCACCGCCGCCATCCCACGCTCAATCATTCGAAAGCACGAATGCCCGTGCCAGACAATTTCCATGAGTCAATAATCTCCTATCGCGCGGATTATAACAGAAGCATACCGGGCTGACCAAGTGCTATACTGTTTTTATGTTTCAAAAATTACTCATCGGAGGCGGCGCGCTCACTCAAACCGATGACCGCTGGCGATTGACCATCCCCCCCATCACCCGCCGCGCCTACGCCGATGCCCAACTCGACGATTACCACGGTCTCCCGCGGCGACGTTTCCCCGACGCGCCCCCCGCCCGACTGGTCGTGCGCGCCCGGGCGTCATCCCCGGCCCCGGCGGGCACCCTGGGCTTCGGGTTTTGGAACGACCCGTTCAGCATAAATGGCGGGGTGCTGGCCGCCCCCAACGCCCTCTGGTTTTTCTATGCTTCCCCTCCCTCCGATATGGCGCTGGTCGAGAACGTGCCCGGCTGGGGCTGGAAAGCCGCCACCCTCAACACCGGTCGCCCACCGGTCTTGCTACTGGCTCCGGCGGCGCTCGCCGCAATCCTGCTCACCCGCTTCCCCGGCTTGGGCCGCCAGGTCATGAACCTCGCCCGCCGCGCGGTGCAAGCTCACGAAACCCCGCTGGCCGATATCACCCTCACCGACTGGCACGATTATGAAATTGAATGGCAACCACATCACGCGCTCTTCCGCGTGGATGGGGTGGAACGCTTGCGCTCACCCGCCCCGCCGAGTGGGCCGCTGGGTCTGGTGATTTGGATTGACAACCAATACGCCGTCGCCTCCCGCGCAGGGAAATTTGGCTTTGGCCTGTGCGAGGTAAAAGAGGAGCAGTGGCTGGAGGTGGAGGGGATGAGGATTGAAAAGTGACTCCCCCCCTCCCCATCGATGGGTTTCCGATGGGGAGGGCCGGGGTGGGGTTGAACTATATTCACTTAATCACAAACGCATACGGCCTCTGATTGGTCCGGTTCATAAACCCCCGCGCGTCGCGCACAAAAACTTTCCAATAGTATGTTCCGGCGGTGAGCGCGGGCGGTTGCCAACAGGTGTTGGTTATCCAGCCGCTCTCGGTGGGGTGCGGGCCGACGAGCATGGCGCGATATTGAAACGGCGCGCGCCCGGCGCTGGCCGGCAACGACCAACACAGCAAAGGCGTGGTAATGGTGGTGCTGTAACTGGTGGGCTGGACGAAGGCGGGGCTGATGAGGAGTGAGCCGAGGGTGGTGATAACCGCGGAGGGGCGCACCGTGTAATTGAGTGTGGCGATTTGCGCTGGGCTGGCCGCCAGTTGGATTTGAAAGTTTTGCGAATATGCGCCGAGGGTTGGCGGGGCGGCAAAGGAAAAATTGAAGAGCGAATAGTTTCCTAAGCGCCGCGCCAACGGGAGGGTTTGCTGACCCGCGCGGAAATTCAGCGTGGCACTCAGGGGGTTGCTGACCCCAAGCGGGAACCGCAGAACCGCGCCGGGAGCGAGTAACAATTGTTGGGGCAGGGATAACGCTCCGGGTTTCACCTCCCCCCGGCGGGCGGCGACCAAATGCTCGGGCACGGTGGGCGGGTCGGGCAACGTCAATTGTTCCCACGCGAGATTCCGCGAGGTCGCTGTCCCCAATTTTAAATCCAGGCTATCCAACCCCGGTAAATCGAGGCATTGCCGTTCAACCGCGTTGGGTTGGATAAAGAAATGCAAGTGCGGGTTACCACTACTGCCCGTGCTACCGGCATAGGCCACGACCTGCCCCTGCGTGACTTTTTGGTCAAGCCCAACCACGATGCGGCTAAGATGCATGAAGACGCTCACCCGACCATCCGGATGACGAAGCAGGAGCGCGTTGCCGGCGTCGGTGCGGTGGCCAATGAAAAAAACCTGCCCGGCTTGTGGCGCGAGCACCGGCACGCCTTCCATAGTGCCACGCGCGGAAGTGAAATCGAGCGCGCATTCATCTTCGTAATAATGGCATTGATGGTCGGTAGCCAGCGGGGAGTTGCACGGCCCGCGGCTGATGACCCACTCGCCCGCTGGGAGCGGCCAATGCCAGCCCGTGAAATCCGTGCGGATAGGTGCGGCGGAGACGCGCGCCCCCGCCAGAGCTAGGCTGAACACCAGAAGAACGCAGTGACTAAACCTGACAGGTCTTGAAGACCTGTCAGGTTTACGAAGCATGAGAGTCTTCATCCAAATTACCTTTGGTATAATCGCCGAGAGAGTAAATCCAAAATGGTTTCGCGTCGTGATTTTCTAAAATTTTCCGGATTGGCGGCCTCGGCCACCTTCCTACCACCAATGCCACCCGAAGAAGCGACGCCAACCGTCGCTTTATTGGGCCGCGCCATTCGGGGGGTGGGTATTTTTGACCGCCCCTCGTTCCAAGCCAAGCAAATCGGCTTAATCACGGGCGAGACGGTCTTCAATATTTATGATACCGTAATTAGCGCCGACGAGTATTACAACCGCCAGTGGTATCAAGTCCAGCGAGGTTATGTGCATTCCGGCCTGGTGCAACCCGTGCGCTGGGAGGAACAAACCCCGACGCTGGAGGTGCCCAAGAAGGGCTTTCTGGCCGAGGTCAGTGTGCCGTTCACCCGCGCGCGGAATGGCCCCCACCCCAACAATGAAGCCGTCTATCGGTTTTACTATAGCACGACCCACTGGGTCGTCGCCGCCGAGACCGACTCCGACCAAACCATTTGGTACAAAGTCTTCGACGAGCGCCTGAATCAATTTACCTGGGTGCGCGGCGCGCATCTCCGCCGCATCGCCCCCGCTGAGATCACGCCCCTCTCCCCGCACGTCAGGAACAAACGCATTGAAGTCAATTTAGCCAAACAGACCTTCCAATGCTTCGAAGGGGATGTGAAAGTGCTGGATGTATTATGCGCCACCGGCCCGTTGATGCGCCACGAGAACAATAAACCAGTGTACAGCACCCCCTCCGGCGAATGGCAAATCAACCGCAAACGCCCCTCGCGCCACATGGCGGGCGACGATCTGGCCTCCGCCGACTTCTTTGATCTGCCCGGTGTGCCGTGGGTGAGCTACTTTCACTGGTGGGGCGTATCCATTCACGGCACGTACTGGCACAACGACTACGGCAAGCCGCGCAGTCATGGTTGTGTCAACCTCCCCTCCGAAACCGCCAAATGGGTCTACCGCTGGACGCTCCCCAACGCCGGGTTACAAGAAGAGTTGGAAGCCAAGGGGACAGAGATTATTGTGTTTTAGTCGGGAGCGATAGCCAATGAGTCACAAAGCCCTGTTCGGCGGATTGATTTCGGACCCCGAGGGCCACCCCGTTAACGTCACGGAGGTCGGCGGCTCGGCGCAGTACGTGGTCACCGACGGTGATTTTAAATTCCATGTGGACGCGGAAACGGTGGACCGCGCGGTGTTGCAGTTCCTCGGCGGTCAGATCGGCGACAACCGCGACGCGGTCGCCGAAGGGGCCATGAAAATGATGGGCCAGGAAGACCTGTTCACCAAAGCGATGATTGACGCTTCGCTCAAAAACCTGGACGCCAACTTCGACAAACTCATCGCGCAGGGCCTGCCCGAAGACGCGCGCACCTATCTCGGGATGCTGGGCTTCCGGGTGGTCATCAACTATCACGGTGAAATCGTGCGCGTGGATCAGCCCGGGGCACCCGCTTCCGGCGAAGAGTAACATGCGCCCGCCCCTCCTGGTCGCGCTCGGTCTCACCCTCGCCACCCTGGCGTGCAACCTGCCCGGCCAGCGCGCCCCCGACATTGACGCCACGGTCAACGCGGTCTCGACCAGTGTCCAACTCACCCTCGACGCGCAACCCGCTTCCGCAGTTCCAACCGCCACCCCGCCGCCCCTCGTCCCCCCGGCCCCCCTACCTGCCACCCCGACCCAATTTATTCCGCCCACCAATCTGCCCCCCTCTGTCACCCCGCCTGCGGATGTGATCCGGCCCAACGGGTCTCCGGTGCATGCCGCGCGCCTCGCCAACGCCCCGCGCATTGACGGCGATGTCAGCGAGTGGACGCTCTTCAACTTCATCAATCAGGCCACCTTCCGCCCCGAAAACTGGACCGGCCCCGCCGATGCCAGCGCGGCCTACACTTTCGCCTGGGACGCGCAAAATCTGTACCTCGCCGTGCAAGTCACCGATGACAAACATGTGCAAACCGAAATCGGCGAGTTGATTTTCAAAGGCGACAGTCTGGAATTGCTTTTCGATTCAAACTTGAGCGGGGATTTCAATGACACCCAATTGAGCGGGGATGATTTTCAACTGGGGCTATCCCCGGCGACCCTGCTCACTGAGCCACCAGAGACTTATTTGTGGTTCCCAGCGGCCAAAAAAGGCACGGCCACTGGGGTGACCCTGGCCGTGAAACCCAGCGCCGCCGGGGAGGGCTATACGCTGGAAGCCACGCTCCCCTGGGCGCTCTTTGGCCTTACCCCCGCCCCCGATAACCGCTTTGGGTTTGTGCTCTCGGTTTCCGACAACGACAACCCGGCCACCGCCGAACAACAGACTCTCATCGCCAGTGTGGCCGCGCGCCGCCTCACCAACCCGGCCACCTGGGGCACGTTGATATTAGACCAGTGACGCCATGAAACCCACCAAAGCGCTCCGCCGCGAGCGCCGCCGCCATCGCGCCCAGCATGGGATGCGCATTGTGGGCCGCTCGGCGCTCCTGCAACGGGCCACCACCCCCACCGGCAAACGCAAAAAGAGACGGCGCGCCGGGCGTTAGCCAGTCGCCCAATTGAACAAGACACCCTCCCGCAGGTTCTAATTCCGGCACGTTTGGTTGAGATCATCAACCTGCGGGAGGGTTCCCGTTAAGTTCGGTGAAGCCCTAAATCACCCAATCGCTCAATCAGCCTCAGCGCCACCTTCCCCGCTTGCCTAAACCCCTCCGCATCCAATTTATCCACATCATCTCCGCGCGTATGCACCGCCAGCGACGCGCGCCCGATAGTAACCAACGACACGGCTTCGAACCCCGCCTCGGCAAACGGGATATGGTCAAACAACGCACCGGGTAAATTAAAAAACCGTAGGGGCGACGCATGCGTCGCCCCTACGGTAGTATTACCGACACAACCCAATCGCCCCTTCACCCCCACACCATCGAAATTCAAAATCAACAAGCCTCCGCCGCGCGCCTGTTCGTCCAATTCGGCCCGGTGCTTCTGCACATATGCCACCGCCCCCATCAACGCGAACTCTTCCGCGCTCGTAATCAAAATCCGCACTTGTAATTCATCCTGCCACGCGCGTTCGCTGGCCAAACACTCGGCGATATGCGCCACCAACCCCGCGCCCGAAGCGTTATCAATCGCCCCCGGCGACTCATTCCCCACATCCTGCATAAACAACAACGGAAGGCCCGCCAGCCACGCCGCCCACCCCGCGCCCGTTGCGAAGATGCCTGCCCCCGGCCAAAAGCCCTGCCCCAATGTTAGCCCGGCAAAAATCACCGCGCCCCCCAGCATCAGCCCGAACAGCGCCATCCGCAGAACCAACGGTAACCGCTGACTCTTTGAATCATAATGCGCGACCAAATATAAACATGGCATATCAACCGGTTCAAGCCGATTTTGCGTTTCAGTCACCGAATTCATTCGGCGCGGCAACTCCGCCACAATGTTCGCTGTCCGATACCGCCGCATTAGCCACAGCCACGACTCCCCCTCTCCTGACAGGGCTTTTTCTGTCAGGAGAGGGGGGCGGGGGGTGAGGCGGGTAAGGCCCGCCCTCTGCGCCAACCGATTAATCATCCCAAACCCCGCCACCAACCCCAACAACCCCACCACGCCGATGCCTGCCCACGCCGTCCCCTGCCCCCACAACGCCAGCGCAATCAATACCTCCCCGGCTAACAACTCCAGTATCAGCACAACATTGAACAACGGCACAAATTCAAACGGCTCGCGCGTCACCCGCCAGCCAAAGCTTTCCAGCAGAGTCGTAATCTCCTCCGCCACCCGCGCCTCTTCCCCGGACCCCACCCGCCGGGGCCGCGCCCATCGCCGCGCATATTCCAAAGCCTGTTCGGGGTCAAATTTCATAAACATCCGTGTGCGAAGCCCGTCTCAATCCGTGTCCAAAGTCTTTACCTTCGGCGCAGTATAGCAGTTGCCTTCCCCGCTCAAGCAAGGTACATTACCCCCATGCCTCGCTACCTCGCCCTCCTTCGCGCCATCAACGTCAGCGGCCACACCATCAAAATGGATGCCCTCCGCCAGCACTTCGAGACCCTCGGCTTCAAAAATATCGAGACCTTCATCGCCAGCGGCAACGTCATCTTCGAGACGGCCTCCAAAAGCCCAGCCACCCTCGAAAAGAAAATCGAGGCCCATCTTCATCAAGTCCTCGGCTACCCGGTCGCCACCTTCCTCCGCACACCCGCAGAACTAACCGCCACCGCCCAATTCGCCGCCAGCCTCCCCGCCGCCACCGCCCTCAACCTCGCCTTCCTCAAAGCCCCCCTCGCCGCCCCCGACCAGAAAAAACTCCTCGCTCTCAAAAACGCCATTGACGACTTCCGCATTCAAGGCCGCGAGCTCTACTGGCTGTGTCTCAAAAAACAAAGCGAGTCCAAATTCTCCAACGCCGTTTTGGAGAAAACGCTGAGGGTGCAAGCCACCTTGCGGGGCGCGAACACGGTGGCAAAGCTGGCGGAGAAGTACGGCGGATAAAGAGACGTATAATTCATCTCACAATGTCTGAAACTCCACCCTCCGATGAATTGCTTTTTGAAGTTCTAACGCCACTAGGTTTCCGGGTACGCGTTACACGCGCCTATTGGGAGTTGATTACCACTATCAAGCACCCTGTTATGGCTGGCCGCGAAAATGATGTCAAAGATGCGCTTCAAAATCCCAGTGAAGTTCGCCAAAGTAAAAGCGACCCGGATGTGTATTTGTTCTACAAGCCCGAACGCATTGGGCGCTGGGTCTGTGCTGTTTCCAAGCGCTTGAATGGTGAAGGCTTTCTGATAACCGCCTACCCAACCGATGCAATAAAAGAAGGAGATGTCGTATGGCCCAAGTAAAAGTTTTCTATGATGAAGTGGGCAACACCCTCACCGTCTGGTTTGGCAATCCGCAAGATGAGTATGTCAGTGAAGAGACCGGGGAGGAAGTTATCCTCATGAAAGATAAAAATGGGAAAGTGATTGGTTTTGAGAAACTTAATTTCTCGGTGACCAAGTCCAAACATCTGCAAGTCGCCTTTGAGACTATCGCGGCCTAAGTCGCCGTAGGGCGACTTCGTGCCTTTGGTTGATGCGATTTCAATCGCCAGAAAGTCAAACTGTGCGGCGCCAAACAAAGCGAGTCCAAATTCTCCAACGCCGTTTTAGAGAAAACGCTGAGGGTGCAAGCCACCCTGCGGGGCGCGAACACGGTGGCAAAGCTGGTGGAGAAGTATGGGCGGGAAGCGGCGTATAACTGAGAACGCATGAAGATGTCGAGTAAAAATACCAGATGGTTAATTCTTGTCGCTGGCATCAGCATACTTACTTGTTTTATAGGATTATTGGTGATTCGCGCTTTAATGTTGGGGATATATCAAATTGATATTTTCACTACAGACAATGTTAGCGTTGGAATCTGCTACATTATTGTCCTTCCAACTGGCCTAGGAATGGTATGGATTGTTTATAGACAAAGTCTTATTGGCATAACCTATACATCAGAACAACATCATGCTTTACTTCAGCAAACTTGGGGAATGGCGGTGTGCGTTTTCGCTGTATTTGCTTTTCTTATCAGTTTTCATCCCGCTTTTGTGATTGTCTCGAGTCTCTCCATTGGTTATATAGGAATAAATACGATCAGGAATCGAGTTGCGTTAGTGTTTCATCACCCCTTATTCTTTCGACCTTATAACACTGGAGTTGGGGCAATCGTTGTCGGCCTATTAGAAATAGCTGGAGCAATTTACCTTTTATTTGTTGCCGTCCGCGCTCTTCTTTGAAACATCGACTCTCCATTAGTTGATAGAAAACGCTTTATCCCTCTCCCTCCCTCTCACCGGCCTCTGGTCTTTCCACCTCACCGACGCGCCGCCCATCCTCCTCCCCGTCCCCGGCGCGTGGGAGACCCACACCCGCGACAAAATCACCGACGGCCCCGCTTATTATTCACGCGCCTTCACCCTCCCCGAAAACTGGCTCGGCCACACCGTCCTCCTCGAAGCCCAAGCCGTCAGTTACGACTGCACCATCCGCCTCAACGGCCAACTCGTCGGCCAGCATCGCGGCCTGTGGTCGCCCTTCCAAATTGATTTAACCCCCGCCCTCCGCCCCGGCGCCAACCTGCTCGAACTCGAACTCTACAAACCCGGCAAGCGCTTCCCGCCGCGCGCCTCGCTCGCGGGCTTCCTCCCCGATGTCTGCCTGCCTTTTGGCGGCATTTGGCAGGCGATTGGATTACGCGCCCTCAACGGGTACGCGTTCGCCGACGTGTGGATGGCGGCCCGCGCCTCGGGCCACGTCACCGCGCGGGGAAAAATCATCGCGCCCGCCGGGACACTTGACCCCGAGCATTCGGCCCTCACCCTCAGCCTCCTCGACAGCGCCGGCCGCGAACTCCTCCGCGCCCCCGGACTCATCACCGCCGACACCTTCACCGCCGAACTCATGCTCCCTCACCCGCAACTCTGGGAGCCGCGCCCCAACCCGCCCCTTTACACCGCCGTCCTCGAACTCACACACGACGACCAGCCCCGCGCGCGGGTCGAGAAAACCATCGGGTTCCGCGACCTCACCATCAAGCGCGGACAAACGCGCCTCAACGCGCACCCCCTCCACTTGCGCGGTGTCCTCGATTGGGGCTGGAGTCCTCAGCACATCGCCCCGCGCCCCTTTGCGCTCGGCAACGACCTTACTCTCGCCCGTGACCTCGGCTTCAACCTCATCAAACTCTGCCTCTACCTCCCCGACGAAGCCTTCTTCGACCAAGCCGACCAACTGGGCTTTCTCCTCTGGCTCGAACTCCCGCTCTGGCTCCCGCACATCACCCCCGACTTCAAAACGCAAGTCCTCGCCGAATACCGCGCCATCTTCCAGCGTGTGCATCATCACCCGTCCATCGCCGTCATCAGCCTCGGCTGTGAACTCAATGCCGACTCCGATGCCGCCTTCCTCGCCGAGCTTTACGCCCTCGCCCGGCACTACTTCCCCAACGCATTTATCTGCGACAACAGCGGCTCCGCCGAAGCCTACGGTGGCGCAACCACCGCCCTCGCCGATTTCTACGACTACCACTTCTACACCGACCCGCACTTCTTCCAGCCACTCGTCCAACACTTTACGCGTGGCTACCGTCCCGACAAGCCCTGGCTCTACGGCGAATTCTGCGACGCCGACACCCTGCGCGATTTCAATAAACTCGAAGCCCAACAACACACCACCACCTGCTGGGAATTGCAAATCCCCGACGACTCTAGTAGGGGCGGGTCTGGTAGGGGCGGGTCTGAGACCCGCCCCTACGACCAAACACCAAATACAGACCGGGACACGCTACGCGCCCGCCCCTACGACGAATACGCCAAACATTACGACATCCGTTTGCAAAATGGCGTTCCCTTCATTCATCACTCTTCCGCCTTCTGGCTCACCTCCTACCTCGCCCTCGACCGCGACGACTTCCTCGCCATGCGCGATTACAAGCGCCTGCTCACCGAAGCGGGCATCACCGACGGCGGGCAAGAACTCACGCGCCTCGCCCGCTTGCAAGCCACCCTCATCCGCAAATTTATTTTGGAGCAAGTCCGCGCCAACAGCGCCACGGGTGGCTACGTGGTCACCGGCTGGACTGACACACCCATCACCACCTCCGGCGTGGTGGACGACGACTTCCCGCGTCAGCACAAATTCAACCCCGCAGAGTGGCGGCGCTTCAACAACGATTGTGTCCTCATCATAGACCGCGAACGCCGCCGCCGCTGGATTGGCGGTGACCGCCCCGCGCCCAAAGACCCCTTCACCTTCTGGCATGATGAGCGCGTGAAAATTCACGTCGCCCTCTCCAATGGCCGAGATGAAATCACGCGCGGTGAATTGCTGTGGAAATTAATCCCCGTAGGGGCATCCCTTGTGGATGCCCCCCTTGTGGTCGCCCCAGTGCGGGCAGGGACAAGCCCCGCCCCTACCATCCCTTCCACCACCGTCTCCGAACTCACCACTCTCACCTTCCAATTCCCGCCCGTCACCACGCCCACGCAATTCACCCTCGCCCTCACCGCCGAAATAACTTTCCGCGATGGGCGCAACACCGTTGTCCAAAACCAGTGGCCGCTCTGGGCCGTGCCGCATCCAACCCTCCCACCTGTCATTACCATCACCGAACCCTACTTCCATCGGCACACCCTATATATGATTGACTCAGACTGTCGCTTCATCTCCCCCTCTCCTGATGACGCTCTTGGTTTTAGTCATCGGGAGACTATAGCACCCGTAGCGCAGCGTAGTGGTGGGGGGCCGGGGGGTGAGGTCTTAACCACCGACCTCACCCCAGAATTAATTGCCATTCTCCGCTCCGGCGCCCGCGCTCTCCTCTGGCAACGCGACCCCGACCCGCGCTTCACGCGCGCGCTCCCCTTTTGGCGCGAAGCCATTCACGTCTTCGAGCCGCATCCGCTCTGGGAAACCGTACCCCACGGGGACGCGGCGGATATGCGCTTCTTCGGGATTGCGACGGACTTCGCCCTCGACCTCCGCGCCCTCGCGGAATTGCTCGGCCCCGAGGCGCGGCTCCGCCCCCTGTGGCGGCGCTTCGACGCGCGCAAGCTGACGTGGGCCGAGTATTTGATTGAAGTTGAATTAGGGGAAGGAAAGTTATTGGTGACCACCCTGCGCTTCGAGGGCGGCCTGGGCACACAACCCAACACGTTCAACACGCACCCGCTTGGCGCGTGGATGCTGGCGGAATTGCTCAAGCAACCTTAATCAAGTTACGCATTACGCATCACGGAATATGTATTGCGTGACAAGTAATTACAACGTCTCGGTCACCTTCGTCAATCCCAACGGCTTATCCGGGTCATAACCTTTGGCCTGCGCCAACGCGAGGGCCAGCAATTGGCCCGGGATCACCGCGACCACGGGGGACAGCCATTCGGGCACCCCGCGCGGGAGCGGCACCGCGAGATGGGCCGCCGCCAACAGCTCGGGATCATCGCTTATCGTCACCAGTTCCGCGCCAATTTTTTTCAAGTCCGCAATAAACGTCCGCATATCATCATGCGCCACACCGGTGGGGGCAATCGCCATCACCGGCACTTCGCCGCGCACCATGGCAATCGGCCCATGCCGGAAGTCAGCCGACGAGTACGGCTCGGCAACCAGGCGCGTGAGTTCTTTGACCTTGAGCGCAATCTCGAAGGCGGTGGCGTAGTTGTAACCACGCCCCACCACCGCGCACCGGTCGAGAAACCGATAGCGTTCGGTGCGGGTCAGCGCGGGCGCGGCGAGCGCGAGGGCTTGCTCGACCAGCGCGGGTAGGGTCTGCAATTCGGCGAGGCGGGCGGAGTCGTTGGCAAGGAAGGCGGAGAGCAAGGCCAGCGCCGTGAGCGAGGTGGTGTAAGTTTTGGTCGCGGCCACCGCGCGCTCGTCGTTGGCGCGCAAGTTGATGACGTGCGCTGCGCTTTGAGCAAGAGGCGAGTCAATCTTATTGGTGATGGCGATGGTGGGGCGGCCCTGCGCGCGCCCGGCGGCGATAACCGCGACGATGTCGGGCGACTGACCCGATTGCGAGATGCCAATGACGAGGGCCCTAGCCAGACTCGTGGGGCGGTTATAGAGCGTGAAGAGTGAAGGCGTGGCGAGCGCGATTTGCAAACCATTCTGCGCCCCAAACAAATATTGCGCGTAGCGCGCCGCGTTATCCGACGTGCCGCGCGCGGCGATGACGATGTAATCAAACTGCCCGCGCACCTGCTCGGCAATGGCGGCGATGTTGGCCCGCTCGGCCTCCAGCAGGTGGCGGAGGATGGCGGGTTGTTCGTGGATTTCAGCAGATAAGATGGACACGGGTCACTTTTTGTTTTTCAAGGTTGGCACGGCCGCTTGCACTTTCTTGAGCGCGTTTACCGCGTCGTCCACGCCCTGCCGCCCGGCGCGGAAGATCGCTTCGTCGAGCCAGATCGCTTCACGGCCACTGGCCCGCTCGGCCTGAGGCAAGGATATTTTATCCATCTCAAAGTATTGCGGGAAGGCATTGGGCACGGCCAGTTTGGATTTCTGCGGCTGGAACAAATCGTAACGATTCATCGCGTCGTAGCCGGTCCAGCAGGGAATGCCTTCGGCGTCCAGGGCCGCGCACACTTCGGCGTTGGTCGCGCCAAACTCATCGGGGTTGACGGCGAAGATATAGCGATAGAACGAGCGCGTGGTGTGGCGCAAGTCGCGCTTGAGCAAACGCACGCCCGTCACTTCGCTCAGGCTCTCTTCGAGATAGCCCGCCATTTCTTCGCGTTGTTTGGCTTGCGCGGGAAACCGCTCAATCGCCACACACCCGAGCGCGGCTTGAATCTCGGTCATGCGGTAATTCGCGCCCATCAGGGTGGGTTCGCCGTCGGCGTGGGGGCGACCACAGTCAATCACGCTCGCCACACGGGCGGCCAGTTCGGGCGTGCGGCAGAGTAGCACCCCGCCCTCGCCGGTGGTGAGCGTCTTGGACGATTGCAAACTGAACGAGCCGAAATGCCCCAGCGTCCCCGCGCCGCGCCCGCGCCATTTCGCGCCGTGCGCGTGGGCGCAGTCTTCTATCACAATCAAGTTGTATTTCTCGGCCAGCGCGAGGATGGCATCCATATCGGTCATCTGCGCCCCGAGGTGAACCACGACAATGGCTTTGGTCTTGGGCGTGAGGGCCCGCTCAATCGCGGCGGGGTCAGCGCAATACGTCTCGGGGTCAACATCCACCAGCACCGGAATCGCGCCCGCGGCCATGGGCGCGGCGGCGGTGGCCTGAAAGGTGTAGCCGGGCACAATCACTTCATCGCCCCAGCCAATGTCTACGGCACGCAGGGCCACTTCCATCGTGACAGTGCCGTTAGCCATCGGCACGGCATAGCCGCCGCCTTGCATCTCGGCGAAGCGTTTGGCGAATTCAGTCGTGCGCGGGCCGGGGAACGGGTAGCCGCCCCACTGGCCGGACTTAATCACTTCGGTCACGGCATCAATATCGCGCTGGTCGAACACTGGCCAGGCGGGATACGGCTCGGTGCGGGTGGGTTCGCCGCCCAAGAGGGCGAGATCGCTGGACATAGGGAACTCCTTAAAAAATGTGAGGGGCTGAGTCAGATAAATTGATCGTGCGACGCGGAGGTGAGGAACACCTGAGGATGAAGGCGCTACCCGCCGTTGTCCTGCAAAAATTGGTGCGTGGTCTCAATCAGGCGTTGCCGCAACCCATAGGGTTCCAAGCCGCCCATTTCCATGCCCAGGAGCACCCCCCCGACCACGGGTGGAGTGGCGAGGCGCACGAACCGCGCCCCGGGCGCGACCTCGTGGACAGCGCCGCGCATGGGGTCGAGAAGCATGGGGCCGCCCTTCCACAAACTGCCGACCAGAATCACATCAAAGGTGAGATTTTCAAAGTTCAGTTGGCGGATGACACCGACGGCAAGATTGGCGAGTTCCTCACCCGCCCAGGTAATAATCCGCCGGGCGATGACATCCCCCTCAGCGGCGACTTGAAAGACCAGCGGGGCCGCGCTGGAATCAAGTTGATAGCGGCGCAAAAACAAACCTTCTAAAAAGTCCATCGAGTCACGCGCGCCGACTTTTGAAATTAAAGCTGGCGTCAGGCGCGTGGGCGGGCCGCGCCGCGACCATTCGCGGGATACGGCCTGCACCGCGCGGGTGACCACATCCCCGCCGCCGGCCCATTCGCCAAACTCGCCCTCGCCCGTGACGCGGCCCTCGCGGTGGTGCTGGTCCCAGCCACGACAGTTGCACCCCGTGCCCGCCACCACAGCCACACCCCAGCCGTGTTCCGCCCCGGCCAACAAGCCAACCACCGCATCATTCACGATTTCACGCGGCGCGGTCAGGCCCAATTGATCGAGCACGGTCAAGTTAAGCTCCCGCTCCGAAGGCCAGTCATAACCCGCAATGCCATAACCCACCCCTGCGATTTGGTCCCTAGTCACTTGCGCGGTCGCCAATGCGCCCGCCACCGCCGGGCCAATGGCGCGCTCCATCATCCCCGTATAAGTTTCGCTATTGGGGTTGCCGGGGCCGCCCGAGCCAAAGCCCACCACACGGCCGGCCTCATCCGCAATCAGCGCGTGGGTCTTCGTGCCACCCACATCTACACCGAGAAAATATCGAGTCAAGTTTGGCTCCTATATCAAATCTTTTTTTCAGCAGATGAAACGGATTTATCGGATTTTCTGCGATTCAATCCGTTCCTTCTGTTTCATCCGTTGACCTATTTCCAAAACTGCGGCAAGTGCGCTTTATGCGTCTCCAGCATATCGTCCAACACCGCGCCGACTTTGTCGGCCCTGGGGCCGAGCGGGTTGGCGAGCAAAGCCTGATACGCGGCCTCACGCGAACCATGCACGGCGGCTTCCACGGTGAGCAGTTCGTAGGCCTTCACTTGCGCCAACAATCCAAACACCGCATAGGGCAACGGCTCGGCAGGTAACGGCGTGATGCCGGAACGCTCCACCTTCGCGGGCATCTCCAGCACCCAATCGGCGGGCCAACCGGGGATCGCGCCGTTATGCCGCACGTTAACCACATGCGTCTCGCCCAGATTGTTATAGTGCGCGTTGAGCAATTGCGTCGCCACCGTGGAGTAATACGCCCCGCCGCGTTTCATTAAATCGGCGGGCGGCTCGGTGAGAGCCGGGTTGGCGTAATCGCGCAACAAGCCCTCTTCAATCTCCATCACTTCCTCGGCGCGCGAGGGCGGCCACTTTTGTTGCGCCGCCAGTTTCTTGTCGGTGTAATAAAAATACTGCAAATAATAATTCGGCATCATCCGCAGGGTCTCAATTGTCCGCACGTCCCAGTCGGGATGCTCGTCGGCTTTGAGATCGGTGATGTAGGCCTCCATGACCTGCGGCCAGATATCCTCGCCATCGAGCGTGAACCCGCGATGCCAGGTGAGATGATTTAACCCGAGCGTTTTTAACTCCGCCCGCGCGGGGTCAATGGTTTGCCCGAGCCTTTTCTCCACCCCTCCGAGAATACTCATCTTGGTATTGATGGGCACATTGCACACGCCCACGGCTGGCACCTCGGGCGCATAGCGGAACAGCGCCTCGGTATTAATGCCCGCCGGGTTGGTGAAGTTGACCAACATCGCGCCGGGCTTCGCCACTTCTTTCATGTCTTTAGCGATACCGAGGATGACCGGGATGGTGCGGAGCGCCTTGGCCATGCCGCCCACGCCGGTGGTCTCCTGCCCAATCAGCCCATGCCGCCGCCCCAGGTATTCGTCCGCCCGGCGGGCCTGCATTTGCCCCACGCGCAGTTGCGTGGTGACGTAGGCCGCATCCGTCACGGCCTCGCGCTGATTATTGGTCAGCACAATTTTGAACGGCGAGCCTTTGTGTTCAACCATCCGTTGCGCGAACCCGCCCACGACCTTCAATCGCTCCGCGTCAATATCCATCAAGCACAATTCGGTGAGTGGAAAAGATTCGAGCCGGGTGAGGAACCCATTGACGAGTTCGGGGGTATAGGTGGAGCCACCACCAATGACAGCGACTTTCATGAGGAGAAATCCTTTCGGGAGTGAAAAGCGAAAAGTAAACAGTGAGCAGTAATCAGTGGGATGATTCAAATCCCGCAATGCAACGCGCTGGGGTGCAAAACCTTGAGCGGTTCGCCGCGCGCAAATGCATGGCCCGTCGCCACTTGCCGTGACTTGGCCTCGAGCGCTTGCACCAATTGCCCCAAGCCGGCTGGGTCGAATTGTGCCGCATAACACCGCACCGCGGCAACCTTGGCCTCCCAGGCGGCTGAAATATCAATAATCCGGTTTGGCTCATGCGTGAAGTAAAAAGCAATTCCCTGAAGGTCGTGGCCGGTGTAGGCCGCATCCACCGCCGGGTCGCTGGAAACAATTTTAGTCAAACCGGCAAAGATGACCGCTTCGGCGGCGGCCCGCCCGGTTTGGATGTGGTCCCGATGGGCTTCGTAAGTCAGCCACGGGTCGGCGGTGAAAACGAAGTCCGGTTGGAGCAAGCGAATGTACTTCAGGCAGTCGCGGCGCAAGGCGAAATAATCGTATTCGCCCGCATCGGGATAGCCGAGCCAGAACTGTTCCTTGACCCCGATAATTTTCCCGGCGGCGGCTTGGTCACGTTGCAGAGCGGCGGCGGCTTCGGCGGGGGAGAGCGAGGCGTCAACCACCCCCATCAGATCGTCGGTGACGGTCAGATAAAAAATCTCTGCGCCGTTTTGGCGGAGCAAGGCCAGCGTTCCGGCGGCGGCAATGTCGTTATCATCGTAGTGGGGCTGAATGCATAGCACGCGCCGGGCCTTGAAAATATCTGGCGGGGGCAGGAGGGATTCAATGGTCATGGTTTTATTTAGCGATACCGTTTTTGACGGGATTGGCGTAGGTCGCGCTTGCAGCGCGACGGTTTTTGCGGCTTTGGGTGTCGGGCTACAAGCCCGACCTACATCGGCTTCCCGTTAAAGCCGGTAGAACCTTTTATTTCTACGACCTGCCCGGTGCGGGCGCTTTCGTAGGCCGCATCTACGACTTTCATGTTCGTCCAGCCGTCGAGACCGCCGGGGTTGGGGGCGCGCTTTTCGCGGATGCATTGGGCAAAGTAAGTGAGTTGGGCGTCGTACATCGCCTGGTTCGCGTGGTCGCCGCGCGGGTGCGGAAAACCGGATTCGACCCGTTTATCGCCGAGGAGCCGCAAGCCCGTCGGGAACAGTTGTCCGAGGCCCAGTGACCCGTAGAGCTGAGTCCCCGCTTCCGCCGAATCCGCGTGGGGTTGCCACCAGCCTGATTCGATGTACGAGGTCGCGCCGTTATCCCAGTTGACGAGCAGCACGCCGGTATCGTCCACATCAAAATTTTTGTAATGTGTGCCGAGACGCGCGTAGACGCTAATGGGTTGCGGGTCGCCCATGAGGAAGCGCGCGGTGTCAATGGCGTGGATGCCCATGTCGGCCAGCGCGCCGCCGCCCGCAAATTCTTTTTGCACGAACCAGCCGCTCGGCCCCCAGTTGACATGCACGCCATAGCCTTTGGTGCGGATGATTTTGCCGAGTTGGCCCGCGCGCACTTGTTCGCGCAACCATAGCACCTCAGGCTCAAATCGCCAACAATGCGCGACCATCAGCACCGCGCCCGAGTCGTGACTGGCCTCGACCATGGCTTTGGCTTCGGCGGCGTTCATGGCCATCGGCTTTTCGACCATGACGTGCACGCCCGCCTTGAGCGCGGCGATGGCCTCCGGCGCGTGCCAATAGTTGGGGGTGCTAATCACCACCGCGTCCACGCCACCGGCTTTGAGCAGTTCGGCGATGGTGGCGTGCTGTCGTGAGATGCCGAATTCCTGCGCGAAGGCTTGCATGGATTCGGGTTGGTGGTTAACCACCGCCACGAGTTCAGCGTCAGTAAGTTTCTTGGCGGAGGCGGCGTGGACTTTGGCGATGTAGCCGGTGCCGGTGAAGGCGAGTTTGAGGGGCATGAAGCGTGATGAGTAAAAAGTGATGAATGAAGTTGGGCCGAGGCCTCAACCTTTTACGCCGCTAAAGACCACGCCCTGCGTGAAGATGCGTTGGGCGAGAAAATACAAGATGATGGGCGGGAGAATCATCACCGCTGAGGCGGCCATGATGAGATGCGTGTTGACCGCGTAGAGCGCGTTGAACGTCTGCAAGCCCACGGCGAGCGTCCAGTTTTCCGGGCTGTGTAGATAAATGAGCGGTTCGTAAAAATCGTTCCAGGCGTACAAAAAGTGGAAGATGGACACGGAGACCAGGGCCGGGCGGGCTTGGGGGAGGATAACATACATGAGGACTTGCAGGGGCGAAGCGCCGTCAATCTTGGCGGCGTCGTCAAGCTCCAGCGGGATGGTCAGAAAGAATTGGCGCAAGAGAAAGACATCGTAGGCGTTGGCAAAGAATTGCGGCACGATCAGGGGCAACAAGGTATCCACCCAGCCCAACTTATTGAAGAACACATACGTCGGGATGAGCCGCACCTGACCGGGGAGCATGATGGTGGACAGGAGAATGATAAAGAAGATGTTGAGCCACGGCGCGCGAAAGCGGGAGAAGCCATAGGCCACCAGCGAGCAGGAGAACAGCATACCCGCCATGCCCACAAAAGTGACCAGTAAGGTATTCAGGAGCAGTTTGTCGAACTTCATCTGCCGCAGGGCTTCGGCATAGTTTTCCCAGTGAATTTCCAAATGGGTCAGCGCCTCTTGGTCGGCGATCACCAGTTCGATGGGTTCGCCGGGGTTGGTCGGGTCAACGAATAAGCCCTTGCCGCCGGGGCGATTTTTAATCAGCGCCATCTCGCGGGTCTGGCCGTCCACGACAACCCGATACAGCGGTTCCTGTTTCCCGTTGACCTCGACCATGGTCAGGGCCATGGGGATGAGCGGGGGCGGGCTTTGGCGCAGTTGGTCGCGGTCTTTGACCGAGGTTGAGAGCAGGAACAGGAGCGGAAGCATGATGACACCCGCTCCGGCGGCGAGCACGAGCGTGGTGAGCGACTTGAATAAGAGTTCCTGCCCGTGGAGGCCTTCAAAGAGTCTCAAACCAAAGGGAGGGCGTTTGACCGAGGTCTGGGAGGGGCGCATATCAATGTCCCTTTAGCTGGCCTTCGTAGTACACCCATATATCGGAAGACCGGAAAATCAGCAGGGTCAGCAGGAGCACAATCACGAATAACACCCAGGCCATGGTGGAGGCATACCCCATGTGAAAGTATTTAAAAGCGTTTTGGTAGAGATACAGGTTGTAAAAAAGGGTGGATCGCACCGGGCCGCCCGCCCCGCCGGTCAGAACGTATACTTCAGTGAAGTATTGAAAAGTGCCAATTAATCCCAACACCAGGTTGTAAAAAATAACCGGGGTGGTCATGGGTAGGGTGACATGCCGGAAGCGTTGCCAAGCCGTTGCCCCATCTACTTTAGCCGCGTCGTATAAATCCGTCGGCACGCCTTGTAATCCGGCGAGGTAGATGATGACGTTGCCCCCCACGCCCCACAAACTCATGATGACCAACGCGGGCACCGACCAGTTGGGGTCGGCCAACCAGCCAGGGCCTTTAATGCCAAATTGGGCGAGAAAAGGGTTGAGAATGCCAAACTTGAGGTCAAAGATACGCGCCCAGAGTAGCGCCACCGCCACCCCAGCCACCACCGAGGGTAAAAAGTAAATCGTCCGCCACACATTCACCCCGGGTACTTTTTGATTGAGTAATACCGCAATGAGATAGCTAAAGACCAGGCCCAAGGGCAGAGCAAAGGCCGCGTATTGGAACGTAACCCGAAGCGAATGCCAGAACAGTTCATCCTGAAACAGATTGATGTAGTTGGTCAACCCCAACCACTGGGGAGGCGAGATGATGTTGTATTCGGTGAGCGAAAAAAATAGCGAGGCGGCCATGGGGCCAGCCGTGAACACGAGGAACCCAATCAGCCAGGGCGTGATGAACGCATAGGCCCAAAGCGACTCGCGGCGGGCGAGGCTGAAGGCGGGGCGGACGCGAGGGCTGGGCATGAAGGCTCGAGGGAGAACGGCGGGGGAGCCGGGGTGCAGTGGAGCGGGGGAGACTCCTCCGCTCCACTGCTTATCTACGGTCTGTTAGTGCGTCTTCCAATACTCGTCCAAAATCTTCTGCACCTCGGCGTTGGCGTCGGTGAGCACGGTCTGGGCGTCCTTCTCCTCCCCGGCGTAAATGCGCGACAGGCCGTTGTTCAAGGCATCTTCAATCTTGCCCCATTCGGGGATCCAGGCTTCATTGTTTGGGTTATCCAGGTAATCAATGGACTTGAAAATCACGTCGTAGTCAATGTTGGGATAATCCGCTTTGATCTGGTCGAGGAAAGCTTGTTCCACTGACTTGCGAGCGGGGACACAACCATAAATGCGGCATACATCCACGATGGTTTCGGGCGAAGTGAGCCATTTCATCACTTCCCACGCTTCTTGTTTGTGTTGCGCGTCTTTGGGGATGGTGAAATTATCGGCGTCAATGCGGGCGATACGTGCGCCGTGGGGGTTATAGGGGAATGGCGCGATATCGGCCTCGAAGGACAGGTCATGCAAGCCTTCGGCCATGAACCAAGTGTGGCTGTAAAACATGGCGGTAGTGCCGGGGCCAAAGGGGTCCACGCCCGCCGAATCGCGCGCCGCCTGCACCTCACTGCTTCCGATAAAGTGGTCTTTCCAAATACCATCGCTCAACCATTGCAAACCTTGGAGCCACTCGGGCGAGGTCGCCACGGCGGTCTTGTAATCAGCCGTGGTCGGGCGGCCCACGTTCTCCGCGCCCCACATGGCGAGCGTGCCACGCATCCCATCCCACGAGTCATCGTAGCCATATTGTGTGATATTGGCCGGGTCAAAAGCCGGGTCGGTGGCGTTCTTGCCCTCTTTATCCACGGTCAACTGCATCGCCATCTCGCGCAGTTTATCCAGCGTCCACGTTTTGTCAGCGAAGTCATGTGTGGGGTAATCCACGCCCGCCGCGTCGAACAAATCCTTGTTGTAGAAAACGAAGGAGGGATACAAGCCGAGCGGTAGGCCGGTGTTTTTCTCAGGATACTGATTCAAGGTAACGGCGGGGCCATAAAAATCGCTCAGATCATAGTTGTCGGCTTCGATGTAGGGCGTGATGTCTTCCCAAGTGTCAAAGAATTCCGCGATGGTAGAAACACCATTGGGGCCGACGAGTTGCGGGGCGTTGCCGCCAGAGAGCATGGACAAATACCGGGTGGCGTATTC
>CAYUFY010000044.1:0-22181 GCA_964443795.1 uncultured Anaerolineales bacterium | reverse complement strand
CCCAAAAATCTAATGCGGGGCTAAAATATTTCGGAGCAACACCCCCACCCCCAACCCGATTAGAGCCACGGGCCAAAATAACTGGCCGGGCACGCGGTTAAAGTTCTCCACAAACCAGAAGCCGCCCAACGTCATCAGCACCATCCCGCCCACCACCCCCCCGCTCCGCTGGCGTTGAACCGCGCGCCACAGCATCCAGCCCCCGGCGGCGACCACCACTAACGGCCATAAATTAAAAAACGTCGGGGGGAGCACGCCAAAGTTATTCAGCAAAAACACAATGCCCAGCGCGATGAAAACTAGCCCCCAAAACAGGGCGGGACGGTTGACACCAAACATTAGATTTTTTTCTCCATGATCCAACACGGTTCGGCTTGCAACACCGGCAGGCCGTTCTCGTCGGGAAAGTGCCACACGCCCGGGTCATCGGCAAAAGCGCGATACCCATGTCGCTCGTACAAGCGCCGCGCCCCGGGATTATCTTTAGCGGCGGCGATGACGGCCGTATCGAACCCGCGCGCCCGCAGGGTCGCTTCGGCCTCCGCGAGGAGCCGCGTCCCCAACCCCAAACCCTGCCACGCCGCCTTGACTCGTAACGCATACAGATACGCCCGATGCTGGTTGTCGGCATAGCGCAAGTTACTGCTGAGCAATTGAATAAAAATCTGTCCGACCACAATCTCGCCGGCCACGGCAAGGAGCATGAGGCGCTCCCCGCGCTGGGCATCGGCCCAGGTGTGGCGGAAGACCGTGCGATAGTGCCGATATTCGCCGTCCCATTCCAGCGCGGGCAAATCGGCCTCGACCAGCGGGCGGATGAGGATGGCCGTCGCGGAGACCAGCGGCAGGTCAGCCATGCAGGAAGCGCTCCACTAAAACTTGTTCGGCTTCATCCGAATCAATTTCGCCATCCAGCCGCGCGGCGCGCAAGGCCCACAAAATTTTTTTGAACTGCGGGCCGGGGGTGAGGCCGCGCCGCACCAAATCGTCACCCGTGAGCGTGGGCTTGATGAATCGCCAACGCGCCAGATAATCCACCAACAGTGGGCGCGCGGCTTCGTGTAACACGGAGGCGGCCACAACACCCGCTTCGCTCAAGTTGTCCAGCGCCAGCACCGCTTCGCTGGGGCGCGACCATGCGGGGGTCAGCGTCACCGCTTCGGTCACGGCCACCCCGACGGGCCGAGTCACATTGAGGCGCGTGAGCGCGGCGCTCACATCGGGCTCGGGTTGCCCCTCGAGCAGGAGGGCCAAGTAACCGCTATCAATTTCCGAAGCCGAGACCCGCGCGATGGTCTCCGCCCGCCGGGTCTGACTCGGCCCCCAGCGGAGGGCCGGGTGCGCATGAGCGAGAATGTCGAGTTCACCGAGGCGCGTGAGCATGGTGGTGGAGTTGGCTTCACGAAAAATCAACTCAAATTCATTTCGGAGACGGTCGCCAGTGAGCACGGCGAGCGCGGCCCACGCGCCGGGGAACAGGGCCCGGGTGTCGGGCGCGAGCGCAAAGCCCAGGCGTTGTTCATAACGCACGGCGCGGAACAGGCGCGTGGGGTCATCTTGAAAACTGCGCGGGTGAAGCACCCGCACGACTTTGGACGTGAGGTCAGCCTGGCCACCGTGTGGGTCGAGCAATTCGCCGAACTGATCCCCCGCCACCCGCAGGGCAAGGGCATTGATGGTGAAATCGCGGCGGCGCAAGTCCTCGGCGATGGTGGCCGGCGTCACCACCGGCAAGGCCGCCGGGTGCGGATAAGTTTCGGTGCGGGCGGTGGCGAGGTCAACGGTCAAGCCAGTGGGGTTAGTCCAAGTGGCGGTGCGGAAAGCCGGATGCACCGTCAACTCGCCGCCCAACTCGCGGACGAGAGCGTGGGCTAAAGTCGGCGCGTCTCCCTCGACGAAGAAGTCAAAATCGTCGGGCGGGAGGCCGAGCAACAGGTCGCGCACAAACCCGCCGACGAGATACAGCGGCAGGCCGCGCGCCTCGGCGACCCGACCCACTTGAGCGATGAGCGCGCGCCGGGCGGGCGGGAGAATTTGTTCGAGGCGATTAGTATCTATCACTGGTTGATGGTTTGGGTGCATCTGTTTTTTGGAAGCGCTGTCACGCCTTTGGCGTGAGCGAAGCGAAGCATCTCTACATTGATGTAGTGACCCTGTCGCTTCGCTCAGGGTGACAATTTAACCGCCAACCCAAAATGCACCCGCTAACTTTTTCCAATTGGCCGATTGGCTGTTGGGTATTATACTCACGCTTATGGTTGGTGTAACCGCAAGGATATCCTCATGCTCATCCGTCTCGCCGCTGAAAATCTCCGCACCCGCTTTGGCACGTTCACCCAAATTTTGTATTACGACGGCCAGAAAGAATTAATTGCACTCGTCATGGGCGAGGTCGCCGGGCAGGAAAACGTCCTCTGCCGGGTGCACTCCCACTGCATCTCCGCACACCTTTTCAACAGTGTCGAATGCGATTGTCGCGAGCAGATGGAACTGGCTCAGCAACGCATTCAAGCCGCCGGGCGCGGGGTCGTTATTTGGCTGGATCAGGAGGGCAAAGGCAACGGCCATTGGGCGCTCCTGCAAAGCCGCCAACTCAAGGCCACCGGCCTATCGCAAAGCGAGGCCTATGTGCAACTGGGCTATGTGGCGGATGCCCGCCATTTTATCCGCGCCGCCGAAGTTCTGCGCGAGTTGCAAGTTCAATCCATCACCCTGATGACCAACAACCCCGAGAAAGCCGCGCAATTGCGGGAGGATGGGCTGGTTATTGCGGACATTCAACCACTGACCCTCTCCGCTTCATGACGCGCATCATTGCCATTACCAACCAAAAAGGCGGCGTGGGCAAAACCACGACCACCCTCAACCTCGGCGCGGGTTTGATGGAACGCGGGCGCAACGTTCTGCTGGTTGACCTCGACCCGCAGGCCTCGCTGACCCTGGCGCTATTGGGCAAACCCGATAGCCTTGTGACCGACGAACTGCCCGTGACGATTTACCACGGCCTGATGAAAGCCTCACGCGCCGAGGACCACCCGCTGGCCGGGGCCTTGCTCGACACGCCCGCCGGGTTGCGACTGATCCCGGCTTCCATCGAACTCTCCGCCGCCGAGATGGATTTGGCGCGCGAGCCGTTGGGCGTGTTCGCCCTCCGCGATTGCCTGAACACCCTGCCCGCGACTTATGATTACGTGTTGATTGACTGCCCGCCCACCCTGGGCATCCTCACCACCAACGCGCTCGCCGCCGCCCACGAAGTGCTCATTCCGCTCCAGGCCGATTACCTGGCCCTGCGCGGGGTGGATTTACTGCTCACCACCATTGGCAAAATGCAAAAGCGCGCCAACCCGGCGCTTAAGACTTTGGGGTTGTTGCTGACTTTGGCCGATATGCGGACGCTCCACGCCCGCGAGGTGGTGACCGCCGCCCGCGCGGCCTTTGGTGAACGCGTACCCGTGTTCGAGATGATCGTGCCCTATAGCGTGCGCCTCAAAGAAGCGCCGTTGGTCAATGCCACAATTTTGGAGTATGCTAACGACACTCCTGCCGCTGAGGCTTATCGTGCGCTCGCGGCCAGGGTTGACCAATGAAACGCGCCAGCCTGAAAGTCACTGCCAACTCCTCATCTGTCGCCGCGTCCGATTTAACGGATCGGCTGTTGAAAAATGATTCGCCCAAGGCCGCGACTAAGCCCGGGCCACGCGCGCCCCGGCGGCCCAAAGTTAAAACTGCTGGGGCCCCGCGCCCGGCGGGGGAACCCACTCCCCGCGCGGAGTCGCCTCCCCCGCCCGTTTCTCCAGTATCAGAATCGCAAGCCGTGTTGACCGATGCCTTAAATCAATCGCAAGTTGCGCTCGAAGCGCTTACACGCGCGGCGCTGGCCGAGCCGAGCCGGTACGATTTGGCCCTGCGCTATCGGCTCGACGCGCTGGCGCATCACTTGGGCCAAGTCCGCGATTTTGTGTATGCCTCCAAGAAAGGAGGGTAAGATGTTCAAGTTCAGCGATTACAAATGGTGGTTGCAATGGGGCGCGTTGATGTTCATCCTCGGCACATTCATGTTCTGCTCGGCGGTGAGCACGCCTTCATCAGGGAGTTCCAGCAGTTCGAGCTCGGGCAGTTCCAGTGACTGGTGGAGTTCTTCCGACAGTTCGTCATCCGATTGGTCGAGTTCGGGCTGGAGCGATTCGAGTTCGGACTCCGGCTCCAGTTGGGATTCCGGCTCGGACTCGGGGTCGTGGGACTCTGGCTCCAGTTGGTCGGATGGCGGCAGTTGGGATTCGGGCGGGAGTGATTCGGGATCGTGGTGAGTAGTAGAGGTTGGAGGTCAGAAGTCGGAGGTTAGAGATAACAACCCTGACTTCCGACCTCTGACCTCTAATTTCCAGGAGCGCAAGCATGGGCATTCTCTGCGGCGGGCCATTGATCTGTTTGGGGAGTTTATTCATGCTGGTCGGCGCGGTGATGTGGATCACCCGGCGCGGCAATGCCTCCGCGCCCGCTCACCCCAATGTGGCGGGTTACCAGAAACGCGGGGTCACACCGCCGCGCAACGCCAAGACTCAACGTCAACCCCCACCCACCATCCAAAGGACAGGCAACACCATGCGCGATAAATTCTTCACCGCTCACATCGGCCAGAACATTGTGGTCAAGCACCCCGAGCGCGGCGACATCACCGGCAAAATTATCGGGAGCATCATTTATCAGGAGTTGTGGCAGAAGGTGAATTCACCCCAGGAACCCTGGGTGGCGACCGGCAATCAACATGCCGCGCACTGGCTGGGCAATTTTATGCTGTACGAATGGCAGAGCCGGTTGTATTTGCTGGACGCTTACGAGGGGCTTAACGACCAGGACATCCAGCAAAACTTTTTGCCCTATGCCAAACGCTACGCCCAAAGCGACCAGACCGCCAAAGTGAGTTTTGCCTGGCCGCCCGCGTCGTGGACGATTAGCGACATTGGCAAGTTTGAAGTCGTGCGCGCCGAAGGCGATGGCCTGCGGCTCAACGTGGGCGCCACCGGGCGCTTCATTCACGCCGACGGAGCCGACAACCGCGCGCTGGTGGTCGAGGACTATCAATCGGGCAGTGGCGGGCAGGACACGGCGTGGACGGGATGGAAGGTGGAGTGGGAAGCGGTGACGGTGAAATGAAGAGTAATCAGTGAAAAGTGAAATTTACAGCGAGGTAACGTTGAGAGTCGGAGATGCAAGCTAATCCGCTCTCAAAGAATTGGCTGACCCCAAACATTAACTCAACCCAGGCCTTTTACTTTCATCCATTCCCCATCCTCTAATCCGTTTCATCCGTTGAAAAAAATGCCCCAACCCACCTCCCTCACCTTCAAACGCACCATCGCCGCCCCCGCCGCCGAAGTTTACCGGGCCTTTACCCATGCCACCGCCTTACGTGATTGGTTGAGCAACGCCGCGCAGGTTAACCCGAACATCGGGGGGCGCATTTATTTGTGGTGGGGCGGCTATCATGTCTATGGCGACTATCTCAAATTAGAGCCTAACAAGAAAATCGTGTTTAGCTGGCATGGCTCGGTTGAACCCGCCGGGACGCAAGTGCAAGTGACGCTGGCCGAGAAGAACGGGAAGACCACGGTCACGCTCAAGCACAGCGGGTTGGGCAGTGGCAAAGCCTGGGCCGAAGCACGGCAGGGGTTTGAACATGAGTGGCCGAGCGCGTTGGAGAACTTACAATCCATGCTGGAGACCGGCATGGATTTGCGCGTGGCGCGTCTGCCGCGCATGGGCATTCTCATTGAGAACTTCGACGCGACCATCGCTAAACAATTGGGCGTGCCGGTGAGTCAGGGCGTGCGGTTGGCCGGGACCACCGAGGGCACCGGGGCGCACGCCGCCGGGTTGCAAAGCAACGATGTCATGGTGAGCCTGGCGGGCCACAAACTGACCACCCCCGATTCGCTGGCCCCGGCTTTGCGAGGCCATGTGGCCGACGATAAAGTCAAAGTGGTCTTCTATCGTGGTCAAGAAAAGAAAAGCGTGCTGATGGAACTTTCGGCGCGGCCCCAGCCGCAATACCCAGCCACCGCCGCCGAACTGGCCGAGACCTCGCGCCAAATCTATGCCGTGCGGGATAAAGCGTTTTCCAAACTCCTGGCGGGTCTCACCGAAGCGGAGGCCGACAAACGCCCCGCGCCCAACGAGTGGAGCGTCAAACAACTCGTCGCCCACTTCATCGCCGACACGCGCGATCTGCAAACCTGGATCGCCGATATGCTCAACGACAAGGATGTGCCGGACAGTTTGGAGTACAGCCCCAACGTGGATGCGCGGCTCGACCAGATTGTGGCGCGGTTCAAGACCATCGGCGGCTTGTTGAAGGAGCTTAAGGGCGCTCAAGCCGAAACCCTGGGCCTACTGGCCGCCCTGCCCCCGGCCTTTGTGGCGCGCAAGCATCTCTATTACCGCGTGGCGGGCTGGATGACTTTTGTAGAAGCTACCCACTTACCCGATGAACACGGTGAGCAGTTTAACAAGACCATCGCGGCGGCGAAGAGCAATAATCAGTAATCAGTCGTCAAACTATTTCATTATCTGGCCAATCCGTTGACTAATACCAGGAGATAACCATGACTAAAAATCGCACGCTGCTCGGCGCAGGTATTTTGATCGGGACATTGATTGTGGGGCAGGGGTTGGCGTTTTTGCTGAACCAGCAGGGTTATGGGGTTTTTCTTTCGGCCCTGCCCATCATCCTGAGCCAAATCGCCTTTTGGGGGCCGATCATCGCCATCGTGGCGGGCGCGTTTATCATCGTCACCATGCGCCTGCTCGGGTTCGAGTCGCTCGAGGAAATTCGGAACGAATCGGTGGAGCAGAATAACCCCACCCCGGCCATTATCTTCGTCGGGACATTGATTGCCAGCCTGCTGTTTTTAGGTTTGGTCATCCGACCCTAAGGCCAAAATTCAAACGCCCGACACCAAGAACACGAAGTCTTCACGAAGACCACAAAGACAAACTTTGTGCGCTTTGTGGTTTCTTCGTGTTACCCCCTCCCCCACCGCGGTTAACGGAACTAATTAGGAATAGGTTGTTCATAACCGCGATGGGGGAGGGTAAGGGTGGGGGGTTCATTCGCCTTCCCTGCCCCTTCATGGTATTCTCTCCCCGATGCCTGATTACGTAGATTGGTTTGTCAACCGCGAAAAACAATATCAAGGCTTCCAGAAAATGCTGGCGGGCGAAACCCCCAAAAGCGTGATGGTGGTCGAGGCTCCGTCCGAGATGGGCAAAACCTGGCTCATCCAGCGGATGCGCCATTACTGTGGCGAAAACAAAATCCCCGTTCTGCTGGTAGATTTCCGTGACCGCCGCCCGCACGATTATCTGTCCCTCGTGCGCCTCGCGCGCGACCAGATGGGGGCCGAGTTTTTCAACGCGCTCACCACCACCATCAACAACTTCACCAACGTCAATGTCCAAATCAACACCGGGGGCGCGGGCGGCGGGGTCAACGTGAATGTGGCGGATGGCAGTACCGCGCAGGTCGGCGGGGATGTGGCCGGGCGCGACATCATCAAGGACAATCAATTCTATATTCAGGCCGATAGCGAGATGGCCCGCCGCGCCGCCGAGATTCAAATCAACGATTCGTTTTTCGCGTGTCTGACCAAACTGGTGGAAGCCAAAGGCCATGCGGTGTTTCTGTTTGACTCGGGCGAAGACATTACGACCGAGGCCGACCGCTGGCTCAAAGACACGCTCCTGGCCCGCGTGCCGCAGGGGACGCTGACCAAGATGGTCATTATCATCGCCGGGCGCAAGGCGCCCGAGTTGGGGGAAACGCTGAAGGAACACGTGGGCCGCACGGGCCTGGATGTGTTTGCGGAAGCCCACGTCACCGAGTACATCACCAATAAGCGCAAAATCACTGGCCTCGATATTGCGACCATCATCAAAACCTCCGGCGGCCAACCGGGTTTGCTGGCCAAAATGGCCGATGTGGCCGGGCTGGACAAAGAGAAGGAGGGCGACTGGCTATGACCCTGCCGGCCACTGACACGCTCCCGCCCCCACCGCTGCCGGCGGCTGACCTTTCCACCCAATTGGTCGAGACCATCCTCGCCAAGTCGCATCCACTGATTGCCGAAGCGTTGCAATATGTGTGCGTGCCGCACGGGTTCAATCTGGAACTGCTCAAAGCCTTGCGCGCCAGCGACGATGGCAAAGACGAAAAAGTTCTCGACCGTTTGCTGAAGTTCTCATTCGTGAACGAAGTGGAGAACGTCGGGGGCGGCGGGCCGCGCTATGCCGTCGCCACTGCCGAGCGGCATCTCATTCTGCGCCGCTTCATCAGCCAGAACCCGCAGGGGTTCATCGAGACCCACCGGCGCACGCTGGCCTATCGCGAACTCCATCCCAATCCCGACCCGGTCATTCAAACCCAAAGCCACTTGCATCACACGCTGGTCATCAATGGCCCGGCGGGCATCGAATATCTGGCGCGCATGTTCAGCAAGTATTCCGACGAGCGCCGGTTGGCGGCCACCGAGCGCCTCATCGCCACCGCCGCCGAAATTCAACCGTATCTGGTTTTGCTGGAGGCGGCCTGGGCGACTGAACTCGATTACTGGATTCGCTACCTGCGCGCGCGGGCGGTGCAACTGCGCGGGGGGGCGGCCAACACCCTCACCGAACTCAAGGCCCTGCGCGACGACCCCAAACTGCCCTATGCCCCGGCGCTGGTCGGGCGCATCATCCGCGCCTATGGCCGGGCGTTAGCCGATAAGGGGCTGTATGTCGAGGCCATCGCCGAACACCAAAAAGCCCTCACGACGTTTAAGCGCCTGCCCGAGAATGAGGCCGAGCAAGGCTATACCATGCTCAACATCGGCGATGCCTATGTAGACCTCTCGGTCTCGGCGCGCGGCCAGCGTGATTATGCGCCCCTGAAACTCAAAACCTGGCGCGACTGGCTCGGCGCGGGTCTGGCACTCCTGGGTTCCATACCGCTCACCATTTATTTGCAATTCGCCTTCGGTTTGCACTGGAACCCGCGCTCGTGGGCCATGTTGGCCGGACAGGACTGGATTATTGCGCGGCTCTTCGGCACTGGGGCGGCTTGGTATCGCCGCGCCGATGCCCTGCTCTCGCCCCTCGGCAAACTGGCCGACCCCCTCCAGGCCGACGAAAAACTGGCGCACCTCTACGTGGTCATGGGCGACCCCACGGCCGCGCTCCCCATTTTGGAACATCTGCTCGCCCAAACTGAAATCCCCCTCGGCGAATATCGGCGCGCGCGGGTACGCGCCAGTCTGGGTCATGCGCTCCTGCGGCTCGACCGCCCGGCCGCCGGGTTGGAGCATTTGCAAGCGGCCTTGCCCCTCATCGTTGGCTATGCCGATACCCCGCTCGAAGCCCAGGTGCGCGCGCTCATCGCCGAAGCCCAACTCCAACTCGGCCAATATGCCGAGGCCATGCCCCAGTTCGATCAATCCCTGCGCCTCTACCAAAAACAGGAAGATGTCATCGGCGCGACCGAGGTGGGGGAGCGGTTGACCGCCCTCGAAAACGATCGGCGGCTCCAGACCGATGCCCGGCAGGCCGCCTCCACCACCACCAAACTCCTCGAGCGCCGCCATTATCTCCTGCGCTTCCAACACCCCGCCCTGCTCTACTTCCGGCGAGTCATGCTGGTGCTCCTGGTCGCCTTGATCTTTCTTATTCCGCTGGCCATCACCCGCATCGAAATCGGCTCCACCACCCTCGCCGGCATCACCTTCTACGCCTCGCCGCTTCTCGAAAACAACCCCGACTACAGCCCCGACCTCGCCCAGGCGCTGGTCCCCGAACTTGGCGCGGTCTTCGAGGTGCGGCCCGTCCTGTGGATTGCCATTAGCCTGCTCATTCTGGGGTCTCTCACCTACGCGGTGCTCGGGGTGCTCATCATCGCCTACACGCCCCTGCGCACCGTGCAAGCCGCGCAAGCCGAGGCCACCCGCTTTGATATGCAAGCGCTGGCCGTCGGCCTCGGCGAGACTCTGCATCTCATTTACTGGCCGTCCATCACCCAAATCTACAAAGCCGACGTGCGCTTCTTTGGCCAGGTGGTGGCCGACAACTCCGCCACCGCCCTGGTCGCCGCCGGCGAGCGCCTGGTCGTGCGCGGCCACACCGCCTGGTATGCCAGCCTCGTCGCGCGGCTCCAGGCCACCGCCAAATTCCTCGCGCCCCAACTCCGCGTGGTGGATTTAAGCTACGACCTCGCCCTCAGCCCGGCGGGTCTCTCCTTTGGTTTCTTTTTGCTGTGCATCTTCCTCTTCAACGTCATCGGTTATTTTAACCCCGCCCTCCTCGCTATCCCACTCACCAACACCGTTTACTGCACCGCTGACCTCTACCCTTACTTCCAAGTCGGCCTCTTCCTCGCGCCCCTGTGGTGGTTCATCACCTCCCCACTCTGGGTTCACACCCAACTTTACCCGCGCAACCGCTGGGTATGGTGGGTGGCGGGCGTCGCGCTGGTTGGGACGCTCCTGCCCACCGGAGCCTTTGTCCGCCCGTGGGTGGTGATTGCGGATATGTTCCCCGCCCTCACCTGGTCGGCGGCCCTCTCGGCGATTCTGGTGGCCGTGTGGCTGGCGCGCGACCCCCAACCCGTCTACGCCCTGTGGGTGCGGTTGGCCCTCGCGGTCGCCTGCCTCGCCGCCATCACCTACAACAGTTTCGTCATTTTGCGGGCGGCGGAGGTCTATCATCAATTGGTGATTGGCAACCACTGGCGGAACGAAGGCCTCGCCCAGCAAGACGCGGGCAACGACGCCGAGGCCAACCATTGGTTCACCCTAGCCCTCAGCGCCTACGACCCCGTCCTCCGTTTCTCCCCCGACCACGTCCGCACCCTCACCAGTCGCGCCGCCGTCCACACCCAATTGGGCAATTTTGAAAACGCCATCGCTGACTACACCCGCGCCCTGCACCGGAGCGACAACCCCGACCAAATCTACTCCAGCCGCGCCATCGCCTACACCGCCTGGGCCGACCAATTCAGTGAAGCCAATGACGAAGTCGCCGCCATCATCAAGGTCCACATAGCCATCGAAGACCTCGACCGCGCGCTCGCCGAAAACCCCCAGCCCCGCTATTACCTCCTGCGCGGGCTACTCCACCACAACCTCGACGAACTCGACGCCGCCTACGCCGATTACGGCCACGCCCTCGAACTCGATCCGGTCAACGCCCAAGCCTTCCTGGGCCAGGGGTGGGTGCTGTTTGAACAAGCCGACCGGCTCAGTCGCCAGGCCCCTTACACCACCGGTGACGAACAAACCCAACTGCTCGCACAATCCCAAGCCACCTTCCGCGACGCACTCCAAAGTTTTGAGACCGCCAAAGCGTCCAACCTCAGCGACCCCGAAATCCGGCTCGCGTTGGGGTACGCGCATTATCGGCTCAAAGAATACAACGCCACTTTGAATGAATGGGACTCGGCGGTTCAGCTCGACCCACAGGAACCGGCCTTCATCATCTCGCGCGGCACCGCCCATTGGCGCCTCGCCAGCCCCACGGGCGGCGACCGTTGTTCAAGCGCCCGGTTCACCGAATCCGAAAAGCAAGCCGCCACCTTCGAACTGCAACTCGCCGTTGACGATTTTGACCTCGCCCTCGCGCTCGAACCCGACAACCCGGCCACCTACCGCACCCGCGCGCAAGTCCTCTACCTCCTGCGCTTCTGCCCCGGTTACGACTTCCAAACCCAACTCACCGCCGCCATCGCCGATTACGCCTCAGCCACCCAATACGCCCCCGCTGAATTCATCTACTGGCAATTCAAAGCCCGCCTCGGCTACGTGCTGGGCCGCGACCAGCTCCTCAAGGGCGACGAACCAACCGCCCAAGCCACCCTCGGCCAGGCCATCGCCGATATCAAACTGGCTTTCAGCCTCGATCCGGACGATGCCGACAACCGCCTCTGGCATAATTTCATCGTGCACGATGGTCTGGGCACGTATTACCTCGCGCGCGGCGAACGGCAAGCCGCCGCCCCAGCCTGGGCCGCCGCCGCCGCTGATTTCGAGCGCGCCGCCGAGCTATTACCCAAAGACCCGGTCCCGGCCTTCAAAGCTGGCCTCGGCGCCGTTAATCTCAAATCCGCTCCCGACGCCGAGCGTTGGTATGCCGCTGGCATTGAGCGCGCCGCCGCCCTCGCGCCCGAGCAAAACACCGCCGCGCTTCAAGCCGCCTTCAATGACTTAAACCAACTACTCACCAACCAACCCGCCCTGGCCGAATTTGGGCAAGCGGCTTTGGAGGCCTTGCAGGCTAAATTGACGGGGAATTAGGGGCAAGCGGCAGGGTATAATTCTTGAGCCATGATTGAGCCTAAGTTGGAAATTGACCCCATTTCCCTCACCCAACTTTGCCGCCAGCACGACCTCGTGCTAGTCGTTCTCTTCGGCTCACGCGCCAAAGGCGTAGCCCGCCCCGAGAGTGATAGCGATATCGGGGTGCTACGCCGGCAAGGGCTGTTGACCAGCCTTCAATTCAACGACCTGTTCAGTGGTTTGTCTGAAATCCTTCCCTTTCGTGAAATAGACCTCGTTGATTTGCGCCGCGCCCCGCCGCTTTTAAAGTATGGGGTCGCGCATTACGGCAAAATTTTGTACGAGGACGAGCCGGGGCGTTTCAACCTTTTCCACGTTTCAGCCTGGAAGCTTTATTTGGATGATTGCCTTACTTTGCGGAATTTAGATGCAGTCTATATCCAACGCTTCCTGCAAGCGCGCCGAGTGCCTTATGAGCCCCTTGGAATTAACCGTCGTTCAGCGTAAGTTGACTTATATCGCCGAAAACATCACGCGCCTCGAGCCAGTGGCTAAACTCGATTTAGCGAGCTGGCTGAGTGATGAGACCGAACTCCTCCGCGATGCCTCCCTGCATCGGCTCCAGACTTGTATTGAAGCGGCAGTGGATATTAACGCGCACTTGCTGGTGGGCGCCGGGCATCCAGCCCCCACTACCTCGCGCGAGTCCTTTATTGAACTTGCCAACAAACTTCAGGCAATTCCGCGCACGCTGGCTAACCAGCTCGCCCCCAGCGCTGGTCTTCGCAACTGGATTGTCCATATCTACGATGGCCTGGATGAGGCCCAAGTCTTGGGCGGTATTCAAAATGCAGTAGCTTTATATCCAGAGTACATTGGGGCGATTGAGATCTACCTCACGCCTACCAAAGATAACCAACCTCCTACTGAGCCGCTGGCTTAGTAGCGTTCTAGTTGATTTTCATCGAGGGTCCCCATGCCTGACACCTTCACCTTCGGCGGCGATATCGTCTGGCGGCCCACCGCCGATTACATCAACCGCTCCCACCTGAAAAAATTCATGGCCTTGCACGGCCTCGCCGACTTCGCCGCGCTCCATCAGCGCTCCACGCAAGATGTGGCCTGGTTCACCGATGCCATTCTCAAATACCTCGACATCGAATTCCAAAAACCCTATTCGCAAGTCGTGGACTTAAGCCAAGGCATTCAGTGGCCGCAGTGGTGCGTGGGGGGCAACCTCAACATCATTCACAACTGCCTCGACAAATATCAAAAAGACACCGCCCTCGCCCGCCGCCCGGCGCTGGTGTGGGAAGGCGAAGAAGGCGCGACCCGCGCGCTCACCTATTCCGATTTGCATCTCGAAGTCAATCACTGCGCCAGCCTCCTGCGCTCCTTCGGGCTGGGTAAAGGCGATGCCATCGGGTTGTTCATGCCCATGACCCCCGAAATCATCATCGCCTTCCTCGCCATCATCAAAATCGGCGGCGTGGTTCTGCCGCTCTTCTCCGGCTACGGCGTCAGCGCCATCGTCTCGCGCCTCCGCGATGGCGAAGCCAAGGCGCTCTTCACCGCCGACGGCTTTTTTCGGCGCGGGCAAATCGTCCCCATGAAACCCATCGCCGATGAAGCGGTGGCGCAAGTCCCGTCCATCAAAGAAGTCTTCGTCCTCAAACGCGCGGGCAACCCCGTGACCATGCAGGCCGGGCGCGACCAATGGTGGCACGAAGTCATGCCCCTGCAATCGGCCTTTGCCGCGCTCGAACCCACCCGCGCCGAAGACCCGCTGATGATTATCTACACCTCCGGCACCACCGGCCAACCCAAAGGCGCGGTGCATACCCATTGCGGCTTCCCGGTCAAAGCCGCGCAAGACATGGCCTTCGGCACCGACATCCAACCCGGCGATACGCTGTGGTGGATGACCGACATGGGCTGGATGATGGGCCCCTGGCTCGTGTTCGGGACTCTGCTCCTCGGCGCGACCATGTTCCTCTACGATGGCGCGCCCGACTACCCTGGCCCCGACCGCCTGTGGGCCATGTGCGCCCGCCACAAAATCTCCGCCCTCGGGGTGTCGCCCACCCTCATCCGCGCGCTGATTAAATTCGGCGAGGAACCGGTGAAGAAACACGACCTCGCCGCCCTGCGGGTCTTTGCCTCGACCGGCGAACCGTGGAACCCCGACCCGTGGCTGTGGCTCTTCAACACCGTCGGCGAAGGCAAACGCCCCATTATCAACTACTCCGGCGGCACCGAAATTTCCGGCGGCATTGTCATGGGCAATCCCCTGATGCCGCTCAAGCCGTGTGCGTTTTCTGCGCCCTGCCCCGGCATCGCCGCCGATGTGGTGGATGAAAACGGCCACTCGATTCGCAACCAAGTTGGCGAACTGGTCATCCGCGCCCCGTGGATTGGGATGACCCGCGGCTTTTGGCGCGCGCCCGAGCGGTATCTCGAGACCTACTGGAGCCGCTTCCCCGACGTGTGGGTGCATGGCGATTTCGCGGCGATAGATGCCGATGGCTTGTGGTACATCCTCGGGCGGAGCGATGACACGATTAAAGTCGCGGGCAAACGCCTCGGCCCGGCGGAAGTGGAATCCGTCCTCGTCGCGCATCCCGCCGTGATTGAAGCCGCCGCTATCGGGGTGCCGGATGACGTGAAGGGCAACGAGGTCGTCTGTTTCTGCGTCCTGCGCCCGGGGCACGCGCCCACGCCTGAGTTGCGCGAGGCCCTGCGGGCCAAGGTCGCCGACGAGTTGGGCAAACCGCTCAAGCCGCGCGAAATCAAATTCGTCAAAGATTTGCCCAAGACCCGCAACGCCAAAGTCATGCGCCGCCTCATCCGGGCCGCCTACCTCGGCCAACCCCTCGGTGATACTTCTTCGCTCGAAAACCCAGCGGCGGTGGAGGAAATTCGGCAAGCGCTTTAGCCCATCTGCCCGTGGACCACTTCCTCAACATCTATTCCTCCCGCGCCGAGGCTTATCACCAACTCATCACCCCCGAAGACCCGGACGGGAATTTACTGCGCGCACTACAGAACATCACCCCGCTGGCCGGTCAACGCATCCTTGATCTGGGCACCGGCACGGGGCGCTTGCCCCTGCTCCTCGCGCAAGAAGCCCAAGCCATGTTTGGCCTCGACTTGCACCGCGCCATGTTACGTGAGAATGCCGCTCAACGTTCACTGATGACGGGTCACTGGTCATTGGTTCAAGGCGATATGCGCCAACTCCCCTTCCCTTCGGCGTGGGCGCAGGTCGTCACCGCCGGGTGGGCCATCGGGCATTTCACCGGCTGGTATGAGGCCGACTGGAAGAATCAAATTAGTGCGGTGCTCCGCGAAATGCACCGCGTGGTCACCCCCGGCGGGGCGGTCGTCATCATCGAGACGCTCACCACCGGCAGTCTCACGCCCGCGCCGCCGACCGAAGGGCTGGCCAACTACTATGCCTGGCTGGAAGGCGATTGGGGTTTCACCCGGCAGACCATCGCCACGGATATTGTGTTCGGCAGTGTTGAGGAAGCCGTGGCCCGTTCGGAGTTTTTCTTTGGGCCAGCGCTGACCGAAAAGATTCGCGCCAACGGTTGGGCGCGCGTGCCGGAGTGGACGGGCGTATGGAGCAAACAGATTGCGTAGCATGGGTTGAGTCAAAAGCGCAAGGCGCGCTGCCCGGCTCCCCTATCCCTAAGTGATCATGACCGGCAACATCATTCTGATTGGCCCGGTTCGAACGGGCAAAAGCACGCTGGCGCACTTGCTTAGCGAAAAACTGAACCTCAAGCGTGTCAGTCTGGATGACATCCGCTGGAACTATTATCGAGAGATTGGCTACACGGAGGCTTTAGCCCGGCAGATCCGGCAAACGGGAGGTTTCGTGGCGCTTGTTTTCTATTGGAAACAGTTTGACGCCCATGCCGTTGAACGGGTTTTAGCCGAGCACCCCAACTGCATTATTGATTTTGGAGCCGGGCATTCCGTCTATGACAACCACGAGCTTTTGGCGCGCGTCCAAAACGCCTTGGCACCCCACCCCAATGTTATCCTCATTCTGCCCTCCCCGAATGCCGATGAATCGATTGCAATCTTGAACGAGCGAACCCGGGATCTGGTGGGTTCATTTGGGCAGGGATTTAATTGGAATGAATACTTTGTGCATCATCCTGCAAATTATGCGCTGGCCAAAATGACGATCTATACTCAGGGCCAATCACCCCAAGCCACCTGCGACGAAATTATTCGCCAGCTGAGTTGACCGACCCAACACCGTCTCCCGATCACCCGAGACGTTAGCAATCCGCTCACGCTTTGCCTATGCTTCAGCTCGCCACTCCCATTCTGCCTTTTCACCAACATCAGGGCCAGACCAACGACTGTGCGCCGTTCACGGTGGCGATGGTGATAAATGCTTTGCGAAATGAAAATTTGTCCGGGGCATGGCTGGCGCAGGAGATGAACCGGGTGCGCCTCAGCCCGCGCGGGATACCGCTCCCGGTCATTCGCCGCATCCCCAACTGGGCCACGTTCCCCTGGGGCATCGTGGACGAGTTGGCGCGGCACCACATCCGGGCGCGGTGGCGGCTGGGGGCCAGCGAAAACGATTTGGTCGCGGCGTTGCAGGACAACCGACTGGCTTTGCCCATCGTTGGGGAGCGCGTTCCCCTGTGGGCGCATGTCAAAATCCTCGTGGCGCACGACTCCGCCCGGGGCTGGGGCTTTGTGGATGCGGCGCACCCCCGCGCGGAAATCTGCTGGGACAGTCCTCAGCGATTTAATTTACTGTGGAATAATTGGGGGCGGTTGTTGGTCGAGACGTTTTGATTTTACAACTCCTGCCATTCATGCTAACCTTTTAGGGTAATCTGCTCATTCGAATCGTTCATCACTCACCTTACCCAAAATGCGCCCCTTCGACTACGCGGCGGGCGCATTCTGAGCGGAGCGAAGCGCAGTTGAAGAACCCGCCCGCCGCTCCGCTCAGGGTGCTTGCCTAAGATAAATCATCCCTCATGCCCACCCCCGAAGAAGCTGAGAAGCCCAAACTGCTCTCGAATGACAGCGCCGAGAGTCTCAAAGCCCTTGCCCGCGCGCAAGCGGAGACCTCCAACACTAAACTGTCACTCCCCGAAATCAATAAAGTCGCCGAGTTGATCGCGCGCATGGCCCCGGCCAACAATGTGCCGAGCATCATCCTCAAAGGCATGTCGCGCCTGCCCGGGCGCCGCCTGCCCCCCGAGGCCATGCAACAAGACTTGAACACGCTGTTCAAGAGCATGGATCAGGCGGTGGATGGCGCGGTGTATGGCGCGTTCTTCGCCGGGCCGGCCGCGGTGATTTGGGCGTATCAAAACATCCTCAAATTGGCGGGCAAGGATTTGGAGGCCAGTTTCCCCAATGGGATGTGGCAGTTCTATGTGGAATATGCCCTGCGCGAGGACACCGCCCGCCACTCCAACGAGACCAACGGCTTCGACGCCGCCCTGCGCGACCGCAATCTCACCCTCTCGCCCGCCGACCGCACCACCGCCTGGGTGATGGCCGCCGCCGCCTGTCTGTTCAATTACAACGCGCTCCTCGAAAACGAGTGGCGCGAGCGGGTGTATTGCCACGCGCTGTGGGAAGCCGCGCAAAACCTCCCCGAGGCCGACCAGTTTGCGCGCATCTATCGCCAGTGGGAAACCAAGCGCCCGTATCATCTCGATCACGCGGTGGAGACCTCGTACCCACGCTATCGGCGCAAATGTTTTGATGAGTTTCTCGAACCGCATTTGCAAAAGCTCAGCCCGCGAGGCCGCAAAGACTGGCAAAAACGCATTACCGACGCCGAAGCCACCGAACTGCCCGCCTATCAGCGGCAGATGTCCATGCTGGCGTATCTCGCCCCGAACAACTACAACGAAATTCGCACGCCCATCCCCCTGGAGAAGGCACATGTGGGCCTGATCGTGCGCGGCCACTACTACCTCATCCCCGTGTGCGAACCGGGCTCAGTGCATTTGGTGACTTTGAAAACCGCCCGCGAACTGGTGACGGCGATTTTCAAACAGCCCACCTCCGGCCCGGGGACGCCGCTCACCGGGTTAGCCGAACTCCAGCGGGCCGCCTGGCCCGATCTGCGCCAAAAACTCACCCGCCGTTTGGTGCACGAACTGGATGCGTTGCGCTACGCGCCCATCCTCATCAATTGCGACCAGCGCCCGCGCGAACTGCCGCTGGCCGAACTGCGCCGGGTGGAACGCGGCGTGGGCGACCATGCCCTGACCATCATTGACACCGGCGCGTCCTTTGTCCTCGACCAGTCGCACATTTTCTTCGATGGCTCGTGGGGCGCGGCCCTGGCCGAAATCCTCACCGACGACGCCACCGATTGGGCCATCAACCTCAACAAGCAATCGCCCGAACAGAAGGAGCGCGCCGCCGCCATCAAGCGCCTCATCGGCGTGCTCACCCCGCGCTCCGCCGAGGAGACCAACAAAAAGTTGGCCGAGGTGCGCGCGCTGACGTTCAAGTTCCAGCCCGCCGATCTCACGCTCATCCAGGCCGCGCCGCACCGGCTGGCCGAAGCCTCCGCCGAAACCGACGAAATCAACGTCGAGGCCATTCAGGCCCAGCGCAAGCTCCTCATGCGCCGCAACGAAAAACTTAAGTTGACGGTGAACGATCTCATGGTGCTGTACCGTGCCATTCACGCCGCCACTTATCAGCCCGACCCGCAACTGCTCGCCGATTTGCGCCTGCTCGCGCAACAACCGCACACCCAGGCGGCAGGCGAGGCCGCGCTGGCCGCGCTCGACCCGGCCAAACAAGTGAACCCGGCCATGCTCATCCCGGTGGATGCCAGTCAGCGCTCCCCGCGCGACCGCCTGCACCCCATGAACTACGAAGTCCCCCTCACCGACCTGAAACTGCTCAGCCACCACGCCGCCGTGCTGGAGGGCATGCAAAAATATCAGGCCGAGCCGGACCCCGACAAACGCCGCGACCTCTTCGCCGAGTTTGATCGCCTGCACCGCGAATATCTGGCGAACCTCGTGGGCTTTAGCGAAGTGTTGCAAAAGGCCAAAGACATCACCCTGCGCGGTGAGAACGCCACCACCGGCACCATGAAACTGCTGGCGCACCTCCCCGCCCCACTGCAACGCCTACTGCAACAGGTGCCAGGGCGCTTCGATGTGCTCAACGACATCATCCAGGGCCGCGAGGTCTTCTCCAACGTCGGCGCGGTCGCCAGCACCAGTTCACTCGTGCGCTTCCTCACGGCCAAGGAAGACAGCGGCAAGAAAGACCTGGCCTGGGGCATCATCACCGATGCCACCGGCATCCTGCGCATCACCCTGCGCGACTTCCGCCCGCATGTGGGCGTCCTGGCGGGCGTGGGCCGGCAAGACCTGGCCAACTGGATCACCCGCGATTATCTCGAAGCCTACGCGCGCGGGTTCAATAACTACATCCGCGACCTGCGCCGCATGGCCCTCGCCACCCCCAAGAGCCGCCTGGCCGTGGCCCAGGGGCAAGTGGCCGCCACGCCGAATTAAAACATCACGTGCGACGCACTTTGGAAGTGCGTCGCACGTCAATTTTTCCCAATCCGTTGACCAAAGGAATTCCATGGACTTCGAACTCACCCACGAACAAAAAATGTGGCGCGAGACTGTGCACGATTTCTGCGCCAAAGAAGTAAAGCCCCGCGCCAAAGAGACCGATGAAAAAGCGCAGTTCAATTGGGAAGCCGTGAAAAAGATGGGGCCCCTGGGCCTGCTGGGACTCAATGTACCCGAAGAGTACGGCGGCCCGGGCGTGGACGCGGTGAGCGCGGCCCTCGCCATCGAAGAACTGGGCTGGGCCTGCGGGTCCACCGCCCTCGCCATTGCCGCACACAACGGCCTGGGGTGCGCGCCCATCGCGCTCTTCGGCTCGGAAGAACTCAAACGCCAGTGGTTGCCGCGCCTCGCGCAGGGCGCGGGCCAGCTCGGCGCGCTGGCCCTCACCGAACCCGGCGCGGGGAGCGACCTGCAGGGCGGCGTGAAAACCAAAGCCGTGGTCGAGGGGGATGCGTGGATTGTGGATGGCGCGAAGATGTGGACGACCAACGCTTCCATCGCCGACATCATCGTGACGTTGTGTCGCACCGAGGGCGGACGCCTGAGCCTGATCATCGTCCCCACCGACACGCCCGGTCTGCACATCGGCCCGGCGGAAAAGAAGATGGGCCTCAAAGGTTCCCCCACCCACGCGGTCACTTACGACGAGGTGCGGGTGCCACGCTCGAACGTGGTCGGTCAGGAAGGCAAAGGCCTCGCGCAAACTTTGGAAGTGTTGGATGGCGGGCGCATCAGCATTGGCGCGCTCTCGGTGGGCCTGGCGCAGGCCGCTTACGAAGAAGCCCTGAAATACGCCAAAGAGCGGCAGACGTTTGGCGTCCCCATCGCCCAACATCAGGCCATTCAATTCATGCTGGCCGATGCCTCACTGGAAATTGAAGCCGCGCGCCTGATGGTTTACCGCGCCGCCTGGCTCAAGCAGAACGGTAAGCCCTTCACCCTGGCCGCCTCCCAGGCCAAACTCCTCGCCACCGAAATGGCCGAGCGCGTCTGCCGCAACGCCATCCAAATTCACGGCGGCTACGGCTACTCGGCTGAGTTCCCCGTGGAGCGCATTTATCGGGATGCGCGCTTGATGACGATTGGCGAAGGGTCGAGCGAGATTCAGCGGCTGGTGATTGCGCGGAATATTTTGGGGTAGAAATGAACCCGCCGGTCAGTCCTCAAATAAATCCGCTACAGATACAGTGAATCCCGGCAGGACTTCATCGCCGGTGAGCGCGTCTTTCTCGGTGAACTCGCGCACGTCGGTCAGCGACCGATAAGCGTAGATGGTTTTGTCAGTGGGGTCGGCCACCCAAACCAGTTGAACGCCGATGGCAAAATATTCTTTGAGTTTCTGCTTTACCTCACTCCAGCGGTCATCGGGGGACATGATTTCGACAATCAATTCCGGGGCCACATCTAAAAAGCCTGTTGTCTGTTGACGTTGGGCATAGCGCTTATTCGAGATAAAGGCTACATCCACACCTCGCACGGTGTCAGGGTTGCGCCGCACATAGACCCCCACTTCGCCAACCACCACCCTACCTAATTTATGCTGACGCACAAAAGCTTTAAGCCGCTCATAAATGTTGCCTTCATAGGCGCCATGGGCTAAACCAGTCGGACTCATAGAAACAATTCTCCCTTCAATCAACTCATACGGGCCAATATTGCCCAAAGCCAGCGCCTCGGCGCCAGTGAGCAAAGTTTCTGTGGGTGGGGAAGCAACTTGAAGTGTCATAGCCTTTTGCCTATTACTGGTGCAACTATAGCACGCTTTAGAAGCGAGGCAGGATATACGCGCTTCAACGCCTCTCACGTCCTCCCCGCCCCGCCTTAAGTCCTCCGTGTTGCGCCCCACCCACCGCCCGGAATGAGCGCAACACGGGGTCGGCTCAAACTCAGGTGACAGTCACTGGGCGAAAAAGGCGGGGCTGGCAACGTGCCGTGTGCGCCCAGTGACTGTCACCTTAAACTCAACGCTTCTCACTTCTCCGGCAGGCCAAACTGCTCGCACTCATCCGCCGTCAACTCGCGCTGAACGAAATGCGCTTGGCAACGGATGGCCCCGACTTAATCCGGGTTCATCCGCTAATCCGCTACCCATCCATTGCTAACCCCCCGGCGATGGCGCTTGGCAACGGATGGCTCCGACTTAATCCGGGTTCATCCGCTAATCCGCTACCCATCCGTTGCTAACTCCCGGCGATGGCGCTTGGCAATGGATGGCTTCGACTTAATCCGGGTTCATCCGCTAATCCGCTACCCATCCGTTGCTAACCCCCGG
>CAYUFY010000043.1:0-22366 GCA_964443795.1 uncultured Anaerolineales bacterium | reverse complement strand
TGGTCGCACAGTTTGTCGGGGTGGCCTTCCGTCACCGACTCCGAGGTAAACATCAAACTCGGCGAAGTCATAAAGGTACTGCTCATTGGGTTTCTCCTTTGCCAGTAAGGGCGACCACAAGGGTCGCCCCCAACTGGGGCATAAAAAAGCCCCTCCGGGCGAGAAGGGGCGAAACAGTCGAACTGCATACTCCCTCTCATCTTCCAGAACTGGGTGAATAACAATCATCACACGGGCGACTTTTATAGTCGCCCCTACTGCCGGAATTGGCACCCGTGCTAACTGCCGGGTTGTCGAGGCTTCATAGGGCCGGTCCCTCTGCCTCTCTGGATAAGAGTGCCGCGTAGGGCTATTCGGTTGATGGGGCGATGATACCAGAGGGACAATGAAACGTGAAGAGTCGGGTCAGTTATTGGTGATGGGCAAATGGAGGAAGTCGAGGCCGGAGGGCAAAACAAACCGGGGTTGAGGCAGCGTGAGCGCATACACGCCCACTTCCAAATGCGCGTCGGCGTTCACGGCGGTGAACGAATGAAACTGGATCAGCCCATCGCCGGGGCGCAGGGCGGTGTAATCGGCGTTGAAGCCGTCGCTCCCTTCCAGCACAAATCCATCCGGCGCGGTGAGATGGAGAAAGATGCTGACGGGTTCGGTGATGATGGAGGCGATTTCCCACACGGTTTCGATTTGCGCCGCCCCACCGGGGACGAGGGTCGCCGGGGAATGCTGACCCAGAAGCGTGGCGCGGCCCCCGAAGGTCTGCGGAGTCACGCTCACACTTGGGTAACGCACGGCGTGCTGGGCCGCGTCCGCCAACCGATAAACGCTAAACGCAAAGCGTGGGTCGGTGCGGTGCGGCTCGTCGTAAATCAGTTCTGCGCCCAGGCGAGCCAGCGCAGTTTGATTCGCCGTCACTTGCTCGCCGCGAAACACATACCACGTCAAGCCAGCGGGGAGTGGCAAGCCAGCGGCGCAATCGTACAAGACGAGGCGCGCGGCGGACTCGCCGAAGGCCCGGCGCGCCTCGGCCTCAGCCAGCGCGGGCGGGGGGTTGGTGCAAATGGCGACGGTGCCGCTCTCGGGCGGGAGGTGATACACGTAAATCGTATTGCCAATGATGGCCTCCGGCGCGCGGTGGCGAAAGTAGGCAAATGTATCGGGGTCATCGAGCACCGCGCCCCCGAGCAAGTGCGTGACGCTGATGGCATACCAACCGGGCGCGGGATGGTATGGCCGCCAGTCGGGCGTGGGCACGGGCGGGAGCGGGAGTGTTTGCAGGTCGTAACCCGCCACCGGAATGGCGGCCAGTGGCACAGGCCCAAAGTAACTTAGGTGAATCGGGCCGAGGTTATGGTCATGCACATACGCGATGAGTTCATCGAGGTCCTGCCCCCAATCGAGATTGGAGTCAACGAGGTAGCGTGAACCGTTGCGCGGCCCGCCAGCCAGTTCGTTGAAGAAAGTCAGGTCGCGCGGATAAATGCGGAGGGTGTTGAAAACCAGCCACCCCACTGCCAGCACCGCGAGCCAGCGGCCCAACCCATGCCGCGCCAGAGCAGTAAGCCCCAGCGCGCCGCCAAGATAGATGAGCGGCCACACCGGGGCGATGTGCCGATAGCCGATGTTGATGCGGGCCAACACGGTCAGGGCCAAATAAAGCGCGAGGGGAAACACGACGACCGCGAGGGCGCGGACGACTCCCCGCGCGGGATACCGCCACCCGCCGAGGGACGCGCTCCCCGCGAGGGCCAGCAACATCAGCGGGAGCGGCAGTTTCACCAATAAGGCCACAAAAAAATAAGCGTAGGAACCCGTGCGTGAGGTTTGCCCCAGTAAATAAGTGTGTGTGCCAGCGATTCCGGTCAGCGCAAAATGTAACTCTTCAAAATAGTCAGCCAGCGGAATGGGGGTGGGCAGGCCAAAGGCTGGTTTTATTTGGAAGCCATAGATCGCCCACACCACGAAGCCAGCGGAGAGCCCATAAGCCACTACAAGCCAGGGGCGCCGGCGGAGAGACCACAGGAGGACAAGGCCCAGGGCCGGAACCACTGAGAGGGCCGTATATTTACTGGCGAGGGTCAAGCCAAGAACACCACCAGCGGCCAGCGCCAGCCGCCAGGTGGGTTGGCGCAGTAGGCGCCAGGAGAGCCACAAACACGCTGTCAAGCCAAGGGTCACACCGAGGTCAGTGGTGATGAGGCGGGCATGCGCGCGGAGGTTAGGGTCAAGCCCATAAAGCGCGAGGGCCGCGAGACCGAGCCACGGCCCACCCAAGTCGGCGGCCAGCCGATAAAGGACTGCCCCCAGCAAAACGCCCAGCAGAACAATCATGATGCGCCCGGCACGGAACATGGCCAGGGCCGGATTCGCAGTTTTCCAGAAGAAGGTAATGGGAAATTCAATCCAATCGGCGCGTTGCCAGGTGGGGTCGGTTAGCGGCAGTTGGATGGCTGGGTCAAAAAGCAGAGGCAGGGCGGCCCATATACCAATGAGCGGCGGATGACCAATATGCAGGCGGAAATCGCCGGTGCGGAGGACGGTATAGCCGCGCGCCAAGTGAGCCGGTTCATCAACGGTGGGGGCTTCGCGGAGGAGCGCGGCGAATTGGGCGGCAGTGAAAAGGGCTAACAGAAGCAGGGCCAGCTGGGGCGGCGTGGGGTGAGGAATCAGACGAGGGAGGCGGGTATTCATGCCGAGGCGCGGGGCCGGGGGCGCAAGTGTTCTTTGCGAATGACCAAACGCCACCACCAATCCAGCAGGGCGATTAGGGTGCGCGCCACGCGGGGGAAATTAAAAAATTGCGATTGACCATATTGGCGATACCAATGGCGCACCGGGACTTCGACAATGTGATAACCAGCATCTTGAATTTTTTTGACCAGTTCAAAGGTGATGGTGCCGGTGGTGGATTCGAGGGTGATCTGGTCGAAGATGGAGCGGCGCATGAGCCGGAAGTCGCAATCCACATCGCGGATGGTGAGGCCAAACAGGATTTTGACAAAGTATTGATAAGCCAGCCCGATGAGCACGCGATGGAATGGGTCATGTCGCTTGATCTTATAACCGTTGACCATATCCACCCCCGGGGCCACCGCCTGGGTCAGGCGCGTCAGTTCGCGCGCGTCATATTGGGCATCGCCGTCGGTGTAGAAAATCCAGTCTTTGGTGGCCGTGGCGAAGCCCCCTCGCAAAACACCGCCGTAGCCACTGGGTTGAGCGCGATGCTCAACCCGCAGGCGCGGAAATTGCCGGGCCATTTCGTCCAACACCAGGGCCGTGTCATCGGTGGAGCCATCGTTAATGACCACCACTTCATAATCTTCAGCCACTTCCGGCAGAGTCTGCAGGGCGCGGATGATCATGGTCGGAATGGTTCCGGCATCGTTGTAGGCCGGGAAGAAAGCGGTAACGCTGGAGAGTTTTTGCAAAGGAAAAATGAAGGAGGAAGAAGAAGTATAAAGGAAGGAGGAAGTATAAAGGAGGGAGGAAGTAGCCTTCCTCCTTCCTTTATACTTCCTCCTGTTTTAATAGGCGTTGGGGTCTTTGAAAATACGCAGAACCGTACGGATAATAATTTTGATGTCGAGCCAGACCGACCAATTTTCGATATACCACAGATCGTATTTGGTGCGCTCGGTGATGGAGGTATCGCCACGCAGGCCGTTGACTTGCGCCCAGCCGGTCAGCCCGGCTTTTTCGCGGTGGCGCTCCATATAGCGGGGGATCATTTTGCGGAATTGATCCACAAAGGCCGGTTGCTCCGGGCGCGGCCCGACCAGGCTCATATCGCCGATAAAGATATTGATAAGTTGAGGCAATTCGTCAATGGAATATTTACGAATGAACGTGCCAACGCGCGTGCGGCGCGGGTCATCCTTCACCGTCCAGCCAGGGCCGGACCGTTCGGCATCGGCGCGCATGGAGCGGAACTTAATCATGGGGAAGGGTTTGGCATCCAACCCCATGCGTTCCTGCACAAAAAACGCCGGGCCGCGCGACTCGAATTTAATGAGTAGCGCAATGAGCAACAGCCACGGTGAGAGAAAGATCAACCCCAACCCACTCCCGAGCATATCCATAGCCCGTTTGAAGGACAACCGCCAACCACGCAGGGCCACATCCCGCACATGCAACAGGGGCAAACCGCCCAGATCATCAATGGTGACGCCCGCCGCCATGATCTCAAATAAATCGGGGAAAACTTTGATGCTGACCCGGTCACGCTGGCACATCGAGATGAGTTCGACCATGGCCTCATCCGAGGCTTCGGGCATGGCGATAATGATTTCATCCACGGCCAAGTCATCAATGAGTCGCGGCAAATCATCCACCTGCCCCAGAAGCGGGAGGTTCTCGATCGGCACCGGCCTCTCCGCGCCCCCGACCACTCCCAAAATTTGATAGCCAAGATAAGGCGAGGCGCGGATTTTCTGGACCACCAGTTGCGCCACTTCCCCCGCGCCCACCACCAGCACCCGGTCCTGAATAACACCCCGACTCTGCAAAACCGAGCGCGTTTGTTGCAAGGCCCACCGGCCAAGCGTAACAAAGAGAATGCCGCTCGCCCAGGCATACAAGAGCATCATCCGCGGCAGATTGACTTCAAAGACGCTGTTTTTAAGCGTGAGCGACGCCACCGCCACCGCCAAAAGCGTGCCCACCGTGACGCCCCCGAAAATGGCGTAAAACTCGTCCACGCGAGAGTTGGCCCGCACCAGGTGATACATGCGCCAAAGGAAGAAGACCAGCCAGTGCGCCAGAACAAACACCAGCAACACGCCCGCGTAGGCGCGGAGCGGATCTAATTCGGCGGCTTCGGCCGGCCACTGAATGGTGGCGCGCAAACGATAGGCCAGCAGGAACGCCGAGGCCAGCATGGCCGTGTCAATAGCGGCGAGCGAAAGGGAGAAGAGGGAGCTAAAACTGCGCGAGTTCATGCTCAAAAAATCAGGGGATAGTCGGGGCGGCCTGCCAGGCGGCGTGAACCCGCCGCATTTGCTCAATATGGTCCGGGACATGGCGAGTATACACTTCCAACCAGTCCTCCAAAGTCATCACCCCATTTTCGGGATGGTGAAGGGTGTGCCCCCACACTGCTTCGGGCAGAGTCTGAATCAAGTGATAGGTGTTCTGGCGCAAGACCCGAAAAAGATCAAGCGCCTCGTCCGGACTTTGCGCCGCATAGTTCAGGGCTTTGGCCCAGTGCCATTCATCATAGGCCATCACACTCGCGCCGGGTTCGGCAATGGCGCGGCGGCACCGCGCGTAGCTATTGGCCTCGCTATCGGTGATGTGGATGATGATCTCATGGATGGTCCAGTCATTTTCGGTCGGACGAAAGTGCCACATCGCGCGCGGCAGGGGGGCGAGCGCCGCCATCAATAAATCATGGGCGCGCCCATATAATTCGATTTTGGAAGAACGCTCGATAACGGTCAGCATCTTAATCTCCAGCGGCGGCAGGGGGCGCAGCCCGGCGGGCAAACCGCTCCCGCCCTTTGGTCATAAATATATTGAAGCGAATGCCGAGAATCACCAGCCAACTCAGCGGGGGTGGCGTGACGGCGGCATAGTGTTTGTTGTAGAACAGCAACATGGCTTCGTGAAAGGCGATTTGGGCGCGGGGGCTGTGGCGGCTGGCGGCGCGTTTGACATGCAATACCGTGACCGCCGGATTGTAACGCACCTGCCAGTCGGCTTGTTTAATAGCAAATGCCCAATCCAAATCCTCGCCATACATCCAGAAGGTTTCGTCGAGCAAGCCCACCTGAGCAATGGCTTCCCGGCGTAATAACATGAACGCGCCCACCACCGCATCCACCTCGGTTTCGAGATCGGGGCTGAGGTAGGTCATGTTATAGCGCCCGAAGAGACGCGAGCGCGGGAAAAGCTGGCTGAGGCCGGTGAGCCGATAGAACGAGATTTCGGGCGAGGGAAAACTGCGGCGACAGGCGAGGTCCAGCTCCCCGGAGGGGAGGACGAGTTTGGGGCCAGCCACGCCCGCGCGGGGGCGCGCGTCCATGTAGGTCAGCATCTCCCGCAGGGCGGAGGTCGGAAGCACCGTGTCCGGGTTCAGCAACAAGGCGTAACGCGGGGCCTGCGTCTGGCCCAGGCCAAACCCCAGGGTGCGCAATCCCAAATTATTGCCCGCCGCATAACCGCCGTTCACCGGGTTTTCAATCAGCACCACTTGCGGAAACTCAGCGCGCACCATGGCCGCCGAACCATCGGTGGAGGCGTTATCCACCACACACGCCCGATAACTGAACTGCCCCTCCGAGGCCAGGACCGAGCGGAGACAATCCCGCAACAGGTCACGTGTGTTCCAATTGAGGATGACAATGCCTAAATCCAGCATAACGTGATTCTAACACCAATGCTCATTAGGCCGGGCGCGTCGGCAGATAGGGCATCGCCGGCCCCGGCGCGCCCAGCAGTTCGGCGAGCGCGGCGCGCAGGGCGGTGCGGTCGTCCCACAAATATTCGGTGGTGCCAAAGCACATGGATTGTTCATGGCCTTTGCCGCACGCCAGGACGATGTCGCCGCGTTGCGCGAGCCGCAGGGCCAGGCGGAGGGCTTCACCCCGGTCGGGGACGCGGAAAAAGGACTGGCCTTCGACTGCGCCCTGTGCGCGGGCCCCAAAAGCCATCATTTCCAAAATATCGGTGAGGGCTTCGGTGCGCGGGTCTTCGGCGGTGAGGATGGAAATGTCGGCGAGGCGCGCGGCGGTCTCGGCCATGAGCCGCCGCTTTTCAACGTCGCGCAACCCGGCCGAACCAAAAGCGGCAATGACCTGCCCACCATTCGGGCGAACCAGTGCCCGCGCGGTTTCCAAAGTGCGCTTGAGTGCGTTGGGAGTGTGGGCAAAATCCACAATGGCTGTGAACGGTTGGCCAAGGTCAATACGCTCCATGCGGCCAGACACCCCGCGCAGGTTGGCAATCCCCCGTTGGGCGGCAGTCGGCGCAATGTTTAGTGTTCCCACGGTGGCGGCCAGCGCGGCGAGAATATTGGAGATGTTGTAGTCGCCGACAAGGGGAGAGGTGATTGGTAATTGGAAATTAGTAATTGGGGAGCGGAGATTGAACTCGAGACCCGCTGGGGTGTGGGCAATGTTCGTGGCACGGAAATCCGCTTGGGCGGAGTGAAGCGAATAAGTGAAGGCGTGTTCTTTGAGAACCGATTGGAGATAATCGAAGGAGCTGTCATCAAAGTTCAATATGCCGGTTTTGATGAGGCCGGGTTTGGGCGCGGCGAGACTGAGACTCTCAAAAAGCAGTCCCTTGGCGGCGCGATAATTCTCATACGTTTTGTGGTAGTCCAAATGCTCGTGGGTGATGTTGGTGATAACGGCCACATCAAACTCACACGCGGTAACCCGGTGCTGGGCCAAACCATGCGAGGTGACTTCGAGGACGCAATGGGTAAGCCCGGCGGCGACCATGCGCGCCAGATAATTTTGCACTTCCGGCGCGTCGGGGGTCGTGACATGAAAACCGGTGTCGAGGGTCTCATCGCCAATCACCGCGCTCACGGTGGAGATTAGCCCCGCTTTAATTCCGGCGGCGAGGAGGATGGCATGGATGAGGGTGGCGGTGGTGGTTTTGCCATCGGTGCCGGTGACGCCTATCATCACCAACTGGCGCGCCGGGAAACTATGAAAGGCCGCGGCGAGATAGGCGAGGGCTAAGCGCGAATCACCCACAGAAATATAGACAATGCCTGGGGGCAGGGAAGCGGGGGGGCGGGAGAGGTCACCAACCATGGCAACGGCTCCCTGTTGTAGCGCCTGCGGGATGAATTGATGACCATCAAAATTTTCACCGCGGGTCGCCACAAATAACGTACCGGGGCTGACTTGCCGGGAGTCGGCGGTGACGCGGGTGATGTCGGGGTCGGCATCACCCGCAGAGGCGAAGGGCACCGGGAGCGCGGCGAGGAGGGCAGACAGGCGCATGAAGAAAACTTCCAAAACCAAACTTCAAATCTCAAACAAAAAGCCCCGGCAAGCCGGGGCCGAGGCAATCAAACTATTTAAACTATTGCGGGAGAAATTGAGAAACTTGGACGGCGAAACCGGGGAGCAGGGGCGAGGTCAAATCATCTTCGGGAAGCAAGGTCGCCATGAGTTTAAGGGCGGCGGTTTCGCGGCGGTAAACTTGCAGGCTTCCGGCTTGCCAGTCCACGATCCAATACTCACGCACGCCACGCGTGGAATACAGGCGGAGTTTGGCTTCACGGTCGCGGCGGGCGTTGCGCACGCCGGGCGAAATCACCTCGACAGCGAGATCGGGTGCGTCGTGCAACTTGCCATCATCACCAAAAACTTGCGCCAGACGTTCCCGGCTGACCCACACCACATCCGGCGCAACGGCGTTTTCCTCATCGAAAATAACGCCGGGGGCCGGCACGACTTTACCGCCACCGCCCTTGCGGGCCCAAATCGTTAATTCAACAGCGATATTGTTGCAAGTTTCTTGATGATGCCAATCGGGTTGGGTGGACACGAATAAGTCTCCCTCAATAATTTCGTAGCGTTTCCCTTCTTCGTGGTCAAACAAGTCCACATCGGCAATGGTCCAACGCGCAGGCACTGGGGTCAGCAGGGTTTCCATAGGTTCATTTTACAGCCAGTCGCTACGCAGTGGCAAGTGGTTAAAAAAATCGGGCGGCATCTCTGCCGCCCGAAGGGGTTATGACTTAGTGCAGACTGGCTCGCAGGCCTTCAAGCTTGCCAGCGACCGAGCCATCAATGATTTTATCGCCCGCGCGGACGATCAATCCACCCAGAATGCCGGGGTCAACTTTGAAGGCGATGGAGGCCGAGGCCCCGAGTTTAGCGGCGACATCTTTCTTCACCGTGTCCTGCTCGGCGGCGGTCAGCGGCAGGGCGCTGGTCACTTCCGCTGAGGCGCCACTGATACTCGCGCTTTCCAGCACGACCACTTGGCCGGCCTTGACACCACTGAAGAATTCTTCAATGAGCGCGTGCTGGCGCTTCTCGTCCAGCGCCTCGCCAATCAGCCGATTGGCGGCGGCAATGGAGAGGGCGGCCACTTGCCCGCGCAGGTCGGCCAAAATCTTGTTGCGCTCCAACGCGGCTTCGTCGCCCGCGCTCTTGATAATGCGTTTGCGCTCTTCCTCGGCGGCGGCGGCGATGTCCTTGGCAGCCTTTTCGGCGCGGCCCGAGGCCTCGCTGACCACCTTGGCGGCTTCCGACTGGGCGGCGGCGACAATCTTCTGCGCTTCTTTTTCAGCGTTGGCACGGGCGTCGGCGGCAATACGCGCATCCTCGAGGCCCTGGGAGATCTTAGATTTGCGCTCTTGCAGAATCTTGACAATTGGCTCATACGCCCACACCTTGAGGACGATCGCCAGGATGGTGAAGTTGAACAATTGAACAAGGAAAAAGCCTAAGTTGAGGCCTAATTTTTCCATTGGGTAACTCCTTGTGGTTCGCCAAATCTGACCGGTCTGCGCGAAGCTGACCCGTCAGATTTACTAGGTCTTAGGCGGCGAACAGAATAATAAGCGCGACGGCCAGCGCGTAAATGGCGGTGGCTTCCGAGAAGGCCAGACCGAGGATCATGTTGGTCTGGATGGTCGGGGTGGCGTCGGGGTTGCGGCCCATGGCTTGCACCGCGCCTCCGGCGACGACGCCGATGCCGATACCACCACCGAGCACGCCCATGGCGGCAAGACCCGCCCCGACGTACTTGAGACCAACTGCCAACGCTTGAGCGGCTTCGAGTTCCATTGTTGAATATCTCCTTAAGAATGAGGGAATAAGTGACTAGGTTTAATGAGCAGGGGCATGTTCAGCGTGACCATGATCGTCGTGGTCTTCGTCATGCCCACCGTGCCCAACGGTGGCTTGCGCCATGAAGGTGAGCGCCAGCATGGAGAACACATAGGCTTGAATAATGCCGACGAAGAACTCCAGGCCATAGAGCGCGCTCGGGATAACGATGGCGGTGAGCGACCCCAGGATGGCGAGCAAGAGCGCGCCCGCAAAGATATTGCCGAATAACCGGAAGCCAAACGAGAGAATCTTGGCAAATTCCGAGACCAGTTCGAGCACGCTGACGCCGAAGTCAATCACCCCAAACAGCGGTTTGCTAATCATGGTGCCGGTGTTCCAGAACTTAACCAGGTAATTACCACCTAGCGACCAGAACCCGAAGACCTGGATCATGACGAAAGTTGCCACGGCCAGGGCAAAGGTGAAGTTCAAGTCGGTGGCCGAGGCCCGCAGGAACGGGACCACTTCGCAGACATGGGAGCAAAATTCTTCTTCGGCATGGCCTTCTTCAGCGGGCGCGGCATGACCGGCTTCGCCGCCTTCAGCCGGCGCGGCGGCCTCAGTGGCGTGTTCCACTTCTAGGGGATGCGCACCGTCCAAGGCATACACATTGCCAAACAGTTGCACGCCTTCATAGCCATGCGCATGAGCTTCCTTCATCCAACCAATGCTTTCAAAGCCGGGCAGGAGTTTAATCATGTTGGCGGTGAAGACCAGCAGGAAGATGGTCGCGGAGACCGGGAACATGCGTTTGGCCCATTTGCCAGCGGCGCTTTCGGCCATGTTCCAGAAAATCTCTACAATCCACTCAAAGAAATTGTAGAAACCCGAGGGGATGAGGTGCCCCCCCCGCACGCTGAAAAGCGCGATGAGGATGAGCACCGCGTCGGCGATGAGCGTGCTAAGCAGGGTGTTGGTGATGGGTGAGCCGGGCCAGATGGGTTCGCCGGGCAGAACCACCGCCGGGGAGGTGGGCTTAAAGATGCCCCCCACCCCAAAAGCCAACCAGCCCCCCAGGATAATCAGGCCGGTTACCACCCAGCGTTTAAAGCCAAAGCGGCGAGTTTGTGAAGTCGTCACTCGTGTGCCTCCTTTGCTGGCACCGACAGCGGGGATGTCTCCGCCGCCGATAGGGATTGAGATTTGCTAAGCGCGTTGAGCGCGATGCGTCGAATGAAATAAAACGTAATGGGAAAACTGGCGACCAGCAACAGTAACGTGAATAATGGTCGCGTCCCCAGCACTTTGTCAAGCAAAATACCGATCAGAACCGTGCCAATCACGGCCCCGCCCGTCAGGAAACCGATTTGCCCGATGACCGAAAAAGCCAGGTCCAGCGAGGCGCGGGCAGTTTCAACTTGGTTGGTTTTTTCGGACATGGCTCGGGAATTGTATCACGGGCAAAAATGAGTCGTCAATGAAACCACGTTTAGAACAAATTCCCCGCCGCTTGGGTGGCCCAGCCAATCCAGGGCGTGGCCCAGGTGCCCATGGCAATGATACCAATGACACAGATCCATAAGGCGACGGCATACGCGCGCGGCACTTCCACTTTAGTTTCGGATTTGGGCGGATATAGATAGACAACTTTGAGCACGGTGAGATAGTAGTAGAGGCCGATGATGGCGTTGATGACGCCGATGACGACCAGCCAAATCAGCGCGGTATTGTTCTGCGCGAGGCCTTGTTGCACGGCGGCGGCAAACAGGAAGAACTTGCCGAAGAACCCGCCGAGGGGCGGCATCCCGCCGAGGGAGAGGAAGGCCACCATGAAGACCAGCGACAGCCCGGGGGCGCGGCGCGACAGGCCAGCGTAATCAGCAATCTCGTCGGAGCCAAGGGTGCGGTAGACCAACACGATACACCCGAAGGCCGCGAGATTGGTGAAGATGTACATCATCAAGTAGAAGAGCACGCCCGCCAAGCCCTGAGGCGTCGCCGCCGCCAGACCGACGAGCGCGTAGCCCGCCTGAGCGATGGAAGAATAGGCTAACAGGCGTTTGATGTTCTTCTGCGCCAGCGCAATGAGGTTGCCCAGTGTCATCGTGACAATGGCGATGGCGATGATAAGGGAAACCCAGTAACTTTCAACGCTAGGGAAGACGACCAGCAAGACACGCAGGAGCACGGCAAACCCGGCGGCTTTGGAGGCGGTGGAGATGAAGCCGGTCACCGGCGAGGGCGCGCCCTCATAAACATCGGGTGACCAAAAGTGAAACGGCACCATGGCAATCTTGAAGCCAAAACCAATGAGCAGGAGCAGGAAGACCATCAATAACGCCGCCGTCGGCACCCCGGTCAGGGTGAGCGCGTTCGCCAGTTCATAGAGATTGGTCTGGCCGGTGAATCCGTACAGCAGGCTGAAGCCATACAACATGATGGTCGAGGTAAAGGCGCCAAAGAGAAAATATTTGAGACCCGACTCGGCGCTCTTATCATCGTCGCGGAGATAGCCCGCGAGGAGATACAGCGCAATGGAGGTTGTTTCAATGGACAGGTAAAGCATAATCAAATCGGCGGACGAGGCCATGAAGTTCATGCCGATGACGGCGCCGATAAGGATGGCAAAATACTCGCCTTTGTGCCCCACCCCAGCCGAGTCCAGCGAGATGAGCGCCGTAATCAGGCCCGCCACCATAAATGCCAAGCGGAAAAAGAAGGACAGAAAATCGTTGCGCACCATGCCGCCAAAAATCAGGGCGTTGGTTGGCGAGGGTTGTGAGAGGGCCAGCCCCGCCACAATCGCCAGCAAAAACCCCAGGGCGGCGGTCAGGCCCAGCGCGCGTTTACGGCTTTCGGGCCACACCAGGTCTTGCAACATCACCAGCCCCGCCACGACCACCAGAATGATTTCGGGCAGGATGGCGAGGAGAGTCGAAGGGCTAAAAGGCTCGAAAGTCATTTACGCTACTCCCAGCAACTTCAAAATCGGGGTCACGCCCGAATCGATGAGCGAGGCCATGATGGACGGGTAAACGCCGATGATAATCATGAACGAGCACAAAATCGTGGCGGCAATCTTGTCGAGCGTGGTCACATCCCCCACGTGATGATCGTGCTCGGGGGAGATCTCGCCAAAGAAAACTTTTTGCACCGCGCGCAGAACATAGGCCGCCGTGACCACAATCGAGATGGCCGACAGGGTGGCGATGGCCGGGAAGAACCACGGTTGCAAGGACAGATTGGTCAACCACTGCATCCAACTGGGATAATCATGCACGACCGCCGAGGTTTTGGCATTCCACAGGCCCAGGAAAATGGGCAGTTCTGCGGCAAACCCGGAGAGCCCGGGCATGCCCATGGAAGTGAACCCGCCGATAATGAACGCCACCGCGATGTAGGGCATCTTCTTCGCCATCCCGCCGAGTTCGGGCATCATGCGCGTGTGCGCCCGATCGTAAACCATGCCAGTGCAAGCGAAGAAGAGTGCCGTCATCACACCGTGCGAGAACATCTGCATCCCCGCGCCCACGAGACCCGCGCGGTTGAGCGTGGTCAGGGCCATGGCCACCAGCCCCATGTGCGAGACCGATGAGAAGCCGATCATATATTTCATGTCGGTCTGCGTCATGGCGATGAAAGAGCCATAGACGACGTTGACGAGGGTGAGGAGCACGATCCACGGGGCGTGGTACGTGGCTCCGGCGGGGAGCAACATCACCCCGACCCGCAGGGCCGCGAACGCCCCCAGCTTCATCAGCACCCCGGCGTGGAACATCGAAACCGCCGTGGGCGCGGCCACGTGGCCGTCGGGCGACCAGTTGTGGAAGGGGAAGATACCGCCGAGGATGGCAAAACCAAAAAACACTGGCGGGAACCAGAGGCGCTGAAATTCCACCGAGAAATTTGCTTTCTCTAGCGCCAGCATGTCAAAGGTGCCGAGGCCGGAGGTGTAATACATGGCGAACGCGCCGATGAGCGCGAACACCGAGCCGAGGAACAGATAAATGGTCAGCTTCATCGCCGCATATTCGCGCGTCTTGGCCCAGCCCCAGATGGCGATGAGCAGGTACATGGGGAACACCGCGATTTCGTAAAAGAAGAACAGCGCAAACAGGTCGAGCGCGGCAAAGACCCCGAAAACACCGGTGGCTAAAATGAACAGGAAGGCAAAGAACTCGCGCGGGCGGTCATCAACGCCCCAAGAGATCATCACGCCGGTGAGCATGACAATAGCGGTCAGCAAAATCAGGGGCGTGCTCATCCCGTCCACCCCGAAATGATAGTCAATGCCAAACTGCGGCACCCACGGGATTTTCTCGACGAATTGATAACCGCCCGCCGCCACATCGTAGCCAAAATAGACGAATAACGACAAGATGGTGGCAAAGGCACCAGCGGCCAAAGCGATCATCCGGATTTCGGTCTTGCGCTCGCCGGGCATCAGCAAAATGATGATGCCAGCCACGGCGGGAGTGAGGGTGATAACGGAAAGAAAAGGAAAATTCATAGTAACTCTCAGCCTTAAACTTGAGAGTAAAAAGTGACCAGTAAACCGGGCTTACTTTTCACTTTTCACTGGTTAGCCTAGCTCATCATTTTCGTAATCGCCGCATTGATGACTTCGACCAGCCACCCCGGCCACACGCCAATCACCAACATGAGCGCCATGAGCGGGGCGATGGCCAGGATTTCACGGGTGGAGATTTCCAGTTTGTGGCCGACCCATTTGGTGTTCAGCGGGCCATGCAGGACTTTGCCGACACCTTTGAGAATATACGCGCCGGTCATCAACAAACCAATCATCGCGATGGCGGTGATGAGTGAGAACACCGGGAACGCGCCGCGCACCACCATGAACTCCGACACAAAACCATTGAGGCCGGGCAAACCCAACGAGGCCATGCTGGTGAAGATGAGGATGCCGCCATACACCGGGGCCAGCGGGAACAGCCCTCCGAACTCGTTGAGGTTGCGGGTGTGCGTGCGGTCGTAGATAACCCCGACGAGCAGGAACATCCCTGCCGCACTGAGGCCATGATTGAACATCTGCATCACCGCGCCATTGGCGGCCATGATGGCGTGCCCGGTGAACTCTCCGGCGTGGCCCCGCGCCCACGCGGCCACGGCGATCCCAAGCACTACAAACCCCATGTGGTTGACCGACGAATAAGCGACCAGCCGTTTGAAGTCGGTCTGTCCAAAGGAGGCAAACGCGCCCATCACAATCGCCATCAGCGCCAGCACCGCCAGCACAATGGCATATTGCGCCGACTCGGCGGGAAAAAGCGGCAGGACGAGGCGGAAGAAACCGTACGCGCCCAACTTCAACAACACGCCCGCCAAAATCATCGAACCGGCGGTGGGGGCTTCGGTGTGCGCGTCGGGGAGCCAGGTATGGAAGGGCCACACCGGAACTTTGATGGCAAAGGCGATGGTGAACGACCAAAAGGCAATGGCGCGGATGGTCGTGGCCGGGATGCCGTAAATCGTGCCGGTGAGTCCGGGCCATTTCTCAATCGCGGTCACGATATCAAACGAGCCGAGCGTGATGCCGATGGTCTGAATGGCGAGCAGGAGGCCGACCGACCCGGCCATGGTGTAGATGAAGAACTTGAACGACGCGTACTGGCGATTGGCCGAGCCCCAGATATTGATGAGGAAGTACATGGGGATGAGGCCGGCTTCCCAGAAGAGGAAAAACAGGATGAAATCAAGCGACATGAAGACGCCCAGCATCCCCGTCTCCAACATGAGAAACAGCGCCATGTAGGCTTTCACCTTCTCGGTGATGCTGAACGAGAAGAGGATGGCCAGCGGCATGAGAATGGCCGTGAGCAAAATCATCGAGACGCTGATGCCGTCTACACCGAGGTGGAAAGTGGAATTGATGACCGGGAACCACGGCGCTTGCTCGACAAACTGGAACCCCTCCGCCGCAGAGTCGAACTGCGCCCACAGGATCAGCGCCAACCCCAACGGGAAGAGCGTGGTGATGAGCGCCGTCCACCGCATCGCGCTCACCTGGTCTTTGGGTAGCAAAACAATAATGACCACGCCAACGAGCGGGGCAAATAGGGTGAGGCTGAGAAGGTTGTTGAGGATGAATTCCATAAGGTATTTCCTAGATTGCAATCACCAGCCTAGCGATAGAAAAACATGATCACGCCCACAACAATAACCATACTCAGCGTGATCACCAGATATTGCTGAATCTTGCCAGTCTGGATGAACTTGAACTCGCGCCCGACCCATTGCACAATCGCGGCGACGAGGTCGCCGGAGCCGTTGACCACCGGGGCGTCGAAGTCTTCGCGGAAAATCTGCCCCAGCCGGAAGGATGCGCGTGCGATGAGGTGGAGCGTGCCGTCAATCAGGCCTTTGTCCATCCACACGGAGACAAAGGTCTCGGAGAACCAGACCACCGGATTAACAAAGAGGGTTTGGTAAACATTGTCTTTGTATTCGCCTGCGGCGTTCTGGTATTTGCCCGTGTCGAGGTAATACTTGTTCTTGAGCAGGGTGTAGATGGGGCCAAGCGGCGCTTCCAGTGGGTCGGGCTGGCCCGCACGGATATCGCGGTACACCCACCACCCCAAAGTCAAACCGCCGAGGGCCACAATCAGCGAGGTGAGGAGCGGGATGAAACTAAACTCAAGGGTCTCGGGATGTTCGAGCAAAGTCCCGCCCACAAATTCGTGGAACCAGTTGGGGATGATCCCGCCGAGGCCGGGGAACTGTTCGGGGATGCCCACCCACCCGGCGGTCACGGCGAAGAACGCCAGCACCACGAGGGGCAAGGTCATCGTCCACACATTCTCGCTGGCGTGTTCCGCCGATTGGGTGCGCGGCTGGCCGAGGAAAGTCAAGCTAATTTGGCGCATGGTATAGAACGCAGTGAGGAGCGCCGCCAGCGCGAGAACCCCAAACACCAGCGGTTGGTGCGCGAAGGCGTCGGCGAGGATCTCGTCTTTGGACCAGAACCCGGCAGTGATGAAGGGAAAGCCGGAGAGCGCAAACCCGCCGATGAGGAACGTCCAGAAAGTGATGGGCATCTTCTTCGCGAGGCCGCCCATGTTCCGCATATCCTGCGGGTCAATGTGTTCGTGGGAGTGGTGCATCCCGTGTTCAACGCCGTGAATGACTGAGCCGGAGCCGAGGAAGAGAAGGGCCTTGAAGAAGGCGTGGGTGACGAGATGGAACACTGCCGCGATATACGCGCCGATGCCCAACGCCGCAATCATGAAGCCGAGTTGGGAGATGGTGGAATAGGCGAGGACTTTCTTCACGTCATTCTGCGCCACGGCGATGGTGGCCGCAAACAGGGCGGTGAACGAACCGATGAAGGCCATCGCGGCCATGGGCGGGGTGAGGGTGTGCCCATCGAAGCCCGCCGAGAGGACGGGGTACATCCGAATCATCGCGTAGACACCGGCGGAGACCATGGTGGCCGCATGGATCATAGCGCTGACAGGGGTCGGGCCTTCCATGGCGTCGGGCAACCACAGGTGGAGGGGGAACTGCGCCGACTTGCCGATCGTGCCCGCAAACAACAACAACCCAATCAGCCCGGCTTTCGAGAGGCCAACGATGAAGGACGGGTCACCCGCCAGATGGCTGAGCATCTCGCCTTCGTGCGCGAACATGATTTCGCGGAACGAGAGTGTGCCCGCGCTGGCATAGAGATAGACAATGCCGAGGAGCATGAACACATCGCCGACGCGCGTGGTCATGAAGGCTTTCACCGCCGCCTGGCGCGGAGTGATTTGGTGCGGGTCGTCATACTTGCGCGCGTACCAGAAACCGATGAGCAGGTAAGAGCATAAGCCCATGATTTCCCAGCCGATGAACATGAGCAGGACGTTATCGGCGACAACCAGCGTGAGCATGCCAAACGCGAAGAGCGAGAGGAAAGCGAAGAAGCGTGAGTACATCGGCTCGATGCCGTTGTGCGGCGGGTTGCCGGGGGTATCGTGGCTATCGCGCGGCTTGCCCCAGTTGCTGTAGCCCACGCTGTACACAAAGATCATGAGACAGGCCAGCGAGACGAAGAACAGCATGACGGCCGTGAGTGGGTCCACCATGACGCCCATCTTGAGGGCTTCGGTGCCGACTTCTTCTGATCCAAAAGGTAGCCACGGGAATGCGTTTTCAATAACTTCATGGCCGAATTCAGGAATTTCCAGGGTGCGGAAGAAGACCGTCCAACTCATCAGCCACGTCAGGCCAACCCCGCCAATAGCCACGGTGTGGCTCAGGGCCTTGCTCCGGTTGGTGAACAGCACAATCAGAAAAAACGCCACCAATGGCGGAAGGGGGATAAGCCAGGTTAGAAGTTCAGAGGACATAGAGGCTCCAAAAGCAAGTATCAAGTGCCAAGTGCTTACGTGCCACGTGACACTTAACCACTTGATACTTTGACACTTCGATTTACCACTTCATCAAATCCATCTCGTCGGCCACCACCGAGTTGCGGCGGCGATAGATGGAAATAATTAGCGCCAGACCGACGGCGGCTTCGGCGGCGGCCACCGCAAAGACGATGATGGCAAACATTTGCCCCGAGGCGCTGGCCGGGGTGTTGTAATGCCAAAAGGCCACCAGGTTAATATTCACAGCGTTGAGCATCAACTCAATGCCCATGAGAATGGCGACCGCGTTCTTGCGCGCCAGCACACCGTAAAGCCCAATGCAAAAGACGGCGGCGGCGAGGGTGAGGTACCAGGCAAGAGGGATCATTAGAGATTACCTTTGAAGAAAGGGCTGTAATTGGTAAGTGGTAATTACGATTTACTACTTACTTCCTGTCCCCCGCCACCACAATCGAGCCAATCAGCGCCACGAGCAACAGGACTGACGAAACCTCGAACGGCAGGGCATATTTATTCATGTCCACCAGGGCAAAACCGAGGGTCTGCAAACTGTCCTCGGGGACGGCGGTATTGGCGAGCGGGTAAACCACCGAGGGCAGGATGACCATCAACCCGCCAAACAAGACCGCGGCGATCAACGCACCCATCCACCATTGCTCGTTGGTCTGCGGGCCGGTGTCCTGCATCACCCGCCGGGTGAGCATGATGGCGAAGATGATGAGAATGGCAATCGCGCCAATATAGAGCACCACTTGCACGGCGGCGAGAAACCCGGCCTCCAGCAACACAAAGATAATCGCCACCGTAAACAGGCTCAAGATGAGCCACAGCGCCGCGTGGACGAGGTTGCGCGCCGTGACCACCATGAGCGAGGAGGCAACCATCACAGCGGCGGTGAGAAGGAAAATGATTTGGGGAGCAGTCATGAGAGTATTCCGTAAGAGGGTTACCAGAGAACTCAATGCGCCGGGGACGGGTGAGCCTCGGCGGGTGCGTCATGGCCATGTTCTTCAGCGTGGCCGTTGTGAGACTCGTGGCTCGCCCCGCCATCCTCGGTCTGGCGCAACTTGCGCGCCGCGCTGGAGATGATGAAGAACGTCAGCCAGCCGAGAACGAGATTGGCGACGAACAGGCCGCCAGCGCGCGGCCAGGCGGAAACATCCGGGGGGATGAGCTTATCCACAATGATTGTAAAAACCACCGCGCCCAGCGCGACCGGGGTGAAGAACTTCCAATTCAAATCCAGCATATGGTCAATGCGGATGCGCGGGAGCGTGGCGCGCAGGAGGATGACAATGAAATAGCCGACAAAGGCCTTGAGCATGAAATACACTACGCCCAACCACGGGATCTGCTCCGCCCAGGGGCCATGCCACCCACCGAGGAACAAAATCGCGGTGAGCGCGCCAACCGTAAAAGCGTGCAGGAATTCGGCGACGAAGAACATCCCGAACTTCATGCCGGAGTATTCGATATGGAACCCGGCCACAATTTCCGACTCGGCTTCGAGCAGGTCAAAGGGTGTGCGGCCCACTTCTGCCACCGAAGTGGCAAAAAAGATGAACGCCGCGATTGGGGCGGAAACGATGAACCACACCTCACCCTGCGCCCGCACGATGTCATTCATGCCCAGGCTCCGCGCCAGCAACACCGGCACCAGCAGGCTCAAAATCATCGGCACCTCATAAGAAACCAATTGCGCCACCGTGCGGAACGCGCCCAGCAGGGCATATTTGTTGTTCGAGGCCCAGCCGCCCATCATAATCGCCAGGGTGCCGAGCGAGCCGACGCTCACAATATACAGCGCGCCGATGTTCACATCCGTGCCGACCATGTTGTGCGCGAAGGGGATGACCGCCCACATGGAAATGACGGCGACCACTGACAACACCGGCGACAGGTTATAAACCACCTTGTCCGCGCCGATGGGCGTGATGTCTTCTTTAATAAGCAGTTTGATGGCGTCGGCGATGGTTTGCAGGGATCCCTGCCACCCCACACGGTTCGGGCCTAAGCGGTCCTGCATCCGCGCCACCACCCGCCGCTCGAACCAGATGAGGAACAGCGGCAGGAGCAGACAAAAAGTCGCCACCACCACCACCCCGATAATCATCAGGATGACATTAATCGCTTCCGGGGCCAGGCCCAGGCTGGTGAGCAAGTCGGTCAGTAGTTTGGCGACAAACCCCACCGGATCGCTGATAATTTGAGAGAAATCCATCGTAAGCTACCTCAGTCGGGGCGTTGTGGGCAACGTCCCGAAACAGACAACAAAACGCCTATCGGTCAACGATAGGCGATTCAAAATAGAGCCAGACTAATTTACACCCACTGGAGTGCGCCTTTGCGCCAAGCGTACACTAACGCACCCGCCAGGACGAGGATAAAGAGCACCACCTCGAACACCATGAATAGGCTCACCTGTCCAAAGGCCACCGCGAACGGAAAGAGGAACACCGTCTCGACATCGAACACCACGAACACGAGGGCGAAGATGTAATACTGCACCTTGAACTGCACCCAAGTATCGCCGACGGTTTCGATACCGCATTCATAAGCGCTGTTCTTAACCGAATTGTTTTTCTTGGGGCCTAAAATCAGGCTATTGAGAATAATCGGCGCACCGGGGAAAATGGCGGCCATAAGCAAGAACAAACCGATAAACGCCCAATCGTTCTGCATAGTGTTTCCGACTCCGAGTGTGGCCGATGGGGATATCGGCACTTTGTGAAGAATGGCGCGGAATATAACATGACTCAAATCAAAAGTCAAAGAATGGTAGCCAAAAACTCCTACTTTAGAGTCACTCACCAATCTCTAATCTCCTAATCTCCATTTATAATCCCCGCAATGTCTTCTAATTGGGACGCCGCCCTCCTCGCCCAACACGGCCATCTGCTCCAAACCTCCCAGTGGGGGAAGCTCAAAGCCCGCTTCGGCTGGAGCCCGGTCACCCACCGCGCTGGCGCGCACGCCGCCCTCATTCTCTTCCGGCGCCTCCCCCTCGGCCTGACCCTGGCCTACGTCCCGCGCGGCCCAGTCACCGCCTGGGATGATTCAACCGAAGCATTTATAAAGGAACTGGATGCGCTATGCCGCGCCCGCCGCGCTCTGTTTCTCAAACTGGAACCTGACCTCGACGATTCTGACGCCGCTCGCCGGGACACGCTGACCCGTGCCGGGTTCCGGCCCTCGCCGCACACCATCCAACCCCGCCGCTCCCTCGTCATAGACCTGCGCGCTTCGGAGACCGACATCCTCGCGCGCATGAAACAAAAGACGCGCTACAACATCAACCTCGCCCTCAAAAAAGAAGTCGTCGCCGCCCCCTCGACCAACCTCGATGCTTTTCTGGGACTCATGCGCGTCACCGGCGCCCGCGATAATTTCGGCGTCCACGCCGACGACTACTATCGCCAGGCCTACGCGCTCTTCCAACCCACGGGCCAATGCGCGCTCATCCTCGCCGAATATCACGGCCAGCCCCTTGCCGGAGTCATGACCTTCGTTTTTGGCGAACAGGCCTGGTATCTCTACGGCGCTTCGTCTGATGTGGAGCGCAACCGCATGGCCCCCTACCTCGCCCAATGGGAAGCCATCTGCTGGGCCAAGACTCACGGCGCGCTCACCTACGACCTGTGGGGTGTGCCCGACGAAGACGAAGCCACACTCGAAACCAACTTCGAACAGCGCCGCGATGGCTTATGGGGCGTTTACCGCTTCAAGCGCGGCTGGGGCGGCACGCTCACCCACACCCTCGGCGCATGGGATAAAGTCTATAATCCCCTCATGTATCAAGCCTACTTGCTCTATCTGCGCTTGAGACGACAATCGCTTGGTTAAATTTTCTACTTTTGGACTTTGAAGTTTGGGTTTTGAATTTTTCATGCACCCCATTACCGCCCGCGCCACCTGGAACCTCATCATCTCCCACCTCCCTGGCGCGCACATTTTGCAAACGTGGGAGTGGGGCGAGTTAAAGAGTCTCTATGGCTGGTCGCCCGCCCGCTATGTCTGGCATGACCCCAAAGGGCAAACCATCGCCGCCGCCCAAGTGCTCAAACGCCAATTGCCCCGGTTGCCAGTCTGCATCCTTTACACCCCCAAAGGGCCGCTCCTCGCTTGGGGCGACGAATCCCTGCGGGCGCGTGTCTTCGCCGATTTACAAACCCTCGCCCGGCGCGAGCGGGCTATCTTCAGCAAGATAGAACCCGCCCTTGCCCCCCCCCTGTCACAGCACTTTGTGACGGG
>CAYUFY010000042.1:0-22467 GCA_964443795.1 uncultured Anaerolineales bacterium | reverse complement strand
TGCGCCAACTCGCCCAAAAGTGGGCATCTTGACCACGTTTAAATGCGGTGACACCCTTACATGCGTTCATGGCTTTTTATGGCTTTTACTATTTGAAAGCCTATTTGAAAACCATAAACCATAGCAAATCAGACAAAAAAGGTTTTGGGGAATGGGTACATCCCGATATTGTTGGTTGTTATTTCCCGTATAAGGATTGGGAAGGAGATGTCGTCGAAGTCAGCACGTTAATGGGCAACACTTCGATAAAACTTTTTTCGTTCGAACTCAAACGAGAGTTATCTATTTCCAACATCCGTGAGTCTTTCTTTCAAGCAGTTTCTAATTCGTCATGGGCGAATGAAGGCTACCTTGTCGCCGCCAACATTGATGTTGACGATGATTTTAGAAGTGAACTTAAAAGGCTTTCAACCGCTTTTGGAATTGGCATAATACAATTGGATATTGACGACCCGGATTCTTCTGACATTATTTTGCCAGCAAAATCTAAGAATTATATTGATTGGGACACCGTAAATAAATTGTCAAGCATCAATCCTGATTTTCGTGGTTTTCTAAAACGAATACGCAATGATATGAAAAACCAGGAAATCCGAAAGGAAATGTACGACGTTGTTTTGGAGAAAGAAGAATTGATAAGATTAATTGCAAAGAAAAAAGGCGTATCCTAAACACGCAAGCCAACATTCTGCGTGCAGTGGACTTTGCGCCACAAACGGCGCGGAGCAAAGCTACTGACGCGGAACGCTGGGCAACTCTGTAACTTATTTCCTCCGGCCTCACCTCTGCAGAGCCTGACAAATCCAATTATAATTAGGGATGGAGGTAGCTATGACCCTTCGAGAATTGTTGGCGGATATCCATGCCTTAGAAGAAGACCTGTTGGGCTTCGAGCGTCAGTACGGCTTACGGTCCGAGACCTTCTATCCTGCTTATCTGAGTGGTGAAGAACCCGAGAATGAGCAATGGGTCTTGGATTTTGGCGAGTGGGCGAGTGTTTACCGGACTTGGCTTGCGCGGCTGGCCGACTATCGGAACGAAGTTCAGCGCCTACAGCGGGGTGCCCCTAGCCTGGCAGGTTTGATTCAGGCGGCGGCATGACCGAACCGTTTCGAACGCCCGAAGACTATGAGCTGTTCCTCTACACCCTCCAGGGGCAGTTCCCTTCCATTCGCCGCTCGACTATCGTGTTGATTCGGCGTGGGGCCACGTTGGCGCCAGTAGTGGGAGAGTTATTCTTTGAACATGGTCTGCGACTGGTCGCCCGCGAGCGTTTGGTATATTACCAACTTCCGCTTCGGGTGGACGAGTACGGTTATGAAGCATGGCGTGGGGAGGAAAAACTGTATTGGTATGACTCGCAACCGCATCCAAATGAGCCGGGCTTACAAAGCACCCACCCACATCACAAACACATTCCACCCGAGATTAAGCATCATCGCATACCAGCACCAGAGATGAGTTTTACGCAACCCAATTTTCCGGCCTTAATTCGAGAGATTGAACAACTCCTTGGTGATATTGAGCGGGAAGATCAGCCACCGCCAACTTAAACCATTGGGCCTCATCATCCTGGGCCGCCCACCCCGACATGCAGGCGCGCCGCCTTCCCTGCCGCTGACAAAGTTGGCAAGTGGATTATTTTCAATATCGGCGGCAACAAATATCGGTTGATTGCCGTCATACACTTCAATCGGCATAAAGTCTATATCCGCTATATCTTAACTCACCAGGACTATGACCAAGGCGATTGGAAGAAATCATAATGCTCACTGCTAATCTGCAAACCCATTGGGCGGGCATTCGGCCCTTGTTGACCATTCGCACGGAGCGTGAATACGAGGCCGCGATTAAGCGACTGAACGCCCTGTTGGATGAAGTCGGTGATAACGAACGCCACCCCTTATTCAGCTTCGTGGACACCTTAGGGACATTAATTCACGTCTATGAAGAAGCGCATTATCCCCTGCCCGAAGCTTCCGGCGTGGAAGTGCTCAAGTTCTTTATGGAAGAGCATGGGCTCAAACAGACGGATTTAGCCGACATTGGTTCACAAGGGGTGGTCTCAGAAATCTTGAATGGCAAGCGGGAACTCAACGTGCGCCAAATCCGGTTACTGGCCAAACGGTTTCATGTTTCACCGTCGGTGTTCATCTAAATCGGCCACCGCCCACCCCGACATGCAGGCCCCAGCGCTCCGCTCACGCGGCGCTGGGTGGCGACCCGAGCAGTTTTCCGTTTCCGAGCGTGAGCGGCGTTACGTTACAGCGCCCCCCAAACAAACCGCCGCGTGTTTTCACAACCCGCGGCGGTTTTTATTTTCAAAGCAAGGAGCGGTTGCTTTAGGGTTAGCCGGTGGCTACTTCTTCGGCTTGTGCCGTTTCGGCCCGGCCTCGCCGCGAAACGGCGCTTTGTAACTCACCACATCCTTCACCGTCGCCAGCCGGATGCGCGCCTGTTGATTGCGGATTTTGGTGCCGGCCATGCTCTCCAGCACTTGCTTCTGATATTCCGCCGGCACATCCACAAACGTAAACTCATCGTAAATATCAATCGCCCCAATCAGCTTGCCCGCCACGCCCGCTTCATTGGCAATCGCGCCCACCACATCGGCCGGGCGCACGCCGGTGGACCGCCCGGCGGCAATAAACAAGCGCACCATCCCCGTCTCGGCGGGAGCGCCCACCTCGGCCACCGGTTCGCGGGAAACCACCAACGGCTTATCGCCGTGCGCCAATCGCGCCGCCGCCGCCGCGATCTCGGCCATATCCCGCTGGGTTTCCTCGGCCAATTCCTCCACCAAAGTTAGATAGCCAGTCGCCACTTCCTCTTCGGCCAGCACCTTCAGCAAGCGCTCTTTGAACAGCGCCATCCGCCGGGCGGCCACATCCGCGCGGCTGGGGACTTTCATGGAGGTCAGGCGTTGGCCGGTGAACTGCTCAATCTCGCGCATCATGCGCGCCTCGCGCGGGGTGACAAATAAAATGGCTTTGCCCGCCCGCCCGGCGCGCGCCGTGCGCCCGATGCGGTGGACGTAGGCCTCGGGGTCGTTGGGAATGTCATAGTTAATCACCCGCCCCAAATTTTCCACATCCAAGCCACGCGCGGCCACATCGGTGGCCACCACCATTTCCACCTGCCCGCTCCGCAGGCGGCGCAGAACACTCTCGCGCTGAGCCTGATTAAGATCGCCGTGCAAGGCCTCGGCGGCGCAACCGCGCGCCTGCAATTTTTCCACCAGGTCCGCCGCGCCAACCTTGGTGCGGACAAAAATGAGCATCGTGCCCCCCGGCACCGATTCGGTTTCCAACAGATGCGTCAACACATCCAACTTCTGCTTTTCTGCAACTTGCAGATAGTGCTGTTCCACCGTCGGCACGGTCATGATCTTGTGCTTAATCTCGACCGTGACCGCCTGCGGCACATAGCGGTCGGCAATGCGGCGCACTTCGCGCGGCATGGTGGCCGAGAAGAGGGCGGTCTGGCGCTCGGCGGGCGCTTGCTCCAAAATCCACTCTACATCTTCCAGAAAGCCCATGCGCAACATCTCATCGGCTTCGTCCAACACAATGGTTTTGACGGCGGCAAAGTTCAGCGTGCCGCGCCGCAAGTGATCCATGAGGCGGCCCGGCGTGCCCACCACAATGTGCATGCCGCCGCGCAGGCGCGCCAGTTGTTTGCCAATCGAGTCGCCGCCATAAATGGGCATGAGCCGCACCCGGCCCAGATGTTTGGCATACGCGTGAATGGCCTCCGAGACTTGAATGGCCAGCTCGCGCGTGGGCGTGAGGATGAGGGCCTGCACCACGTTTTTGTTCAGATCGAGTTTTTCCAAAATGGGCAGGGCAAACGCGGCGGTCTTGCCCGTGCCGGTTTGGGCCTGGCCGATCATATTGCGTCCGGCCAGCAGAACCGGAATGGTCTGACTTTGAATAGGAGTGGGGGCTTCATAGCCCAGTTCAGTCAGGGCTTGGATGAGGGGTGCCTGCAAGCCCAATTGCGCAAACGAGGTAAGGGCCGACGAGGCGGGGGGTTGTTTGGTTGACATGCTGAGTCCTTTCGCTCATGTGGCAACCTCCTGAGCGAAGTACGGCAAATTATTCGCCGAACGGTGTCGAAGGATGCGACACTGTAGTATACCCCACCCGGCTCTTTTTTCTCGGAACAGGTTGCCGCGATAGGTGGCTAATTGTGCCCTTCAAAAACAGGCTTATACTTTGGGGTAGAGCCGATTAAAAGATTTCCCCATAAGTTCTAAATATTTTGCTTGCGCTCACCGGGCCGTTAGGAAAATGCCATGACCAATCCCCTCCAACAACCTCCAACCCTCCTGCTGGTCGAAGATGAAGCTCTGATTGCCATGAGCGAAGCAAAGATGCTCCGCCAACAGGGCTATGAAGTCGTGCTGGCGGCCTCCGGCGAGGAGGCCATTGCCCAGGTCAAGCAGGCCTCCCAGGCGATTGCGCTCATCCTGATGGATATTGATCTGGGGAGAGGCCGGATGGATGGCACTGAAGCCGCCCTGGAAATCCTGAAAGACCACGACATCCCCCTCCTGTTTCTCTCCTCGCATAGCGAGCCCGAAGTGGTGGAGAAAACTGAAAAGATCACCTCCTATGGCTATGTGGTGAAAGGTTCGAATATTACGGTGCTGGTGGCATCCATCAAGATGGCCTTCAAATTGCATGCCGCCCATCAAGCGTTGCAACAGGAAGTGGCGGAGCGCAACCGGACGGAGGCGGCGCTTAGAGACAGCAACGAGCGGTTTGCCCAATTTATGCAACACATACCGGGGGTGGCGTTTATTAAAGATAGTGAGACCCGCCACTTGTTTGCCAATCGAAATTTCGAAGAGATTATCTCCTCCGATTGGCAGGAAAAAACCAATACCGAGATATTCCCGGCTCAGATTGCCACCGCATTAACCCAAACGGATCAAAATATTCTTTCTGCAAAGGAAGCCATACAGATGGAAGAGTATGCCCAAAACCGTTACTGGTTGAGTTGCAAATTCCCAATTCGCTTGACCAACTCGATTTTATTAGGCGGCATTTCCTTCGACATCACCGCGCGCAAGCGGGCGGAAGAGGCGCTTCGGGAGAGCGAAGAGCATTTTCGCGTAGCAATTAAAAGCACACCGATGGTTATCTTCAACCAGGATCTGGAACTGCGCTACACCTGGGTTGCCAACCCACATCCGAGCTTCGACCCCCAAGCCGTGCTTGGCAAGACCGACGCCGATCTGCTGTTTGAAGAAGATGCGGCGCGCTTGACCGAAATCAAGCGCCGCGTCCTGACCACCGGCCAAATAGCCCGCGAAGAAGTCCACACTACGATTGACGGTCAGTCATTTTTCTACGACCTCACCGTCGAGCCATTGCGCGACGCAAACACAAGCATCGTCGGTATCATGGGTGTTTCGATGGACATCACTGCGCGCAAACAGGTGGAAGATAAATTGTTGGAAAACGAACGCCAATGGAGTGACCTACTCAACAAACTCAACATGGCCCAACAAATTGCCAAGATTGGGAATTGGGATTGGGATTTACCAACCAACCAAATATGGTGGTCGGATGAAACCTATCGCATCTTCGGGGTCACCCCGGCGGACTATGCGCCCGACTTTGAAACCAACGGGAAATTTCTCCACCCCCGATGACCTGAAGGAATATGAACAAGCCTTTGCAAAATGCCTGGAGACCGGACAAGAGCTTGATTTTGATGTGCGCTTGATTACGCCGACCGGCGATCTCAAAGATTGCAACGCCAGAGGCAAGGTGCTTTATGATACGCAAGGCCAACCGCTCCGCTTTAGCGGAGTGATTATAGATATCACTGAGCGCAAGCGGGTGGAAACAGCGTTGCGCGCGAGTGAGGCCCGCTACCGACAAATTCTGCAAACCGCCATGGATGGTTTTTGGGTGGTGGATGCCCAGGGACACATCCTGGAGGCCAATCAGGCGTGGTGCCAGCAATCGGGTTATACGATGGACGAAATACGGGGCTTGACCATAGCCGATATTGAGCTGATTGAGGCGCCCGAAGACACCCGGCGCCATATCGCAAAAGTAATCCATGAGGGCCAGGATCGCTTTGAAACCCAACAGCGCCGCAAGGATGGTAGCGTGATGCACGTCGAAGTGAGCGCGACCTCTTCCCCGTTGCAGGATGGCCAAGTCTTTGCCTTTGTACGTGATATTACCGAGCGCACCCGGGCAGAAACCCGGTTGCGGGATGAGCAGAATCGCTTACGGGCTATTCTGAACACGGTTGGCGACCCGATCTTTGTTAAGGACAACGCGCATCGCATCATCCTTGCCAATCCGGCCTTCTACGAGATGTTCGGCATGGAGGCGGCACAAGTCATCGGCTACACCCTGGCCGAAAGTGTGCCCGAAAATGAGCGACACCATTTTCTCGCGGTTGATCGGCAAGTGCTTGATACGGGTCTACCCGATCGGCGCGAAGAAACACTGACGGTGGGGGATTTCACGCGGCACATTGTTACCCGCAAGACGCGCTTTATAGAAGATTCTGGCCAAAAATTCCTGGTTGGCTCAATCCATGACATCACTGAACTCCGACAGGCGGAAGAGCAACAGACTCACATCCTAGAACGCTTAAATCTGGCTACCCGCGCCGCCGAGGTGGGGATTTGGGATTGGGACATTCAAAAGAATGCACTGGTCTGGGACAAGCAGATGTATGCGCTCTATGGGGTGCGCCCACAAGATTTTGCCGGTGCGTATGAGGCCTGGCTGGCTGGCATACATCCGGACGATCGCGTCGCCAGCGACGAAATGTCCCGGCAGGCGCGGTTGGGCGCCAGAGAGTATGATGACGAATTTCGCATTGTGTGGCCGAATGGCACGGTCCGCGTCTTGAAAGCCATGGGCAAAGTCATACAAGATGCCACCGGCCAACCGGCGCGGATGGTGGGCGTGAATTACGACATCACCGAACGCAAACGCGCCGAAGACGCCCTACGCCAGGCGGCGGCCGACAAGGATACGCTCATGCATGAACTCCAGCACCGGGTGAAGAACAGCCTGGCGATTGTCGCCAGCCTGGTGGGGCTGGAAGAATTGAGCCTGACCGATAAGCCAGCGCGGGCCATTTTTGCCAACACCCGCTCCCGCATCGAGTCCATCTCGGCCCTGTATGAGATACTCTATCACAGCGGGGATATTGACCAGATCAACCTGCGCCACTATATCCAGCGCCTTGTTGACGGATTGTCACAATCATACCTCCCCAAGTCGGGCGCCGTGACGATTGAAACTGAGCTAGCGGATACCCAACTCGATTTAAAGCGAGCCATGCCGCTGGGAATTATCCTGAACGAGCTGGTGACCAATGCCCTGAAGTATGCCTTCCCAACCCCCGGGCAGAGCGGCGTCATCCGCGTGGAACTGGCCCAAACCGCTGAGGGCCTCAGGCTGGTGGTGGCCGACAACGGCATCGGGTTAGCGCCCCCATTGCCCCCCGGCCGGCCAGCCGGGACAGGCATGAAGTTGGTGGAGATGCTCGCCCGGCAATTAAACAGCCAACTAACAATCGAAAGCGCCCAGGGGGTGACCGCCCGGCTGATATTGGCCCCAATCTAGCTGGAGGTGGTCCGGCTCAGGCCCTAACCCCAATCATTCCCGCAAGACCCACGCCCGCGGTCATGGTCTGTAGGCCGACAATTGTTGTTCGATGACTTCGACAGGATGGGGTATGGGCATTACTCTTTCTTCTCGCGCGCTTTTTTCCTGGCTAACAGCGCGGAGGTGGTGGCCCCACTGGCGGGCGGCGCGGCGGCGGGGGGCGGGGTTCCCCCGGCGGGCGGCGTCTTGTCCCCGGGGGGTTGAGTCACAATCGGCGGGACGGTGGGCGCCGGTTCATCCTGCGCCCGGCGCGCCGCTTCACCCGCGCGGTCTTTGGCCTTGAAGAGCGACGAGAGTTGCTCGGCGCGTTCCTGCGGGACAGGCGCGGGTTGGGGCGCATGCAGTGCGAACCAGGCGCGGGTCTTCTGCCAGGCGCGGTGTAGGTCGTAGCGGGTCACCACCAACCGCCGGACGGCGATATCGAACGGGAGCAGGATGGCCGCGAGGGTGAGGAGCCACGGCCACAGGGGGAGCGAGGCGCGCGCGGGCGCCGTCAAATCGTGTTTGTAAATCGCGCTCAGGTCATCACCCACCACACTGCCATTGGTGGCCGCCGCGAGGCGCGCGAGAAAGTTCGGGTCGGAGTTGAGCGTTTGATATTCGGGCGAGTACGAGAGCACCCAGCCTGTGGTCTGCGCGACGGCGGGTTGGGCGGTGGCCGCCGCGTTCGGGTCGGCCCCGGCCACGCGGATGAGATACGCGCCCTCGGTGGTGGGGGTGAAGTCGCCGCTGTAACGACCGGGGGCGACTTGTTGCAGGGTGACGGATTGAGTTGAGCCATCGGGCGCGACGACGTTGATTTGCATCTCGAGGCCGTTGAGATATGCGCCCGCGTCGGATTGCGCGTCCACGGTGATGGTGGCGTGCTCGCCCGAGCGGGTGACGCGCGCCGAGGTGCTGGATTGCGTGCCCGCGCTGAGGGTGAAGCGCACCACTTGCGCCCAGAAGCGCGCGTATTGTTCCCAGCTCACCCAGTTCTTGGCCCAGCGTCCGGTCGCATCCGAAGTCCAGGCCACTGACTTGCCCAGGCCATATTGCCATGCGGCGAGGATCGGGTCTTTCTGCGCCGAAATCAAAATGGTCTGCGCCGAGTCTTTGGCGGTGGTGCCGATGTAGCCCAGGAGTTGCGGCACGGCGGTGATGCCGGCCAGCATGGGGCTGGGGCTGATTTGCTCCGGGAAAAATTCTTCTTCGATGATGTAAGCGCGCGTGGCCAGCGAGACTTCCTCGGCGAAGATGGACGGGATGGTGGACGGGTCGTTGGCGAGGTGATATGCGCCATTGCCGTTTTGAGCCAGTTGTTGCAGGAGTTGCACATCCGCATCGGTGCCGACCGCCACCGACGAGAGCGTGATGCCGTAATCGTTGTACATCTTCGTCACCAGTTCGGGGATGCCGGTGCGGTCGGCCTGACCGTCGGTGAGCAGGATGATGTGCCGCAACAATGAATCATCGTTGGGCAGAACATCGGCGGCGGCGCGCACGCCCGCGTAAATGTCGGTGCCCCCGCCGGGCCGGATAGTGCCGACGCGCTGGATGACTGAGTTGGGATCATCGAGCAGGGTGATAGGCACGACCCATTGCGCGGTGTCGTCAAACGCAATCACGCCCACTTTATCCAGCGGGCTGAGCAATTGCACCGAGCGGATGACGGCTTCCTTGGCGAGTTCCAGTTTTTGCGCGCCGCCGGATGAGTCGGACATACTGCCGGAGTGGTCAATCACAAACACCATCGTCAGTTTGGCGCGGCGTTTTTGGTCTTTGATTTGCATCTCGACCGGCAGGGTTTCTTCGAGCGGCGTTTTAAAGTAGCCCCCCACCCCATAGGCGGCCGGGCCACCCACCGCCACCAAGCCGCCGCCGAGGTCGCGGACATACGTCTGGAGCGCTGTCAATTGCCGGGTCGAAAGCTCACGCGCGGGCACATCCACCAAAATCACCGAGGCGTAATCCGAGAGCGCGGTGAGTTCGCTGGGCAAGCCGCTTGGGTCCACCACTTCCGCGAGGATGTTCGAGACCACGAGGGCCGCGATCAATTCTTTCGATTCGTCAATGTTGTCGCGCGGATTGGGGTTTTTCACGACCAGCACTTTGGGCGGGCCAGCCACTTGCGCGAAGGCGGCGAGTTCATTGTTCTGATAGAGCGTATCGCTGAGGGCGGCGAGCGGCGAGATTTGCACGCGATAGGGCGCGAACCCGGGCGACCCGGCGATGAGCGGCAGTGAATAGGAATTACTCCCCTTGTGGAGTTGCAGCTCGCCCTCATAGGCGACCTCCGCGCCCGCCAAGACTCGGACGCCCACCCGTTGAGCCGCGCTCGCGTGGACGGTGACTTCGAGCCCAAACTGCTCCCCCTCGCGGAGGAGGGAAGGCGCGTCCACAGCGGTGACGAGGGCTTCGGGGATGGCGGCGGTGTTGATGTTGAACGGCACGACTTGAATTTGCGCGCCACTGGAGGCGGCGAGACGCGCGGCTTCGAGCGCATCGCCGCTGGTCTCAATGCCATCGGAGAGAATGACAATACGCCGGGCGGTGTCGGCGGGCAGGAGCGCCAGGCCGAGGCGGATGGCCCCGGCGAGGTCGGTCTGAATACTGGTGACTTTGGAGGTGAAGGTTTCGAGTTCTTTCACCGCCGAGAGCGGCCGCTCCACCAGCGCATCCGCGCCGAAGAGGATGACGCCGGATTTGTCATTCGGCCCCATGTGCGTGAGCGCGTCGCGCAGGTATTGCAGTTCGAGTTGTTTGGCCTGCGCGGGCATGGAGTCGGAATAGTCCACGAGGTAGACCACCGAGAGGTTGTCGGAGGCGCGTTTGAGTTCGAGGCCCGCAAGGGAGACAATGAGCAGGAGCGCGATGAGGACCCGCAGGGCGAGGCTAACTACCTCGCGCCGCCGACTGGGGCCGCGCGAGGGCCAACCCAGCCAGAAAAGGAACGGCAGGGTGAGGAGGAGGGAGAGAAAGAGCGGAGAGGTGAAGACCACAAAAAATCCCAAAGACCAAAATCCAAATCCCAAACTTAAGGCGGTAGGTCGCGCTTGTAGCGCGACGATTTTGGCCGCGCCAGAGGTCGGGCTACAAGCCCGACCTACTGTGATTGCCCGTTAAAATCGGTAGAACCCAAAAGCCAAAACTTAAGGCAAAGTCTTTCTCCGCACGAAAAGGCCGCGCCAACCGGGGAGGGCGGGCAGGGTTGGGCCGCGATGGTAAATCCACCACTCGATTAATAAAATGATGAAAGCCACCGCCGCGACCCAGGGCCAGATTTCGAGTTGGCCGGTTTCGTCGCGGGCCGAGGCGGTCACGTCACTGCGCCCGACGGTGATAAATTGCGCCGGGCGGATATTGGATTCGCCGGGGTTGAAGAGATTGACCGCAAACGAGCCGAGGATGGCTTGATTGGAAAACGCGGTGTACACGCCGAGCGTATGCGTATCAGCGAAGATCACTCCGGCTTCGGTGGTTTGCGCGGCGTATCGCGCCCCGTGCGGGTCTTCGATGGCAATCACCGTATCGCCGCCAGAGGGCTTGAGGGTCAGGGTCCCACCGGGGCGCAGGCCATCGGGCGCGGAAAACGCCTGGGAGGGGGCGAGGTAGTTAATCAGATTCGCCATCAAAATCGGATAAGCAATCTGGAGGGGCAGGTCAGAGTCATGGAGGTCAAAGGTCAGCACGGCCACGCGGCGGCCGCCGGTCTCGCCAGCAAAAACGAGCGGGCCGCCCTCCCCCATCACCAGCACGCGCGCCCAGGTGGGCGGGGTGACTTGCCGCGCCTTGAGGATGTGGACGTTGCCCCAATCCAAATTTTGCGCGAGCGGGTCATTGGTGGCAAGCTGTGCGAGGGCGGTGTTGGTGAACGTGCCGCCGACGGTGAAGAGTGGATTGGACGGCGGGTTGACGAGGAGCAAATCACCCGCGGGGAGGGTGTCAGTGATGACCGAGTCGAAGACGTAGAGATTGAAGGGATCGTTGGGGAGGGGCGCACCGGGCGTGAGGCGAAACGGTTCGAGGCCAGGGAGCGCGGCGAGGACTTGTTCAAGGAAAATATTTTTGGGCGAGATGAGGAGGACGCGCCCCGCCGAGGGCGGTTGATAGACGGCCCACGCGGTATCGTCGAGCGCGAAGGAGTCGAGGGCCACGGGGTCAGCGGCGGAGGCCGGGAGGGAGAGTTTGGCCTGATACACCGCCGGGCCAGCGGGCAGGTCGGCGAGGACGATGCTTTCGGCTTTGCCCGCCGGGACGGTGAGTTGTTGCGCGCTAAAGAGTTGACCGCCGACAGAAAACGAGACGATCACGGTGCGGTCAGCGTCGCCGTGGTTGGCGACTTCGGCAAAGAGCTGCGGGCCGGTGTCGGTGGCGCGGAGCGAGAGCGCGGCAAGGGCCAAGTTATCGGCGGAAGCGCCCACGGGGACATACCGCACCGTGCCGGGGAGCGCGGGCAGGCCATCGGTCGGCAAGCCGCCATCGGAGATGATGACCACGGTGGAGTTAGACAGGCTACTGGCGCGCACCGTGCCGGAGGCGAGGGCCAACGCGGCTTCCCAATCCGAAGGCCCTTCGGAGACTTGGGCTTTGCCGAGCGCGGCTTTCAAGTCGAGTTTGTCGCTGGAGGCGGGCGAGAGCACCTCGGGTTGATGGCCGACGAGGATGAGGGAGAGTTTGCCATTAGCGCTGAGGCCGTCAATGAGTTGGCGCGCATAGGCCCGCGCCACTTCAAACCGATTCGGCTCCACGTCCGTCGCGTTCATCGAGGCCGAGGCATCAAGCAGAACCACCACCGTGCCGCTGGCAACGGTCGGGACTTTAAGGAACGGGCGAGCCAGTGATAAAACGAGCGCGGCCAACAAAAGCAGTTGGAGCAACAAGAGCAGATTGCGTTTAAGTTTCTGCCAGGGAGCATTGGCCTCGCGGTCACGCAAAAGCATTTGCCAGAGCATGACCGAGGAAATCTCGACCTCGCGCCGCCGCAGTTTCAGCATATAGAGAATGATGATGGGCGCGGCGAGGAGGGAGAGCGCGAGGAAGAGGGGGGTGAGGAAGGCCATGCGGAGGTGTCAGAGTGTCGGGGGTCGAGGTGTCAAATGCAGAGGAGCAGATGGGCAGGGGAGCAGGGGTGAGGTTATTTGACAAGCCCACGCCGTCGCAAGTGATACAGCACCAACTCATCCCACTTGGTATCGGTGGTCACGGGGATGTAATTCACGCGGCGCTTGACGCAGTGGGCTTCGATTTCATCGCGCCAGGCCTCGACGCGCTTGCGGTAGAGGTCGCGCAAACCGCCGTCGAGGGTGATGTCTTGCGGGTCGCCGGTTTCGGCATCAATCAGGCGCAAGTCGCCCGCGAGCGGCGGGTCAATTTCATCGGGGGCGAGGAGATGGAGGAGGGTCACTTCGTAGCCACGCCCTTGCAGTTGGCTGAGGCCGTCGCGGTAACCAGCCGGTGAAAAGAGATCGGAGATGATGAAGGCGAGGCCGGGGCGCTTGGAGGCTAGAGCATAGTTACGGATAGTCGCGTCCAGTTCGGTGGTGCCGCCGGTTTTTAGTTCTTGGAGAAAGTTTAACAGGCGCAAAGTATGGTGATGGCCACGCGCCGGGCCATAATGGTGGGACAAGAGCGCGCCCTCACCCCCGGCCCCTCCCCGCTCCGCTCCGCTTCGGGGGACCTGTCTCCCGCTGGGAGAGGGGAGCGTTGTGACGGTGAGCCGGTCACCAGCGGCGAGGGCGATATAGCCCAGCGCGGCGGCGAGGCGTTGGGCATAGCGGAATTTGTGCTGGTCATCCGCGCCGTAATCCATCGAGCGCGAGGCGTCGAGCAGGATGTGAACCGCGAGGTCTTCTTCTTCTTCGAGGAGTTTGATGAAGGGGCGCTCCAGCCGGGCGTAGACGTTCCAATCCACCCGGCGCAAATCGTCGCCCCGCGTGTAGTCACGGTAATCGGCGAACTCAATGGAGGTGCCGCGCTTGGTCGAACGCCGGTCGCCCTTTATCGCGCCCGCGCGGACCTGGGAGGCGACGAGGGCGAGGCGATTTAATTTACGAAGCGTCTTTTCATCAAAGAGCATAAACCCCCTCCCGGCCTCCCCCATTTGGAAGAGCACAAATGGGGGAGGAGTTATTCACCGTCACTCGTCTCCCTCCCCATCGGTGCCCTTCCCGATGGGGAGGGCCGGGGTGGGCTCGTTTGGGGGAGGTATCACTCCGCATTGCTTGCCCCCCTCCCCATCGGTGCTCTGCCCGATGGGGAGGGCCGGGGTGGGGTCGCTTGACAAGCATCAAGTATGGCCTGTAAAACCGCTTCCAATTGATGATTGACCTGGTCATTCGTAAATCGCTGCACTCGATAACCGCGTTGTTCCAACCAAGCAGTGCGTTCAGAGTCATATTCAGTTTGATTAGCGTGACTGTCACCATCTACCTCAACGATGTACTTCTGCCGGGGACAAACAAAATCCACGATGAAATTGCCCAACGCGTGTTGAGTCCGAAAACCAAACCCACCCAGCCGATGGTCACGCAACCGTGCCCACAACTTAAGTTCGGTTGGGGTCATATTACGCCTGAGTTCTTTGGCGCGATGGAAAATCTTTGGGGTCGTGCGTTTATGAGCCATGGTCGCTCTCCAAACACACCCCCTCCCGGCCTCCCCCCATTTGAAAGAGCACAAATGGGGGAGGAGTGATTCATTAGCGCGCGTCTCCCTCCCCAGCAGGAAAAGCGCCGTTGGGGAGGCCGAGGCGGGATTCACTTCGCCACCGTCGGCACATTCTTCAACAACTCCTGTATCACCGCATCGGTCGTCACGCCTTCGGCCTGGCCTTCAAAATTTAAGAGCAGGCGATGGCGCAAGGCGGCGGGCGCGACGGCGGCGATATCCTCAAAGGCGACATTGAGACGGCCCGTGAAGAGCGCGGTGATTTTGGCCCCGAGAATGAGCGCCTGCGCCCCGCGCGGGGAGGCGCCATAACGGATGAACTGTTTAACCAGGGGAGGCGCGCCCTCCAGGTTGGGGTGCGTGGCGACGATGAGCCGCGCCACAAATTCGGCGACATGCGAGGGCACGGGAATCTGGCGGGCGAGACGGCCCATAGCGACAATGTGCGCGCCATCAATGGCCTTGCCGGGGGTGGGCATCTGCTTGCCCGTGGTGCGCGCTAGAATCTCGACCAGGTCATCAGAAGATGGAAACGTGACATTCACCTTGAACATGAAGCGGTCAAGTTGCGCTTCGGGCAAAGGATAGGTGCCTTCCATTTCAATGGGGTTCTGCGTGGCCAGGACGAAGAACGGTTCATCAAGTTTGTAAGTGCGCTTGGCCACAGTCACCGAATGTTCCTGCATCCCTTCGAGCAAGGCCGATTGGGTCTTGGGCGTGGCGCGGTTGATTTCGTCGGCGAGGACGAGGTTGGCAAAGATTGGCCCCGGTTGAAACCGGAACTGGCGGTGGCCCTCGGCAGTCTCTTCGAGAATATCGGTGCCCACAATGTCGGCGGGCATGAGGTCGGGGGTGAACTGGATGCGGGCAAAGCGCAAGTCCATGACCTCGGACAGGGTTTTGATGAGCATGGTCTTGCCGAGGCCAGGCACGCCTTCGAGAAGCGCATGACCGCCCGCGATGACGCACAACAGCACATGCCGCACCACATCTTCCTGCCCGACGATGACCGTGCCGACTTCCCGCTCAACCGCGGCGGCGAGATCCCGAAATTGGGCAACCGTGATTTCCGGAGGTTGAGGGCTGGGAGCCGGGGGTTGGGGGGCAGATGTTGCGGGCGCAGTCAAAGTCTCAGGCATGGGTGTCTCCGCGGGAGGGGCGAGATTGGTTTCGGGTTTAGGTAGTCAGGTGGTCGGGTGGTAAGGTAGTCAAGTGGTCAAGTAGTTAGGTGTCGCGTGCAGTCTGGTTACTGGTTACTGACATCTGACTTCTGTTTTCTGTTTTCTCTTACGGTTCCAACGAGCTGAAATAATCGCGCACAATGTCGCGGAGGTCGGCCGGCACTTCGCCATTATCCACGGCGGTGCGGGCGGCGTCGCTGTAGTTGGAGAAAACTTGGTTGTAAGGCACGGTGACGTTGCCCGCGTTTTGGTCGCCGCTCGGGCCTTCGCCAATAATTTGGTCGCCGGGGTCGCCGGTGCCGGGCAAATCCACCTGCGAGCCACTGCCCGCGCCACCGAGATGTGTGGGCGCATAGATAGCTTCGTAATCGCTCACGCCGCCGTTGCCCGCGCCATTGTTGCTCAGCGGGTTGGTTCCGGCTTGACCGCCCTGCCCGTTCCCGCCGCCTTGACCGTTGCCCGAACCTGAGCCACTACCCTGACCCTGGCCTTGACCCTGACCCTGGCCCTGACCTTGACCCTGACCTTGACCCTGGCCTTGACCCTGGCCCTGACCTTGACCCTGACCTTGACCCTGGCCCTGTTGGCCTTGCTGATTCCCAGCTTGGGCCACGGCCCGTTGGGCCTGACTCACTTGTCCAGCGGCCTGACTCGCGGCTTGGGCTTGCGCGGCGGATTGCGCGGTCTGCGACATGGATTGCGCGGCTTGTTGCAAGGCGGCTTGGGCCTGCGCGGCATTGCCACTCCGGAGCGCATCGGCGGCGGCCTGGAGTTGGCCCGCGAGTTGGGGATTGGTGTTTTGCAATTGTTGAGCGGCTTGTTCCAGTGAGTCAGCGAGGGCTTGTTGCTCCTCGGCACTGAGTTGCGCGGGGTCAATGTTCGCCAGCGCGTTGGCGGCGGCCTGCAAATCGCCCTGACTCAACGCGTCGCCCACCGGTTGGGTGGTGGCGTTCTGGCTGAGGCCTTGCCCAGCGTCTTGCAAGGCCTGAGCCTGGGCCAGCGCGTTCGGGTCAGCCAGTTGTTGCAATTGCTGTTGGGTCTGCGTAAGGATTTGAACAGCCTGTTCCTGGGTGAGATCGCCGTTTTGTAATTGTTGTTGCGCGTCGTCGAGGGGCTTCAACAATTCGGCTTTTTGCTCTTCGGTGAGGTTGGGGTCCGACCGAATGGCGTCGCGAATGGCTTCGATTTGCTTGACTTGCTCGGCGATGGTTTGCTTGACCGCTTGTTGGTGCGCCAAAACGGCTTGTTGCGGGTTGGGCAAATATAGCGAGAGGCCCAACGACAAGATGAAAATAAGCAACAGCCAGAAATCACGCCGGTCAACCTTGAAGGGCAGATACCGCCCGGGGTTAGCGCCCCGCGCGGCCCGCGTCGCGTCGGCCCATTGGTCGCGCAACAACCAGGCGGGCGCGGCCTCCCGCGCGCGGGCCAGTTCCAGCGCGGTGGTGGTTCGCTCTTTCAAGTCAAAGAGTGAATCAAAGTAGCGGGCGGAGGCGAGACGTGGGCGCGGCCAGAAGTAGGCAATCGCTAAAGCCAGCGCAAACCCGGCGGTGGCGGCGGCCAGCGAAAGGATGAGCAAAGCGGGCACAGTAAGTAGCGGACGCAAACGCGCCATGAGCGAGAAGCCAAAGGCCACCGCTAGTCCTGCAGTGAGGCCGCGCAAGGACCAGATGAAAGCATCGCGCAGGCGCAGGCGGATGAGCCAGCCATCCAAATGGGAGTCGAGTTCACGAAGGGAGGGAGTGGACATGTGATTAAGACGCTTGTCGGTCGGTTAGCGTTCCGCGCGCCGGACCGCCAGAATGCTCAGGAAAATCAACACCAGGCCGAAGAGCAAGGCAAACACCGCAAAGGGCAACCACGGTGAGACGAGCGGCAACTGGATGGAATTGCTGGTGTTGGGGTCGTAGATGGACTGGGTGAAATAGAACACCGTGTTGTTCTCCAGCAAAATCACTTCGCTGGCAATGCCGGCGGCCAGGGGGTTGGTACAAATGAACAGCCCCAGGCCATAGATCAGCACCACCTGAAGAATGATGGGCGGAGTGTTGGAACTAAAACCGATGACCCCCAGGATGGGCAAGGTGGCAATGAGAATGATGGGCAAGCCCAGGGTGGTGAGCAGAACGAAGGAATAAGTGAGCACGGTGGCCCCGAGGGTGCGGCGCATGATCGAGGAAAAGAGAATGCCCGCCGCGCCGTAGAGAAAGGCCGTGACAAATAAAAGCAGGCTGGCAATGGCGACTTCCTCCGGGGCGATGCCACCGAGGAGAAAGGCCAGGCTCTGCAGTGGGAAGGCCGCCAGGAGCAGGAGCAGGACAAACGACATGGCCGAGGCGAGTTTGCCAAAGACGAGGGCGCGGGCCGAGAGGAGCGTGGTGCGGAGCAGGTCGTAGGTCTGGCGCTCACGTTCGCCGCTGATGGCATTGACGGTGAACGACGGGGTGATGAAACAGACCATAAGCAATTCGATGCCGACCACGCCAAAGAAGACCACTTTGCCCAGGGCTTGACGGTCGAAGCCGCTGTAGGGTGAGGAGGCCGAGGCGGTGTAGGCGGCATAGAGGAGCGTGACAAAACCGCTCATGGCCAGGATGTGAAAGGTGAGCAGGACAAACGCGCGCGCGCCGCGCATCCGCCCACGCAGTTCTTTGAGGACAACCGGGTTGCGGGTGAGGATTTCGCGCAGGGTGCGGGTGGGTTTCTTGGGGGCGGGAGGGGCGAGGGGTTCAGCGGTCATGGGGAGGTCTCCATTACCAATTACCATTTACTGCCGTAAGTGGTAATTGGTAATTCAGGAAACGATGCCTTTGGTGACTTTCATAAACACTTCTTCCACATCCTGCTCGGACTCAGTGAAATGGAGAACTGGGAGATTGAGGCTAACCAGATGTTGCAACAGCCCGCTCACGGCGGCGTCATCCCCGGCGAAATCCACTTCCAGGATCAGGTGGGCCGGATCGCTGGAGTGGCTCTCGGGGAGGCGCATTTCCAAAACGCCTTCGCGCCCGAGCAGGGCGTGTTGCGCGGTTTCGATTTGGGCCAGCAGGACAATGTGCAACCGCCGATGCGGCATGAGCCGCCGCCGCATATCAGCCATGCTCCCCTGGGCCATCAGCCGCCCGCTTTCCACGATGCCCACCTGGGTGCAAATCTCGGCCACATCCGCGAGGATGTGCGTGGAGAAGAAGATGGTCTTGCCCAGCCGCGCCAGTTCCACCAACAGTTCGCGGATTTCGACCCGCGCGCGTGGATCGAGGCCCGACGCGGGTTCGTCGAGAATAAGGATCTGCGGGTCGTGCGCCAGGGTGCGGGCCAGGCACAAGCGTTGCTTCATCCCGCGCGAGAGCGTATCCACCTGATCTTCCCGCCGATGGCTCAGATCTACCAGCTCGAGCAAATCGCCAATGAGCGCGGTCCGCTGGCGCTCGGGGATTTCATAGCAGGCCGCGAAGAAATCGAGATATTCCCACACCTTCATGTCATCGTACACGCCAAAAAAATCGGGCATATAGCCAATGGCGCGCCGCACCCCGCGCGGGTCTTTGGTGACCGAGTGGCCCGCGATCCAAGCTTCACCGGAGGTCGGTTGCAGGAGCGTGGTCATCATGCGCATGGTGCTGGTTTTGCCCGCACCGTTGGGGCCGACGAAACCATAAATCGCGCCCTGCTCCACCGCCAGCGACAGGTCGCTAACCGCGGTGAGCTTGCCGTAGCGCTTGGTGAGGGATTTGGTTTCGATGATGGCGGACATGGGAGTTAGAGTGAGGAGTAATCAGTAATTGGTAATTGGCGCGTGGTGATTTGGAGTTTGAGATTTGGGATTTGAAGTTTTTACTTTTCCACGGTGAGGGTGAAGTCCAGCGTTTCGATGTTGATGCTACTGGCGGTGGAATTGGACGAGATGTTGACCTTGACGTGAATTTCGCCACTGGGGCCAACAAACCGCGCCGGGGCCTCGAGGGCGAGATCACCCCAGGCGACGTTTTTATATAAAACCCACACGTTTTCGGTAAAATCCCACAGCGAGAGATTGAGGCCGGAACTGCCCAGGGCGCCGTAGGAGGTGAGGTGCAAAGTGAGGTCGCGCACCTGGCTAAAAGCCAGCGGGAAGACCGGGGTGAACTGCAATGAGTAATCATCGTAGCCGGGGTAAATGTACATATCGTAGGGGGTCGGCGAGCCGGACTGGGCGGGGTCCAACACCGCCCATGTCATCAGTGCGGGGGGCACACTGACGACCGCGCCGCCCAAATGCCACGTCGGGTTCAGGTCAATCACATAGAGCGTTAGGTCAATCGTGTCGAAGCCACGATTGGTCACGCGCGCGGGGACAGGCGCGGCTTCCGTCCACCCCGCCAAATACACGCCACTGCCACGCCCGAGAACACCATAGGAGTCCATCGCGGCGGAAAGCAAGGAGTAGCGGCGGAAGAGCAGGCGATCGTTATAGTAATTGGAACTACCGAGAATGTCATCAATGGTGGTGTCGTACACGCTCGGTGGGTAATAGGCCGGACTCGATATGGCGCCCCCCGTCATGGGCACAGCTAGCGGGCTGGAGGAGAGTTGGGTGGCGCGCGAATTATAGAGCGAGAAGGCAAGCGTTTGGGTCTCGCCCGGTTTGAAGTCGCCCAACCGCTGAACACTCCCCGAGCCGCCGGGCGCGAGCAACACCACATCGCTCAGGCTGAGAGCGCTCTGATTGGTCACCGTGCCTTGCAGGACGACCACCCCATTGACGGTCTCAAGCGTCAAATTGGATTCGAAGCGCGGCGTGGGCACCTGCCCCTGCACCACAAACGACTCGACTCCGCCCACATCGGCGAGCAGGCCCGTGAGGAGAGTTTGGTCCCCTTGCTGGAGGTGGACGTTGGCGGGGGTACCGTACCCGCTGTACACGGGCAAAGGGCGGACGAGGAAGCCCGTTGGAAATTCGAGGTCATACGCCGCGCGGCGCGGCGTGTACAGGCCGAGCAATTCATCCACCTGCGCCTGATCGGAATCGGGCCAAACCTGCACCAGCGCCAATTGATGCAACGTGGCCCGTGTACCGCGCAATTGATAACCGGTGAGGTAGGTCACGCCACTGAAAACAAAAACGATGGCGGGAATGGTGAGCCAGGCGAGTTCGCGCCGTTTGAGGCGGCTCAGCACCAGATAATTCAGCGGGCCAATAATCAGGAGATAGACAAACAAAAAGCCGCAGATCTGCCAGGTGGACGGCAGTTCGAGCGTGGGCAGGGCCTTCACCGCATCGTTGGCCGGCGACCAATTGCGGAAACCGCTGGCCCACATGGGCTTGTCCTGGGCGCGCCCGAGCAAGTTCCGCAAAACTTCCTTGACACCATCCCAACCTTTGAGCGGGGCAAAGGCCGGGTCGGCGGCGAGAAAGAAAACTTCGCCAAAGCCGGATGACCGCGACACGATGAGGGGCAGGCCCTCCGCGGTGGCGAGGGTGTTGGCGTCGGGGGAGAGCGCGCCCGTGGCGACCACCACGTTCCCGACGGGCGCGGGGAGGGCGGCAAACGCCCCGAGCGCGGCGAGGCCCCCCAGGGTTTGCGTCCCCGCCGGGAGCAGGGGCAGAACGGCTTGCAGTCCCGCCGCGGTCTTCTGCCAGCTCGGGCCGCCGGCCACAATCAAACGGCCTCCCGTGGCCACCCACCCGGCGAGGGCCGCGCGTTGTTCGGGGGAGAACTGCCCGGTGTCCACATCCGAGATCACCAGCACATCCAGCCCCTGCCAGCCTTTGACGGCGGGCGGGAGGTCGGCGGGGTCGAGTTGCGCGACAAAGGCCGTGCCATTGAGCGGGTCGAGGTCGGCCAGCCCCCCAAAGGCCGAGGGCGAACTGGCAAGCACGCCATAAACCATATCGGCGGCGGCCGCCTGCACCAGCCGCGCCACCGTCGTGGCGCGCACGGTTTTAGATTGGGTGTCAAAAAATTCCACCCGCAGGTCGGTGAGATAACCTTCGGGCGCGACATAGAGGAAGAATTCGCGGCGGGATTGCGTGGGGAGTTGAATGAGGCGCTCAAACACGATCTCGGCATTGGCATACCCGCGTGGGATGGAGACCCGCAGTGAGCCTTCGAGATCCGGCCCGTTATTGGCCACTGACACGCGCACGGGGATCCACGCGCCATCTTTATAATAACCGTCGAATCCCGCGCGGGCGGTAATGACCAGCGGGGCGGTCTGGGCGCGGGTGGCCGGTGGCGAGAACAACCAATGGCCAAAGATAAACAGCGCGAGGGCAAACCGGAGGAGGCGGGAGGAAGTGGGCACAGGGGTTAGGTGGGAGATTGTGAAACTTTAGATACCCAACAGACGCTCTAGCGAGCGATTCAGTTCATATAAGTTTGTACCACGCGGGGAGGGGCGCGTCAAACGTTAGGCGTGGTACTTGTTCGTCATATATCCCGAAGGTGCCCCCAAGGTTCACCAGCGGGCGCACGACTGAGCGAGGAGTCAGGCCAACCCGGCGAACAAATCCTGTTCCACCGCGCGCCCGCCATTGACCAGACTATAAGCCCGGTAAAAGCATTGCCGCCCCCAAAAGAGTTGATGTTGCTCAGGTGCGAGATGGGCCAGCGTGCTGAACATGGGTTCGGGTAATTGCGAACGGTGGCAGGCAATGGCGCGCCAGGCGGTCGCCCAATGCGGCGCGGCGTCAATGCGCGTGGTAATCATCCAATCGTCCCAGGCCACCCATTGCCGCACCACCCCGTCAATTTCCATGGATAGATCATCCCCCGTGAGTGTGCGGAAGGCGGTCTGCAACTCTTTGGTATCCACGAGGTAATACAACTTGGACACGCGATGCGGCGCGGCCCCGGCAGGGCGCTGGTACCCGGCATCGGCGGCGCAGACGAGCGCGGCCTGCGTGAACTGCGAGATGGCAATATGGTCGGGGTGGCCATAACTCCCATCGGTAACCGTTCAGATGGTGGTGAGATTAGGCCGTAACCTTTGTCATGTTCGGCAAC
>CAYUFY010000041.1:0-22580 GCA_964443795.1 uncultured Anaerolineales bacterium | reverse complement strand
CGGTTGGCTTATGTGGATGAATTTGTGGTCCCGCGCGATACACGCCCCCGCCGTTCTATCTCGTCCCCGCCCCGGTCTGCGCCGCCACCCCCCAAACCCGAAACCCCGGCGGCCCCGCAGGAACCGGAACATCCCACGCTCAACATTGACGATGACGATTTGCGGGACATCGCGCGGTCGGCCGGGGTGCGTCGGGAATTGGATTCTTCGCAACTGGTTGTGCTCACCACGGCTCGCCGGCTATTAGGTCTCAAACGTCTGGGCGAACTCGCTAATCAGTCTCAATTTGATTTGAAGGCCGGCGGCATCGTGGCTCAAAACGGAGACCGGCTGACTTCCCCCGAGACCGTTTTTATCTATTCCCTGTATGCCCGACTCAATCGCACCCAACGTCAGTCACTGCCAGCCCCTCAAGGCTGGCTGAAATAAAGACTTTCATGGCAAGCTTGGCAATGATTGAGTAGATGTGGCTTGGATAAACAAAAAAACTGTTGACAAATCCAATTCCCGTGCTACACTCTTCACAGTTTCAGCAAGGAGACGCAACTCTAATGATGATGATCCTCTTCCCCCCCAGCGGTATTTGCTTCCTCTCCCCCGAGGTTGCCTTTCCCGCTCGGAGTGCGCCTACTGGCTGAGTTGATCTCGACGTTTGTTAGATCTATAAACGGCCACAGCGCACATTTGCCTGTGGCCGTTTGTTATATAGCCGCAGGCACCTGATACGCCTGTGGCTTTTTTGTTAAACATTGGAAAAATCGTATGCCTCCTTCTTTTTTGCTTGACCTAAAACTAACCCTTACCTCCAATCGGTTTCTGGGGTTATGGCGGATGTTAGCCGGTTTTCGTTCGCGCTATGTGGGTGCCATCCTGAGCCTCATGTTGTCCACTAGCGCCAAAACCGCGACCTTCTTTCTGATTCGCTACCTGGTTGATGATGTCGTCAACCGACCGGACTTCACGCGTCTCCTGCCGTGGGTGGCCGCGGGCTTCGTGAGTTTGGCTTTGATCGAGGGCAGTTTTACCTTCCTCAGCGGGCGGCTGGCCTCGGGCACTGCCGAAGGGATTGCGTTGCGTTTACGCAATTATCTCTTCGACCATATTCAGCGCCTGTCCTTTACTTACCACGACCGGATGCCGACCGGCGATCTCATTACCCGGGTCACCTCGGATGTGGATGCCGTGCGGCGTTTCTTTGCGGAACAAGCCATTGGCATCGGCCGGATTGGCTTGTTGTTTGTGGTTAACGGGGTGGCTTTGTGGCAGTTGAGTGACTCTTTAGCCCTGTTTTCAGTCATGGTTGTCCCGGTGATCCTGCTGATGTCAATCTTTTTCTTCAAGCGGGTCTCAAAGGTTTATGAAGAATATCAAGAGCAAGACTCCAAGCTCTCCACGACTTTGCAAGAGAACCTGACCGGCGTGCGGGTAGTAAAGGCATTTGCGCGGCAAACCTATGAGCAGGAAAAATTCGAGCGCGACAACTGGGAGAAATATCAGCGTGGCCGACGGTTCCTGATGATGCATTCGCTCTTCTGGCCCACCGCGGATATTTTGTGCAATACCCAAATCATCGCTGGCTTTACCTTTGGGGCCATCCTGGCCATGCGCGGCACGATCACCCTGGGCGATTATCTAGCCTACATGGGACTGGTCGTCCAACTCATTTGGCCCATGCGCGAACTGGGCCGCATGATTGTGCAGGCCTCCACCGGCATGGTCTCCTATGGGCGACTGATGGAAATTGTCCGCGAAGACCGGGAACCGATTGAAGCGGGTGACCATCGCCCGCAACCGAGTAGCCGGGCGCGCGGCGCGGTGGAATTCCAGGCCATAGATTTTGAATATAAGGGCGAAAGCCGGGTGTTACGCGACATCACCTTCTCGGTGAAGCCGGGACAGGTGGTGGCTTTGCTTGGCCCAACCGGATCTGGTAAGACTTCGTTGGTGAATCTCCTGCCGCGCTTTTACGAATACACCGGCGGTAGTCTCACCCTCGATGGGATTGAGCTTAAACATTATCCGCGCCAATATCTGCGGCGGCAGATCGGCATTGTCGAACAGGAACCCTTCCTCTTCTCGCGCACCCTGCGCGAGAACATCGCCTATGGGGTGGGGCGGGCCGTGTCCGAGGCTGAAATCGAAGCGGCGGCGCGGGCGGCGGCCATCCACGAGGTCATCGGCTCCTTCCCCAAAGGGTACGACACCCTCGTGGGCGAGAAGGGCATCACCCTCTCGGGCGGCCAAAAGCAACGGGTTGCCATTGCCCGCACCTTGCTCAAAGACCCGAGCATCCTCATCCTCGACGACTCGACTTCGGCGGTGGACACCGAGACGGAAGCGGCCATCCGCACCGCGTTGGAAACACTCATGCGCGGGCGCACGACCTTCATCATCGCGCACCGCATTCAGAGCGTGATGAATGCCGATCTGATTTTGGTTTTGGAGCACGGCCATATCACCCAGCGCGGCGCCCATGCGGATTTGCTGTCCCAAGACGGCCTCTACCGCCGCATCTACGACCTCCAGGAGCGGATTGAAGTGGAAGTGAACAAGGAAGTGGGCGACTTGCCCGTGGACCAGCTTGAGATGGTATCGGAGCCGGAGGAAGTGGCTCCCGAGCCGGAAGTGGTACTGGCTTAATCAACAGGCGCCGGACGAATCGTCTGGCGGTGGAGTAAAGACGATGTCACAAACTGAATGGGAAGAAGAAGAATTTACCTCAACCGTGAGTCTGAGCACGATCAAGCGGATGTTTGGCCTGACGCTTAACCATCGGCGCTGGCTGGCCGGGTTTATGCTATTCGTGGCACTGGTCGCCATGATTGACGGGACCTTCAATTTTTTGCGCAAGCAGATTATTGACCGGGGCATTTTACAGGGGAGCGTGAGCGCGCTGGCGCAGGTGATTGCCATTTATGCGGTTATCGCTTTGCTGGAAGCGGCGAGCGTTTTTGCGTTTATCTATTTCGCCGGCTTGTTGGGCGAACGGATTCAGTATGACCTGCGCAAGCAAATGTTCGAGCATCTGCAACGCCTGTCGTTTTCGTATTTCGACCGCACCCCGGTGGGCTGGATCATGTCGCGGGTCACCTCCGATTCCGGGCGCATCGCCGATCTGGTAACTTGGGGTCTGCTGGATGTGACCTGGGGCGCCTTGAGCATCGTCACGGCCACCGTCTTCATGCTTTACATCAACTGGCGGCTGGGACTGATGGTGTTCGCCATTATTCCCTTGCTGGTGCTGGTGGCCTCTCAATTTCAGAAACGGATCGTGGGCGAGTATCGCCACGTCCGCAAGATGAATTCCAAAATCACCGGCGCTTATAACGAAAACATCACCGGGGTGCGCGTGGTGAAAGCGCTCAACCGTGAGGCCGCCAATCTGGGCGAGTTTAGCGAGCTGACCGGGCAAATGTATCGCGCCTCGTTTCGGGCCGCTTGGCTGTCGGCTCTCTTCCTGCCGGTGGTGCAGTTTATTAGCGCCCTCGGGTTGACCAGCGTGGCCTGGTATGGCGGCCAGCAGGTGGGCCTGCGGGTGATGACCCTCGGCGACTTGCAAGCGTTCATCGGCTATATTGCGTTTATGCTCTGGCCGGTGCAGGACCTCGCGCGGGTTTATGCCGAAATGCAACACGCCGTGGCCTCGGCGGAGCGCACGTTCTCCTTGCTCGATTCGCACCCCGACGTGGTGGATAAACCCGCCGCGCACGACCCCGGCACCCTGCGCGGTGAAATCGAATTCGACCACGTGGACTTTGCCTACCAGACCGGCAAACCGGTGCTTAAAGATTTTTGCCTCACCGTGCGCCCCGGCGAAACCATCGCGCTGGTCGGCCCAACGGGCGGCGGCAAATCCACCATCGTCAATTTACTCTGTCGCTTTTACGAACCCAAGAGCGGCGTGATCCGCTTCAATGGCCTAGATTACACCGAACTCACCTTGCATGCCATTCAATCGCGGCTGGGCGTGGTCTTGCAAACTCCACACCTATTCTCGGGCACCATCCGCGAGAATATCCGCTATGGCCGCTTGGCGGCGACGGATGTTGAGATCGAAGTCGCGGCACAGGTGGCCGGGGCGCATGAGTTCATCGTCACCTTGGATAAGGGCTACGAAGCCGAGGTGGGCGAGGGCGGCAACTTGCTCTCGGTGGGACAAAAGCAACTCATCAGCCTGGCCCGCGCGGTTTTGGCGCAACCCGAGATTTTGGTCATGGACGAGGCGACCAGCTCAGTGGATACCCTGACCGAGGCGTTGATTCAGCGCGGCATGGAACATCTGATGCAAGGCCGCACCAGCTTTGTCATTGCCCACCGGCTCTCGACCATTAAGCGCGCCAGCCGGATTCTCGTCATTGAGAATGGCGGCATCTCTGAGATGGGAACCCATGCCGAGCTTCTGCGCCAGCGGGGGCATTACTATCAACTCTACACCCGCCAGTTTCGCCGCGATTTAGAAACCGAGTATGGCTTGGGCAAAATGACCGGGCTTGTGCCAGTGTAAGAGATCGCCTGATCAGATTTTCTGCTTGCCCGCCTCGCTGGCCTCATTCAGATGTGAGAGGCCAGTGAGAAGGGTTTTCAGTTTTTGGGCTCTGCCGAATTTAATGGGAAACCGATGTAGGTCGGGCTTGTAGCCCGATGCTGGACGCGGCAAAACCGTCGCGCTACAAGCGCGACCTATGCCAATCACGTCAAAAACGGTAGAGCCAGTTTTTGCAAGCGTGATGGTTAAATCCAATTCCAGAAATGGACTACAATACTTTTTCACTGACCGAGGCTAACCGCGCTTTGCTTCTGCTTACGCAGGGCCAAATCACCGGCGCGCGAGTTTTGTTACTGAACTTATGACCAACCTGGCGACCATCAAACTGCTTTTTGATTATCACTATTGGGCCAACGCGAACTGCTTGCGCGCTTGCGAAACACTGACCACCGAGCAATGGGATAAGCCGCTTGGCCCCTCCTGGGGCAGTGTGCACAGCCTGCTCACCCACATGCTGGCCGCTGAATACATTTGGGTGGCGCGGTGGGAAGGTAATTCAAAGGTCGGGCATTTCAAGCCCGAAGATTACCCGGCGCTGGCGAACCTGCGGGTCCGCTGGGCCATCATCGAAACTCGCGCCCGGACATTCATCGCGCAATGCGATGACGCGCGCCTAGCCGCTGATTTAAATTACCAAACCACCAAAGGCGATCCCCAAGCCCAGCCGCTCGGCGATTTGATGCTTCACCTGACCAATCATGGCACCCACCATCGCGGCGAACTGGCGGCCCTGCTCACCCTGCTCGGGGTGCCGCACCCCGAAGATGATTTGCTCTTTTATCTCCGCCAGTCCATCAAGCCGCGCTAAGCGCGACCCATCATCCAAACTTCATGGAGACCCTCATGCCCGACTTTTACGCCCTCGCCCAAGCCCTCACCGACGAAATGATCGCCCGCCGTCGAGATTTTCATCGCCACCCGGAACTTGGCTTTCAGGAAGTCCGCACGGCGGGCATTGTGGCCAATGAACTGAATCGGTTGGGGCTTGAAGTCCGCACGGGCGTGGGCCAAACCGGTGTGGTCGGCCTGTTGGAAGGAGACCGCCCCGGCCCGACCGTGCTCCTCCGGTTCGATATGGACGCGCTTCCCATTATCGAAGCCAATCGCGCCGATTATATTTCGGAAACCCCCGGCATTATGCATGCCTGCGGCCATGATGGCCATACCACCATTGGCCTGGCCGTGGCCAAGATTTTAATGGCTCACCGCAAGGATATGGCGGGCACCCTCAAGTTTGTCTTTCAACCAGCCGAGGAAGGTTTGGGCGGGGCGGCGGCGATGGTGCAGGATGGGGTGCTGGAAAACCCGGCGCCCGAGCGGTCGCTGGCTTTGCATTTGTGGAATGACAAACCGCTGGGCTGGGTTGCCGCCACCGATGGCCCCTGCATGGCCGCCGCCGACAAGTTCACCATCACCCTGCAAGGCAAAGGCGGGCATGGCGCGTCGCCCTATTTGGCGAAAGACCCGGTGGTTGCGGCGGCGCAAATCATCAGCGCCCTGCAAACCATTGTGGCGCGGAATGTCTCTGCGCAAGAGACGGCGGTGCTGTCAGTCACCTCGGTGAAAAGTGGCGAGGCGTTCAATGTGATTCCCGACTCGGCCACCCTGCTGGGCACCATTCGCACCTTCCAGCCCGCCGTGCGCGACTTGGTTGTCCAACGCTTTGAGCAGATTGTGACAGGTGTGGCCCAGGCCCTGGAATGTCCGGCGACGATTAAATTTGAAGTGACCACGCCCGCCGTCAGCAATCATGCCGAGATGGCCGCTCAGGTGCGCGGTTTGGCGCAAGATTTGCCGGGCGTAACCAGCGTGGTCAGCGATGAACGCACCATGGGCTCGGAGGACATGGCGTATATGATGAACACCGTGCCGGGGTGTTACTTTTTTATCGGGTCGGCGAATGCCGGGCAAGGTTTGGACTTTTCTCACCATCACCCCCGCTTCGATTTTGACGAGCGCGCTTTGGTGACCGGCGCGGCGCTGATGGCCCGCGCGGCGGCGCAGTATGTGCTGAAATAAGCCCCCGGCCCAGGCTGGTAGGCTTCCGGAAAAAGCAGAGTATGCTCGAAACCCAGCAGTTTATTCCAGCTGGCGAGTTGGTAATTTAGGGAGGTTGGCCCGGTATCACGGTTGACTCAAAAGGTGACTATGTTCAAATCAACTTCCGATGTTAGCGAGGCTTTGGGTAAACAACAGTACATTGCCTCCGATGAGATTGCCACCGTGCTGTTTCTCGCGGAGAAGCTGGGCAAGCCGGTATTGGCCGAAGGCCCGGCGGGGGTCGGCAAAACCGAACTCGCCAAGGCCTGGTGTGGGGCCACCGGGCGGCAACTCATCCGCTTGCAATGTTATGAAGGGTTGGATGAAACCAAAGCCCTGTACGAGTGGGAATACGCCAAACAAATGCTTTACACGCAATTGTTGCGGGATAAACTGAGCGAATTGCTCAGCGGCTCGACCTCCCTCACGCAAGCCGCCGACAAACTGGCGGGCGAAGATGATGTGTTCTTCTCGCAACGCTTTTTACTGCCGCGCCCGCTTTTGCAAGCCATCCTGTCCGACGAACCTGTAACCCTGCTCATTGACGAGATTGACCGGGCCGATGCGGAGTTTGAAGCCTTTCTGCTTGAAGTCCTCTCCGATTTCCAGATCTCGGTGCCCGAACTGGGCACGCTTAAGGCCAAACACCAACCACTGGTTTTGCTCACCTCCAACAACACCCGCGAACTTTCCGAAGCGCTTAAACGCCGGTGTGTTTATATTTACATTGACTATCCGACACTGGATGCGGAATTGCAGGTGGTGCGGCTCAAAGTGCCCGACCTCGCGCCCCATTTGGCTAAACAGGCGGTTGAGTTTGTGCAGAAGCTCCGGCGGATTGATTTAAAGAAAAGCCCCTCGGTGAGCGAAACCCTCGACTGGGCCAAAGCCCTCGTCCTGCTCAACGCGAAACAACTCGACCCGAAGACGCTGGATAGCACGCTTTCGATTCTCCTTAAACACGAATCGGATTTGCAACGCGCCAAACGCGGGATGATGCGGGATGACCCGCCCCCGGGCGATGACCCGCACTCGCCGGGCCTCGTGCGCCGCCTGCGGAGTGGGCGCTGGCCCCCGGAGGGCTGAGGCATGGACGAGCGCGTGGTGCAGTTCATCGCGGGCCTGCGGGCCGCTGGGGTGCGCGTTTCGTTGGCCGAAAGTCAGGATGCCTTTCGGGCGATGGAACACATGGGGATTCTGAATCGGGCCGCCTTTCAATCGGCCCTTCGCGCCACACTCATTAAAGAGCGGCAGGATGAGCCGATTTTTGATCGGCTATTCCCGCTGTATTTCAGTTCCGGCGGGCCACCCCTCATTCCTGCGGGGGAGGCACTTACCCCTGACCAGCAGAAAATGCTCGAGGCCGCGATGCGCGCGCTGGCTGGGGACCTGAGTCGCTTGTTGCAGATGCTCGCCGCCGGGCGCAATCCCAGGTCGGAAGAGCTGGAGCAATGGGCGCGGCAAGCCGGGGCCGCGCGCGCCCGTCGTCCCGAGAGTCAGCAATACCTCACGCGGGAAATGCTCCGCAAGATGGGACTGGAAAAACTGGCGGAACAGATTGAGCAACTCATGCAACAACTGGCGCAGATGGGGATGACCCCCGAAGGTCAAGAGGCCGTTTTACAACTGATCCTCGCCAACCGCGATTTGCTCAGCGAGCAGGCCCGGCAATTTGTGGGCCAGAAAATCGCCGGGCAACTCGCTCAACAAGAACCGCAGAAGATAGACGAAGCCGAGTTGATGGAAAAGCCCTTCAAGGATTTGTCGGAAACCGAGGCCAAAGTTTTGCGCCAGTTGGTGACCCGCCTTGCGGCGCGGCTCCGCTCCCGCGCGGCCCTGCGCCAAAAGAAAGGCGACGGCAAAATTCTCGATGCCAAGACCACCCTGCGGGCCAATCTCCAGACGAGCGGGGTGCCGTTTCATCTGCATTTCAAGAAAAAACATCTCAAGCCCAAATTCGCGCTCATTTGCGATATGTCTGAATCCATGCGCGATGTGATTGAATTCATGTTGCGGCTGATGTATGAATTGCAAGACCAGGTGGCGAAGGCCCGCTCGTTTGGGTTCTACGACCACTTGGAAGATGTGACGGAAGAGTTTCTTGGCCATCGGCCGGATGAGGCTATTCCCCTGATCAAGCACCGCTTTCCCTATATTCCCTACGGCACCGACCTGGGGCGCTGTCTGGCTTATTTCTGCGGGGAACACCTCGACGCCGTGGATCACCGCACCACCGTCATTTTTCTCGGCGACGCGCGCAATAACTTCAATAATCCCCGGCTCGATCAGTTTGAGTTATTGAAACGCCGCGCCCGCAAAGTGGTGTGGTTCAACCCCGAGCTCCGGCGCCAATGGGGGACGGATGACAGCGATATGCCGCAATATACGCCCTTGTGTGATGCGGTGCATCAGGTGAGTAATCTGGCCGAACTAGCCGAGGCCGTTGACAAGCTGTTTGGCTAAACGCTGGCCGCTTGGGCGTAGACCTGCAGGGTCGCGCGGGCGCACTGGATCCAATTAAACGCCTGCAACCGCGCGGTTCCCCCGGCCCGCAAGGCGGCGCGCAAGGTTGAATCAGTCAGCGCTTGGCGCAGGGCTTCGGCGATGGCGTCAATATCCTCCGGGTCAACCGCCAGCGCCGCCCCTGCGGCGAGCTCGGGCAGAGACGCCCGATTGGCGATGACACACGGCACGCCACAGCCGAACGCCTCCAAAACCGGAAAACCAAAACCCTCGTAATGTGAGACCAGCGCCACCACACCCGCGCCGTTGTACAACGCGGGCAGGTCGGGCGCGGGCACATTTTCTAGGATATGAATGTGGGGATCGAGTTTGAGCTCGTGTTGGAGCGCGACCACTTCGTTGAACAACCAACCTTTATTGCCCACGAGCACCAGCGGGGGGGCGTCGGGCAGGTGTTGACGCAAACGGGCATAGGCGCGCAACAGCCCCGGCACATTTTTGCGCGGCTCGAATGTCCCCACAAATAAAATATAGCCGCGCGGCAGGCCGTAGCGCGCCAGAACCGGGGCCACCGCCTCGGGTGCGAGCGGGCGAAACTCCGGGTCGGCCCCGAGGTGAATCACCCGCACTTTGTCTGACGGCACGTTGAGCCAATTACCCAGGTCATCTTTGGTGGCCTGCGAGTCGGCGGCGATGGCGTGGGCTTGTCTGACGGCCCGCTCAATTTGTCCGTTATAGTAGCGGCGGCTGTCGGGGGTGAGAAATTGCGGGTAACGTAGAAACGCCAGATCGTGGACGGTAATGACATAGCGGCGCGCGCCCCATAGTGGCGGGATGAAATCCGGGGAGTGCAGGAGGGCGAGGCCGTGCGGGGTCACCTCCGCCCCGAGGGCGGCGGCTTCGAGCGCATGGTGCGCGGGGGTCCAGCACTCCACCCGCCGGGCGCGGGTCGAATAACTTTCGGCATGGCCGCGCCGATAGAAATGCACATGATCATATTCGGGCGCTAGGTCGGGCAGGGCGCGCGCCAAATTCCCAATGTATTTGGCAATCCCGCCGCGAGTGTAATAGGTCAGCCGCACGTCTAGTCCAATTCGCATGGCCTGATTATAGGGGATGGCGCGAAGCCTCACCGGCTGGGCCGGCCCGCGCCGTTTAGCCAGTTTAGCTGGGCATTGTATAATCTTCGCGCCCAAGGAGTGTTTATGGACATTGACCAACTTTCTAAAACCGTGCAATGGCTGGATGACGAGCGCCGCAAAGATAAGCAGGAAATTACCACGCTTAATGAGCGACTGGTCGGCTTAACCAGCGATAACACGGCCCTGCACCGCAAATTGCAACAACTCGAAAGTGATTTGGTGGCTTCTGCCGCCACCGTGCAACGGCTGACGAAGATTGACGATATCCTCGACACCTATCGCAAGGAAATGGCGCGCCAGTTGGATGAAATGGAGCAACGCCGCGCCGACGCCGCCCGCGAGGACGAGCGCCTCCGCAAAATTGAGCGGGAAGGGATTAACAAGTCCCTGATCGAAGTTCGCAAGCCCCTGGAGGGCATTGCCAAACTGGAACGGGAATCGCAGGCTCGTAAGGATGAAGAAAACCGCATCTCGCGGCTTATTGCGGAATTGCAGAATAAAGTTTCGGAATTTAACCGCTATTTGGATGAACGCTTGCGCTCCATTACCGTGGTGGAAGAAGGGCGGCGGCAGGATGCCAAGCGCATCGTGGAATTGCAGACCGAATTCACCGATCTGCGCAAGCGGCTCGAAGAAAACCGGGGCAAACTAGATGTGGTGGAAGACCTCGCCCGCCGGGTGGATGCGCGGTTGGGAGAACTCTTCTCCTCCGAGGCCGAACGCCGCACCGCTCAACAGCAATGGCTGGACGCGCAAGGAGTCATTCAGGCTGAGCGCGATCGCGCGCTGACTGAAATGCAAGCGCGGGTTGAGAACGCCGTCAAGAATATTGGCGAATATGCCCATAAAGTAGATCAATATGCCGAGGCCAATCGCGACATCCGCCGCGCCGCCGACGAATATCGTCAGGTGAGTGATGTGATGGAACGCCGGCTGACCGAAGCGGGTGAAATTCAGCGTCTCGCCGAAGAGCGTTTCCGCCAGGAGTGGGCCGCCTTTCTGGCTGACGATCAGAAACGCTGGACCACCCACATGCTCTTGCGCGACGAACAATGGCGCGAACATGACCGACTCAGTGTCAAACAAGTGGAGCGCGTGGATGTGGTGGAAGATCAAATCTCAGAAATCTTTGACACCCTGCGCCACATGCAAACCCTCGATGCCAGCCGTCTACAAGCCCTACTCAATGTCATCCGTGAGATGGTGGCTGAATACGAGCAGAATTTCGCTAAAGTAAAATAAAGCGTGTCACAGTGCCAGGTGTCAAACTCAGAATCACCTGACACACGCGACTCGACCCTTCACCATGCGCGTCATTGGCACGGCCGGGCACGTTGACCACGGCAAATCCACGCTTGTCACCGCGCTCACCGGGATGAACCCCGACCGGTTGCAGGAAGAGCGCGAACGCGAAATGACCATTGACCTTGGCTTCGCGTGGTTGACCTTGCCCAACGGCGAAGCGGTGGGCGTGATTGATGTGCCGGGCCACCGCGACTTCATCGAGAACATGCTCGCCGGGGTGGGGGGCATAGATGCCACCCTCTTTGTGGTGGCCGCCGACGAAGGCGTGATGCCGCAAACGCGCGAGCACCTCGCCATCCTCGATCTCCTGCAAATTCCAGCCGGTGTGATTGCCCTCACCAAAAAAGATTTAGTGGATAGCGACTGGCTAAGTCTCATCTCCAGCGATCTCGCCGCCATCGTGCGGGGAACCGTGCTCGAGCGCGCCCCGCAGATTGCGGTCTCCGCCCGCCTGGGGGAGGGCTTGCCCGAACTTAAAGCCGCCCTCGCCGATTGCCTCGCCGCCCGCCCGCCGCGCCCCGACCTGGGACGCCCTCGTCTCCCGCTTGACCGGGTGTTCACCCTCACCGGTTTTGGCACCGTGGTGACCGGCACTCTCGCCGATGGCCCCCTCCAGCTCGGGGATGAAGTTGAAATTCTCCCGGTGGGCCTCCCGGCCCGCATTCGTGGCCTGCAAACCCATAAAGCCAAAATCGAGCGGGCCGTGCCGGGCAGTCGGGTGGCGGTTAACCTCACCGGCGTCGAAGTGGCGCAACTCCAGCGCGGCTTCGTTCTGGCGCATCCCGGCACCTTGCGCGCCACCTCCCGGTTGGATGTCCGCTTCACTCACTTGCGCGACGCTGGCTTATCGCTCAAACACAACGCGGAAGTCAAACTCTTTATTGGCGCGGCTGAAGTCCTGGCTACCGTGCGCCTGCTCCAGCATGAGGCCCTCGCTCCCGGCGAAACGGCCTGGGTCCAACTCGAACTCGCCCAACCCGTTGTGGCAGTTAAAGGGGATCGGTTTATCCTGCGCCGCCCATCGCCGGGGGCCACGATTGGTGGCGGGTCGGTTATTGACCCACACCCGCCGCGCCGCCACAAACGCCACGACCCGGCCCTGCTGGCCCGCCTCGACACGCTTGCCAAAGGCACCCCCGGCGAAATCCTACTGCAAGCGCTCCAACTCCTCGGCCCGGCGCCACTCAAGGAGGCCCTCGCCAAAGCGGCGCTCGACGCAACCGCGACAACGGCCACGCTAGCCGAAGTTTCCCCGCAACTTATCTACCTTGATGGCGACGCCCTGGTTCTCTCCCTCCCGGTCTGGCGCCAATTCGCTTCTAATATCTATGACCTGCTTCAGGCCTTTCATGCCGCTCACCCCCTGCGCGCCGGAATGCCCCGCGAAGAACTGAAGAGTAAACTCAAACTGTCGCCCCGGATTTTTAATGCGCTCGTGGCCCACGCGGCCGCCACGGGAACCGTGGTCGCTACGGGCGCAGTCGTGCGGCTTCCCGCGCACAGCATCACGTTTACACCCATCCAGCAAACCGCCATTAATGTCCTGCTCGCTGATTATCGCCGCGAGCCATTCAACACGCCCTCCGTCAAAGACTGCACCGCCCGGCTGGGTGACGCGGTGTTGGCGGCGCTGATTGACCTTGGCGCACTGGTGCAACTCTCCCCCGATGTCCTGCTCCTGGCCGAAACCTACACTCAGGCGGTGGAGCGCGTCCGCGCGCATGTGCACGCCCGGGGCAAAATCACGGTCGCCGAAGCCCGCGATCTGTTTTCAACCTCGCGCAAATACGCCCTCGCCCTCATGGAATATCTGGACGCGCAGGGGGTGACCAAGCGGATTGGCGACGAACGCGTGTTGAAGTGATACACAGGCCGCGTTTCTGAATAGCTTTGTGATACACTTTTCGCTGATGCAGTCGCACTCACATACCGACCTCCGGTATTATCAATTTGAATCATTTGCCCATGCCGACCTGGTGCACGCGGTCTTTGCGCGCCATGGCGGGGTGAGCGCCGGGCCTTTCTCGTCGCTAAACCTATCCATCAGCACGGGCGATGACCGGGTGCATGTGCGCGAGAATCGCCACCGCGCTTTCCGCGCTTTGGGGCGCGCCCCCGAATCGATCGCCGACTTGTGGCAAGTCCACTCGGCGGACGTGGTGGTGGTGGATAGGCCACACGTTGAAGATTACGAATCTGAAAAAGCCGATGCGCTTATCACCAATAACCCCGCCGCCACCCTCCTGCTGCGTTTCGCCGATTGTGTGCCGATCCTGCTGTTCGACCCGGTGCGCCATGTGGTGGGCGTGGTGCATGCCGGTTGGAAAGGCACCTTGCTTAAAGCCCCGGCGGCGGCCGTCCGGGCGATGACGGCGACCTACGGCTCCCGCCCGGCTGATATTCGCGCCGGCATTGGCCCTTCGATTGGCCCGTGTCATTATGAAGTTGGCCCCGAGGTGGTGGCGCAAACCCGCGCCGCTTTCCCCGGCTCCGACGCGTTGTTGCTCCCCCGGAACGGTCGCCAGCATCTCGACCTGTGGGCGGCCAATGCGCTGGCGTTGCGTGAAACGGGCGTGGAGCAGATCGAGACGAGCGCGCTCTGCACCGCCTGCCGTACCGATGATTTTTTCTCGCACCGGGGCGAACAGGGCAAAACCGGGCGCTTTGGCGCGCTGATTGCCTTGCGTTAGTCCCCGACTTATCCATGCTGATGAACTCACTGGCTGATAATTTCGCTAGAGTGCAAGATCGGCTTGGCGCCGCCGCCCAGCGGGTCGGGCGCTCCTCGGCAGATATCAAGCTCATCGCCGTGAGCAAGACTCACCCGGTGGAGGCGGTGCAGTTGGCCCTCGCCAGCGGATTAAATGAATTTGGAGAGAATCGCATTGAAGAAGCCGCGCCCAAAATGCAGGCGCTGGCGAATCATAATTTGCGCTGGCACATGATTGGACACATCCAAAGCCGCAAAGCGCGCGAGGTGGTCGCGGCAGGGTTTACCCTGGTGCACTCGGTTGATTCGTTGAAGTTGGCCGAACGGTTGAGTCGGTTCGCCGGGGAGCTGGGGCGCGAACAGGCGATTTTGTTGGAGTGTAATGTTTCGGGGGAGGCGCAGAAGTCCGGGTTCCCGGCCTCCGCGCGGGCGGAGTGGGCCGCGCTGGTCCCGGAAGTGGAGCAGATCGCCCGATTGCCCCATCTGCGGCTAAGCGGGTTGATGACGATGGCGCCCATTGTCCCCAACCCCGAGGCGGTGCGCCCGTTTTTTGCGCGTCTGCGGGAATTGCGGGATGATTTGCGGGCGCAGATTCCCGTTGGCGATTGGCGCGAACTTTCGATGGGGATGACTGATGATTTCGAAGCCGGGATCGCGGAGGGGGCGACCCTCATCCGCGTGGGCCGCGCGATTTTTGGCGAGCGGGGTTAAGGCCCGGCGGTTATAGTGACGCGCGACGATGGTCGGGCGTCAAGGAGTTGTCACTTTGGCAGTTTACCTAGTTGGTCTCGTCAATCTCATTGTTAATCTCCTGACGGCCATTTTGTTTCTCAATGCCATCATGTCCTGGCTCCCGTTGGAGCCGTGGCATCCGGTGCGGCGCTTTTTGAGTCAGTTGGCCGAGCCGATTGTGCGCCCCTTCCGCAACCTGGTTCCACCGATGGGGATGTTTGATCTGTCGCTCATGGTGGCGATGTTGGCCGTGCAATTTGCCGGGCAGGTGTTAATTCTGATTATTACCAACTCTTTCTAACCCGATCGGATTTGGATTTTCGCCCGACTGGGCTATACTAAGGCGTAGAATGACCCATCAAATGATCTGTGATACTAACAGTCGGAGACTAGCCCATGCCTACCTTTAGTAACGCTAAAACCGGAGCGGCCATTACCGTCAAAGTTACCCCGCGCGCCAAGAAGACCGAAGTGGCGGGGTTGATGGAAGATGGCACGATCAAAATTCGCGTCGCCGCCCCGCCCGAAGATGGCGCGGCGAACAAAGCCCTGGTCGAATTTCTGGCGAAGGCGCTGAATATCCCCACCCCCCAGATTGATATCATGGGTGGTTTGTCGAGTGACCGCAAGTTGATTTCGCTCATTGGCGTTGACCCGGGTGAGGTGGAGGCGACCATGACCCGGCTGGCCGCCATCGCCAATAAAGCCAAAGCGGCCGGCAAGGCGAGCAAGCCCAAGAAGAAAAGCACGGCGGCCAATAACAAGAAAAAGAAATAAGCTGGCAAGTGTGCCAATGCCTGGGCGCAGAGAGGAGGTCTCTGCGCCTTTTTTTGTCTATCGCGGACGCCTAAAATAAAACCACCCGGCCTTGAGTCTTAAGGCCGGGTGGTTTTTTAGGCGGCAGATTTCAAAACGGATTAACTCGTGGGGGTATCTGGCCCCTCGCCGCTCGCGGGGCGGCCCTGACGGCGTTCGCGGCGGGCGGCGCGCTCGGCGGCGCGGTCCGCGCCACTGGGGGCCGACGCGGCCTCGGGCGTGCTGGCCGCTTTGGGCGCGGTCTCGGTGGCTTGAGCGGCCTTCTGCTGGCGGCTATAGCGCAGCCAGGCCGCGCAGTTTTCATCGTGGCCCAACATCACATCGCCGACCATAATCATTCTTTTGATTTCCGGTTCAATGGGGTTGGTGATGGCGCAGGTCATGCCGGCGGCGATGGCCATGGCTAAAAAGCCGCCGTTGAGGGCCCCGCGGTCGGGCAGGCCGAAGGAAATATTGGACGCGCCACAACAGCAGTTCACGCCCAGTTCTTCGCGACAACGGCGCACGATGGCAAACAACGCTTTCCCCGCCGACCCCATCGCGCCGATGGGCATGGCCAGCGGGTCAATGAGCACATCCGCGCGCGGGATGCCATAGGACTCGGCGCGTTCCACGATTTTCTTGGCGACCGCAAAGCGCACGGCTGGGTCTTCGCTAATGCCAGTCTCGTCGTTGGAGATGCCGATGACCGCGCATTTATATTGCGCTACCAACGGCAACACCACATCCAGGCGTTCATCCTCGCCGGTCACCGAATTGAGTAGGGGCTTGCCTTTGTAGGCCGCGAGGCCGGCCTCCAACGCTTTGACAATGGACGAGTCAATGCACAGTGGCACATCGGTGATGGATTGCACAAGGCGGATGGCCTCGGCCAGGATGCCGGGCTCATCGGCGAGGGGGATGCCCGCATTCACGTCGAGAACGTGCGCGCCCGCCTCGATTTGGGCCAGGGCATCTTTGCGCACCCGGCTGTAGTCCCCCGCGGCCATTTCGGCGGCCAATAGTTTGCGCCCGGTGGGGTTGATGCGTTCCCCGATGATGACAAACGGGTGGTCGGGGCCAATGCGAACGGTCTTGGTGGGAGAGGTGAGGATGGTTTCCATGGGGGGTTATGAAGTATAGAACTCCGAGTTCTGATTATTCCAACTTTTTCAACGCTTCCACGCCAATGGGCGCAATATCAAATTCATGTCCGGCTTCCAGGATGACGCCCCACAGGTAAGCCGCCAGCGAGGCCGCGCCGCTGAGCGTGTAAGTGGGCAAGTCGCCGAAATCGCGGCGGATGACCATTTGCTTGGTCTTGGCGACGCTGGTTTGCTTGACGGTCATATTTTGAAAAGCCTCATCGGCAAAATCCAGCGCGCACAGTTGGCTGAGCACCGCGCGACTGGCTGGCCCAATGAGCCGCAGTTCGGCGAGGCCGTGAGTTTGGTTGGTCACGGTCACGAATAATTTGTGCGCGGCGATGGCGGCTTCGAGATGCGTGGCGGCTTGCGTCTCTGCGCCGGGCGGTGTCACCAAATAAAACTGGTCGGGGCGCAGACGGTAGAGATGCCCGGCTTCCAAGTTGATGCCGCTCCCGATGGTTTCCGGGGCGGAGCCAAAGGCGGCGCGCACCGCGTCGGGCGCAGAACGACCCTCGATAAACAGTTTGCCGTGGGGGCTGACATCCGCCAGGGCCACGCGTTCCCGCGCGGCGGCGAGTTCCTGTTCGGGGTTGGTGTAACCGCGCGGGAAGCGCCAATCGCCAGTTTCAATAAAGGCCGCGCCGTGTTTTTGAATGGTGGTGTGGAGAGGCGTGAGTTTCATGGTGTCATGTGGCGGGTTAGGCTTTTAGCCGCGCTCCCTGCGGGTCATAAAACGGCCCGTGATGCACTTGGGCTTGTTCAAACGCCTGGCCATCGGTGAGCCGGATGGTGAAGGTCGCGCCCGCTTGGGCGGCCAGCTCCGCCGGGAGCCAGCACAAGCCGATGGTCTGCTTAAGCGTGGGGCTATAACGACAGGAGGTCACATAGCCAATGATTTCTGGCTTGCCAGTCGCGTCGAGCCGCACACATTGCGTGCCTTCATCCGGCACGAGGTTGGCCTTGTCAAGCGTAAAGCCGACGAGTTTTTGTTTGGGCGCTGTGGCGGCAATGCGGACGAGCGAGCGCTTGCCCAGAAAATCGGGCTTGTCCAGTTTCACCGCCCAGCCCAAATCGGCGGCCATGGGGTCGGTGGTGGCGTCTGTGTCCTGACTGATGATGATGTGGCCCTTCTCGAGCCGCAGAATCCGCTGGGCCTCCACGCCAAAGGGGGCAATGCCAAAGTCCTTGCCCGCTTCCATCAGCGCTTCCCACAGTTGCACGGCGTAACTCGTGGGGCAATGAATTTCGTAAGACAACTCGCCAGTGAAGCCGATGCGTAACAAGCGGCAAGGCACCTCCGCCACTTCGGTGTCGCGCGCGTTCATGTAGGAGAACGCGACGTTGGAGAGATCCAACTGGGTCAACTTCTGCAACACCGCGCGGGCTTGCGGCCCGGCCAAATTGAACGCCGCATACGCTTCAGTCACGTCCGTTAAATGCACGCCCTCGCCCCAGCCGCTTTGCATCCACCACTGGATGCTTTCGAACATGGCGCTCGCGCCGGAAGTGGTCGTCGTCGTATACCACTCGTTCTCGCCCACGCGCGCGGTCACGCCATCATCCAGCACCACCGCCTCGTCATTGCACATCACGCCGTAGCGCACCCGCCCCGGTTTAAGATTGCCCATGGTGTTGATATAGAGTTTGTCGAGCAATGCCCCCGCGCCGGGGCCGGTGAACCGCAACTTACCCAGCGTGCTCACATCAATCAGGCCCACGCGCTCGCGTACGGCTTGCACTTCGGTCAGGGGGTCGCCATAGTGCAGGGGCCGCCGCCACAGACCGGCCAGCATCATCTTCGCGCCATGCGCCAGATGCCACGCGTGGATCGGCGTCACCTGCTCCGGCTCCATATGTTGCCCGGCCAGCACGCCCAACGGCACAGGTGTAGTCGGTTGGCGGAACGTGGTCGTGCCGGTTTCTTGCACGCCTTTGCCATTAGCCCGCGCGCACAAATGAATGGCATTCACCGCGCACATCTTGCCCTGGCATGGCCCCATCGTCACGGTGGCATACCGCTTGAGCAATTCCAAACTGCTGTAGCCTTCGGCGATGGCCGTCTCAATATCTTTGTCAGTCACATCTTCGCAATAGCAGACGATACGTTTGTGATGACCGGGATTGATGACGCGCCCCGACGTGCGTCGGCCCTCGGCGGTTTTTCTGCCCTCAAGCGTGGCGCGGTCTGCGCCCGCCGGGGGTGCGCCGGACCCCGCGCGGGCGGCCGCCTCCCGACCGCGTAACGTGCCCTCCAGCATTTGCGTCTCGACGTTGTGCGTGCCAGCCGCGCGCCCGGCCACATAAATGCTTGCCGGTAACTGCGCGGGCAAAATCTCCGCGCAGGTTTCATCCCATACCGCTTTGGCCCCGGCCTGATACGCTAAATCAGCGGCGGCGCTCCAGCCCAGGCTGGTCACAATCAGATCACACGCCAGCCGCTGTTCGGAGGCTTCATCCACCGCGCCCTGTGCGTTGACGCGCGCGATATAGGCGCGCCGAACCCGACCGGGGCCATCGGCGCGGATAATGGTGCGCTCCCAAAAAATGGGCACCACGCTGGTTAGTTTATCCAGATGCGGGCTATGGCACGCTTCGCGTTGGCGTTCATCCACAATGGCCTCGACCCGCGCGCCCGCCGCCAGCAAATCGGCGGCCACTTGCCAGCCATCGTCGTTGGCGGTGACAACCACAGCTTGTTGGCCGGGCAGAACGCCGTATAAATGAATCAGGCGTTGGACCGCGCTCCCGAGCATCACGCCGGGCAAATCGTTGTTGTCAAAGACGAGCGGGGTTTCGTAGGCGCCCGTTGCCACGATGATGTTTTGGGCGCGGATTTTAAACAGCCGCTGACCATTGCTCGCGGAGAGCCAGTTGTCGAGATACCAGCCGAGGACGGTGGTGTTGGGGTAAAGGGTGATCTTGGGATTGGCTTGGACGGTGGCGAGCAGATCGGGCAGGGGGCCAGCCGCGCTCGCGTAACGCAGATGCCCGCCGAGCGCGGGGTTTTCGTCGAGGAGCAAGACCCGCGCTCCGGCCTCCGCGGCCGCGCGGGCCGCGCTCAGTCCCGCCGGGCCGCCGCCAATCACCACCACTTCCGCGTGGAGAAATTGCTTGCTGTGTTGAGTGTGCGGTGTGTCGGGCGAGACCTCGCCCAACCCGGCGGCGGCGCGCAAAACTTTTTCGTAGAGCGGCCAGGCGGCTTTGGGGTGGATGAAGGTCTTGTAATAAAAACCCACCGGCAGGAACTTGGCGCCGAGTTGGGTGAGCGACATGAAGTCGGCTTCGAGCGAGGGTGTGGTGTTTTGCGGCTTGACCTGCATCCCGGCGGCGACGGGCGTGCGACAGGCGCGCACATTTGGCTCGTCGCCGAGTTGCACCAGACAGTTGGGGCAATGCCCGGCGCAACACATCAGCCCGCGCGGGCGGTGATATTTGAATGAGCGGCTAAAGACTTGCACGCCCGCCGCCGCCAGCGCCGAAGCAATCGTGTCGCCGGGGTGCGCGGTGTACTCCTTCCCCGCAAAGGTGAAGGTGAAGGAGTTGGCGCGGTCAATGACTTCGCCGGGTTGGGTGGCGAGGCGGTGAGACTGGGAGGAAAGGGTGGAGGTGGTTGACATGGTCTAAAGGTTACAGGACACAGATGAACAAAGATTTTCACAGATTGGTTTAAACAAAAATGGCTCTGCTGGCTTTAACGGGAAACCCATGTAGGTCGGGCTTGTAGCCTGACACCGGGTGCGGCAAAAACCGTCGCGCTACAAGCGTGACCTACGCCAATCTCGTCAAAAACGGTAGAGCCACAAAAATCTGTGTTCATCTGTGTCCGAAATTTTTATCCGCTCACGGTGAAACTGCTTTCATTATTCACCGCCCGGCGACGGGAATAAAATTTCATTTCAATCTCCAACCCGGTGTAACGGGCTTTCACGCTCAGGGGTTGGGCATCGTGATTGTAGCCATTCTCACAGCGATCAATTAACTCGGACATGGCGTGGCCCACCGGGCCGGCGTTCTTGAATTGGTTGCCGCTGGTCCCGACGGCCATGTAGAACCCCGCCAAATCCGATTTGTCGTAAATCGGGATCCAATCGTCCGCGACATCATACAAATCCACGAGGCCTTTTTTCTCGCTGGGGATGCCGAGGCCGGGGATGCGCCGCGCCAGCCGATACACTTGCGCCTTCCATTGCGCCTCGGTCACCTCATGGTTGAAATTGTCCGGGTCGGCCACCCATTCCTTGGTGTCGCAGGCCGGGTCGCCACTGCCGACCATGATGGTGTTCCCCACTTCCGGGCGCATGTAAATGCCGTTGTCGCCGTCGGTGGTGTGCAAGCCGTCCTGTTCAAAATCGAACCCGGCGGGCGAAGGCACATGATGAACTTCGTGGCGCAAGGCGCGGGTGCGGATGTTCATGCCCGCCTCGACCCCGGCCAGCCGATTGATGATGAAGGAATGCGGCCCGGCGACGTTGACCGTGACCGGGGCGTTTATCTGCGTCCCATCGGCCAGCGTGACCCCGAGCGCCCGACCATTCTCCTGCCGAATGGCGGTGACCGTTTGCTCGAACAGGAACCGCGCCCCATGCGCTTCGGCGGCGCGTTGCAAGTTGTGTGCGGCCAGTTGCGGGTCGGTTACGTACCCCGCGCCCGGCGTGAACACCGCGCCCCCAATTTCGCCGATTGGTTCCTGCCAAAACGCCGCATCGTCCGGGCGGGTGGGGGGGTAAAACGCTTTGGTCGTGTAAATCGGCATGCGCCGCCGAATGTCTGCGACGGTCCATTCCTCATGCGGCACCCCGAGTTCTTTATACAGTTGCGCGATGCGTTCATGCTTATGGGCGGGGGTTTTGAGCAAAATGCTCCCGCAGTTCACAAAACGGGCCAAACCGCGCTCATCGTGGTCGCCCACATAATTGGCCCAATCGTGCCAATAGTGAAAACACTCGTAGGCCAGCGTCACCCCCTGCTTGGTGGAGTAATGCGCGCGCACGATGGCGCACGAATTACTGGTGGAGCCGGTGCCGGCCTCGGCGTTTTTATCAATACTGAGTGTTTTATAGCCGCGCTTGGCCAATTCAAAACTCAGCGCATTGCCGATAATCCCCGCGCCAATGATGATGATATCTGCCGATGACATGGTTAGCCTTTGAGTTTGCAGCAACTTTGATAATGTGTCCCCCCTTCCCTAAAAGGGAAGGGGCCGGGGGTTAGGTCTTCGGTTGCCACACATACGTTTTCAGCACTTCATTGGTGGCGGTGTTGCGCTCGGCCAGAAACCACACCCCGCACCCGTTGCGGTGATACCACCATTCGATATTGACCCCCATCACATTCCGGCGCATATACAAAAAATCGCTCCACTCTTTATCGGTGGTCGCGACCGGGTCTTTGGGACGCGGGTTGGTCTCGCCGCCAAATCGAAATTCGGTGACATTGCGGGGGCCGCAGTTGGGGCAGGGGATGATTAACATAGATAGTGAATAAAAGGCATGGTTCAAGTTAGATTGACACTTCTGAAAAGCCCAAAATACTTTCGGTGCTACATAAAGATGCCGGGATGGCGCTTTTTACGCTCAAAGCCAATGTCTTTGTGCAATGCGTGGCAGAAAAAACCTTTGGCACAGCAAAAAAGTGTCAATCTAACTTGGGTGCATCTCTGCAACTGAGAGTACATATGTTCGGAAAGTGCGTCAGGAAAG